>CANJHY010000151.1:0-11832 GCA_947474275.1 Betaproteobacteria bacterium
GCCACCGGCGGATTCTATCGCCGCTGGTTCAACCTGGTCGATGACCTGCAGCCCATGCTCGACACCGTTGCGAAGCTCAAAGGCACGGAAGACGAAGACTGGGTGCCGGCGTGGAGCGCGGTGGCCGCGCGCTACGAAACGGACGCCGAAGCCGCGCTGAAACGCGGCGACAAGGCAGCCGCACGCAGCGCATTCATCCAGGCCAAGACTTATTACAGCCTCGCGCGTTTCCCGTCGCCCTACCGCGGCGGCTCGTCGATCTGCCCGCCGACGATGAGCAAAATCAAGGAAGAGTCTTACAACAAATACCTGGATTGCTTTCGGCGCGCATCCGAACTACTCGACACGCCGCCCGAGACCATCCGCATCCAGCGCGACGGCAAGGAAGCTGTCGGCTATCTGCGCTTGCCCAAGGGTGCGTCCGCATCGAACAAAGTGCCGGCGGTGCTCGTGATGTGCGGTGGCGACATGTACAAGGAAGACCGCGAGAAATATGCCGAAGGCGCAATGAAAGAAGGCATGGCGGCGCTGGTGGTTGATGCGCCGGGCACCGGCCAGACCACGTTCGATCACACGCCCGAAGCTGTCGTCGCGTGGCAGGCCGCGCTGGATGCGCTGGCGGCGCGTCCGGAAATCGACGGCAACCGGCTGGGCGCTTTCGGCGTCAGCCGCGGCGGTCTATGGGTGATGCGGCTCGCCGCTCACGATCAACGCATCAAGGGACTCATCTCATGCGCGCCGGGCGGCGTCGGTTACTGGGGCTCGCCGGAAGAACGCGCGGAATGGCGCAAAGCCGCGGAAGAACGCGCGCGCACCAACTGGTTCGGCCCGCGAGGCACCAAGCCGGCGGCGCACACCATCACCGAAGAAGAACAGCGCAAGGATTTCCTGCGCTGGTCGCTGAAAGACAACGGGCTGCTCGACAAGCTGACGATGCCGATGTTTCTCGTCAACGGCAAAGTCGACCACCTCACACCGATCGGCAATCTCTACCTGGCGCTCGAAAGCGGCCCACCCACCGGCCGCGTGGCGCGCGTGTATCCCGACGACGGCCACATCGCGGCCCGCAGCGAGCGCGAATGGGGGCCCGCGGCGTGGCAGTGGCTGCGCGAGCAGTTGACGAAATAATCTGTCAGACGTTGCGCCCTCTCGCCCCGCGTCAGCGGGGTGAGGGCTGGGGTGAGGGGCAAAAATTGCTCGCCTCATTTAGACCAGCGCTGCTACAATCAACCCCCTCACCCTAGCCCGGCCCCCTCGCGCGCTCTACTCGCTCTCCCCCTCGTGAGGTGGAGAGGGGATTTCTATTGCGAGTCGCGAAAAACAAAGCGGCCAAACGAGAATCCGTTTGGCCGCTTTCAGTTTCTGCTGCAGGAACGCTATACGAGCTTGACGTTCTTCAGCGGCAGGCTGCGCACCGGTTTACCGGTCGCCGCATGAATCGCGTTCAGCACCGAAGGCGTCACCACGCAGATGGTCGGTTCGCCCACCCCGCCCCAGAAGTCGTAAGTCGGCACGATCACCGTTTCGACCTTGGGCATTTCCGCGAGCCGCAGGATACGGTAGTTATGGAAATTCAGCTCCGCGATGCGGCCTTTCTCGATCGTGCACTCGCCGTAGAGCGCGGCCGTAAGTCCATACGCCACCGAGCCTTCGACCTGCGCCGCGATCTGGTCGGGATTCACCGCATGGCCACAATTGAGCGCCAGCACCAGGCGATGCACCTTCAGCTTGCCCTCCGCGCTGACCGAGACTTCAGCGACCGCCGCCGAGTAACTGCCATAGCCCATGAACTGCGCGATGCCCCTGTGCACGCCCGGCGGCAACGGCTTGCCCCAGTCGCCTTTTTCCGCAGCAGCGTTGAGCACGGCCAAATGCTTCGGATGCTTGCTCATCAGTGCACGGCGGAATTCGAGCGTATCCTTGCCGGCTGCTCGCGCCACTTCGTCGATGAAGCACTCCATGTAAACGCCGTTTTGATTGGTGTTCACGCCGCGCCACGTGCCGACCGGCACAGGCGTGTTGCGCATTGCATACTCGATGCGCAGGTTAGGCACGGTATAGCCAAGCTGCGCATCGCCCGGTGCTTTCCAATAGCCTTGGAGTTGCCGCACGTCCTTGCCGTCCTTGATCCCCGCCGGATTGACCTGCGCGTTGATCGACTGGCCCGAGACACGAACGTGCAACCCGACCATGTTGCCCTTCTCATCAAGGCCTGCAGCCAGCCTGCACTGCGAAATGGGCCGATAGAAATCGTGCGCCTGATCTTCCTCGCGGCTCCAGATCAGCTTGACCGGCACGCCGGGAAACTGCTTGGCGATAGCGGCTGCCTGGCGCGTGTAATCCTGATTGCCGCCGCGGCGGCCAAAGCCGCCGCCGGGGTCGTAGTTGTAGGCTTCGCAGCTTGCCAGAGGGAGCCCTGATGCCTCGGACAGTGCGGCCAGTGTGGCCTCCGCGTTCTGGCTGGGCATCCACGCCTCGGCCCGGTCCGCCGTGATCCTGACGGTGCAGTTCATCGGCTCCATCGTCGCGTGGGCGAGGAAAGGCGTGCTGTAGATCGCTTCAATTTTTTTCGCGGCGCCGGCGATCGCCGTCAATGCATCCCCATCGTCAATATCGGCGAACGCGTCTTGCGCCGTCAGGCCCTGCCTTAAATGCGCCGCGATCGATGCGCTGGACACGGATGTATTGGGGCCCTCGTCCCAGACGATGGGAAGCGCGTCGAGCGCCACCTTGGCGCGCCACCAGGTATCGGCGACGACTGCAACGGTCGTCTCGCTCACCCTGACCACTTTGTGCACGCCGGGCAGGCCCGCGACCCTGGATTCATCAAAGCTCACGAGCTTGCCGCCAAACACGGGGCACTGCTTGATTGCTGCATGCAGCATGCCCTGAAGTTTGACGTCTATCGAATAGATTTTCCGGCCGTTCAGCTTGTTGGCTGTGTCGAGCCGCTTCAGCGGCTTGCCGGCCACCTTCCAGGTTCGTGGATTCTTGAGCTTGATGCTCTTCGGATCCGGCGCGGTCAATTTCGATGCCGCCGCAGCGACCTTGCCGTAGCTCGTCGAGCGCGCGGACGCCGCGTGCGTAATGATGCCGTCGGACACGGTGACTTCGGTTACCGGGACCTTCCAGTCATCAGCCGCCGCTTGCATAAGCATCATGCGCGCGGCAGCACCCCCGCGGCGGACATAGTCTTGCGAAATGCGGATGCCACGGCTGCCGCCCGTACTCATTTCGCCCCAGACGCGTTTGCGGGCGAGGTTCTGGCCGGGCGTAACCGGCTCAACTATCACTTTGCGCCAATCGCACTCGAGCTCTTCGGCGACGAGCTGGGCAAGGCCGGTGTGCGTGCCCTGGCCCATTTCCGTTCGAGCAACACGGATCATGCAGGTGTCGTCAGGCCTGACGACAACCCACGCAGTGACTTCGGGATCGGCGGCGGCATTTTGCGCAGCGGCCGGCAAGATACTGAATGGAAGATTGATGCCAAGCGCCAGCCCGCCCCCCGCCGCAGCGGAGCTGACGATAAACTTGCGGCGCGAAATGCTCGTGACTTTGCGTGAGTTAATGTTGTCCATAATGAGGCTCCTCAGTGAACTTCCTCACGTTCTGACTTGCTGCCATCGGAGGGAACGGCAGAGCCTCCCGTCTTCGCTGAATCAGTTTCCATGTGAATGATGGAACCGCCACTGGTGGCCGTGCCCGCCGCCATGTGCACGGCCGCGCGGATGCGCTGATAGGTGCCGCAGCGGCAAATATTGGTCATCGCTTCGTCAATGTCCTTGTCGGTCGGCCGCGCTTTTTTCCTGAGCAGCGCTACGGCCGCCATGATCTGCCCGGACTGGCAATAACCGCACTGTGGCACGTCGATTGCCGCCCACGCCTTTTGCACCGGATGCGAGTTGTCGAGCGACAGGCCTTCGATAGTCACGATCCTGTCAGTGGGTTTTACCGCGCTGACGCGAATGGAGCATGACCGCCGCACCTCGCCGTTAATATGCACGGAGCAGGCGCCGCACTGCTCGACACCGCATCCGTACTTGGTGCCGGTGAGCCCAACCTGTTCGCGAATTGCCCACAGTAGCGGCGTGTTGGCCTCGACGTTCACGTCGCGCTCCACGCCATTGATATTGAGCTTTGCCATTTGCTGTTCTCCCCGTGATTCGCCTTGACGGCAATTCCATCGATGAAATTTTATGGGTGATCGGGACGGGGCCGTACGCAAAAACGGACAGGCCTTCCCATCTCTTTTTAGCTTAGCGCATTTACCCGCAGCGCCGCCACTTAGTTATTTAAAAACGGTCTCAAAAACAATTTGCAACCGCCGATAAACGCAGATGAACGCAGATAAGTTCAAGAAACTTGACCTTGATTCGGGTAAAGGACTGGAATTGTATCGGCGTCAATCGGCGTTTATCGGCGGTTGCTTGTCGACGTTGTATTTTTGAGATGAGTTCTAACATTCCGCCGGCCGGGGCACCCGCCATCGAGCGCAGGTTGCTGATTTATCTGGGCGGAATTACGGGCAGCCGCACTGCCGCCGGGCACCGAGCGCCAAAATGCAGGGTCACCTTGCTGTCGAAAATCGCCGGCGGCCGGTCGGTCGGATCGTCGTGCTCGAACGGCCCGCAGCCCCGCATGGGGTTTTTCATGTTCGACAGTGTCGCCGCTTCGCCCGCGTAGACGTAATCCTTGCCGCGCACCGTCAGCGCAATGCGATAGCCTTTGGGCGCGACGATGCAGGTCGGCCAGATTTCAACATCGAGTTCGTATACCTCGCCGGGTTTCAGCGGCTGGTCTTCGTCATGCGTGTGATAAGGACGGTACGGCAGCGTCAGTTTCGGGTCGAGCTTGCGGTGCGATGCGCGCAGCCAGCCCTGGGCCACCGGCGTGTGGGGATCTAGCGCGCCCTGGAATACGACTTCTTTATTCTGCGGATCGAATACGCTCAGCACCGCGAATATGTCCGCGTTCGATGTTGCCGACGAAACAAAAAGCTTCAGCGCCGACGGCCCTGTGATCTCGGTGTCTTGCTCCAGCGGCGGCGTCGAAAAAATCACGCCGTCGCCCATCGTTTCGTAGGTGATGGCTTCGTCCGTCGTCACCGGGGTGAGCGACAAGCGCCTGCTTTTCGGATCCAGATAAAAATTCGTCCACTTCGTGCGCGCAATCGGCCATTCGTTCTCCGCGCGCTCGACAAATTTTTCGCCGGGATGGCGCACCTGCAGCAGCACTTTCGGCTGCTGGTCCCAGCCGTTTTGTTTGCCCTGCAGAAAGTAGTCGAAAAAACGCTTCTGCAGCCCGACGCCGTAATCGGTGTAAAACGGCGCCCAGTGCGAGCCGCCGTGCGCTTCCAGCCATTTGTCTTTCGATGCCGCGCGCATGTAACCCTCGAAGTTGCCGCGCGGATGCAGGCCCTGCCCGCCCCAGTTCGCCGCCGACAGCAGCGGCACCGTGACTTTCGCCAGATCGCCGCTGCGCTCCTTGTAATAGGAGTCATCGAGCGGACGCGCGAGAAATTCGCCCCACATGTTTTCGCGGTTGTTGACGAGCCGCTCTTCACTGAGAGTTTCGGGCCCGCACACGAGTTCGCCGGTGACGCGGCTTTTGGCGCCACGTTCGCCGACGCCGTGCTGCACCGTCTTCACCTGCATGTCCTGCCAGTTCTTGCGGAACACGCAGATGATGCCGCCGTGGCGTGCCGAATCGCGGAAATTGTCGACCCAACCTTCCCACACGCAGATCGCCGCAAGATGCGGCGGCTGCGTCGCCGCCGCGCGCCACTGGTTGCTCGCGTAATACGAAATGCCGTTCAACCCAACTTTGCCGCTGCACCACGGCTGCGCGGCGGCCCATTCAATGCAGTCGTGAAAATCCTTCGTCTCGCGCGCATCGTTATGGCAAAGGTAACCGGGCGAGCGGCCCGCGCCGCGCGAATCGACGCGCACGCAGACATAGCCATCCGGCACCCACTTCTCGGGGTCGATGACTTCCCACGCCTGGTACTTGTTGGTGGAGCCCGCGACCGCATCTGGATTTTCGCGGCACATGATGTCCCACGCGGTCTTGTAGCCTTCCTGGAACGCGAGGCCCTTGCCGTACGGCCCATAGCTTAGGAGCGCCGGGTATTTTCCATCCGCGACCGGACGGAACACATCGGCGCGCACGACCACGCCGTCGTCCATTGCAATCGGCACATCCCAGTCGATGCGCATGCCATCGCGGATTTCGCTTTTGTATTCGCCCATGATCACCGATTAAAAAGCCAACAATCAGCAATACAAAAAAGCCCACCGTTCGTGCTAAGGTATCGAAGCATGAACGGCAGTTTATTGCCCGACTCCTTTTCGCCCTTCTATACATCAGGGCGAACGAAGTGCTACTTCATCCTTGAAGCATTTTAGCTACTTCTTTAGCACCGCCGGATTGACGACGTTCTTGGTATCGCACTCGCCGCGCGCAAGGTAACCGACGATATTGTTTGCCGCGGTCGTTCCCATGCGCACCATCGCATCCGAGGTCATCGCGGATACGTGCGGCGTGCAGATCACGTTGTCGAGATAGATCAGCGGATTTTTCGGATCGGTCGGCTCTTCGTTGAAGGTCTCAAGTCCGGCACCCGCAAGGCGGCCGTTCTTCAGCGCATCCACGAGAGCTGCCTCGTCCACCATCTGGCCGCGCGCGGTGTTGATCAGCAGCGCCGTCGGCTTCATCATGCGCAACTGCTTGTCGCCCAGCATGCCGCGCGTCTTGTCGTTGAGCGGGCAATGCAGGCTCAGGATATCCACGCGGCCCAGCAGGCGTTCGAAGTCTTCTTCGACTTCCATGCCTTCCGGATGCTTGATCTTGGAACGCGAATGGAGAATGACGTTGGCGCCCAGCGCACGCGCAAGCCGCGCCGTGCGTTTGCCGATCGCGCCGAAGCCGACGATGCCGACCGTGCGCCCGCGGAACTCGCGGCCTTCCTTGTAAGTCGGCTTCTCCCACCTGCCTTCGCGCATGCCGCGGTTCAGTTTCGGCAAATCGCGTGCGAGCGCCAGCATGAACATGATCGCAGCTTCGGCGACCGGGTCCGCGTTCGCATCGCCCGCCGTCACCACGACGATGCCGGCCGCCGTCGCCGCATCGATGTCCACGCTGTCGACGCCGGCGCCGTGCTTGGCGATGATCTTGAGATGCTTGGCCTGCTCGAACTGGCTGCGGCCCAGCGGCGGCGAGCCGCGCAGCAGGATCGCATTGATATCTTTGGCGGCGAACTGGGCGGCCAGAGTGGTTTCATTGACAGGGCCGGCCATGTAGATGACTTCGGCGCCTGCATCGGTCAGGATCTTTTTCCCGGCGTCGGACAGCGCGGTATTGGTGACGAGTACTATGGGTTTGGTCATGGGCGAAGGGTGATGGGTGATGGGTGATGGGTGATGGGTGAAAAACATTAAACGGTATTAGTCGATTTTGGCGCCGGAGAATTTGACGACCTTGGCGTATTTCTCGGACTCCGCGCGGATGAAAGCGGAAAACTCCGCCGGCGTGCCACCGACAGCGTCGTAACCCTGGGTTTCAAACTGCGCTTTCAACTCCGGCGCGAGCACCACTTTCACGATGTCGCGGTGCAGGCGCGCGATGATGGCAGGCGGCGTTTTCGCCGGCGCGAGCAATCCGAACCATGTGATGCACTCATAACCCGGCACGCCTGCTTCGCTGATCGTCGGCACGTCGGGAAGCTGCGGCGAACGCTTGGCGGTCGACACGCCGAGCAGGCGCAGACGCCCGGCCTTGATGTGCTGGATCGCCGGCGGGACCGAATTGAACATCAGGTTTACGCTGCCACCGATCAAGTCCGTCACCGCCTGCGGCGCGCCCTTGTAAGGTATATGCGTGATGTTCACGTTGGCCATGCTTTTGAACAATTCCATCGCCAGGTGATTGGCGGCGCCGTTGCCGGCTGAAGCGTAATTGAGCTTACCCGGCGAAGCCTTCGCCATATCCAGTAGCTCTTTCACCGATTTCGCGGGCACCGACGGATGCGTGATGAGCAGGAACGGGCCCACGGACACCAGGCTCACAGGTGTGAAATCGCGCAGCGTGTCGTAATTAACGTGCTTTTGCAGGTACGGCAGGATGACCAGCGACCCCGGGCTGCTGAAGAACAGCGTGTAACCATCGGGAATCGCCCGCGCCGCCATCTCGGCGCCTATCAGGCCGCCGGCGCCGCCGCGGTTGTCGACCACCAGTTGCTGACCGAGCAGATTGGACAAGCCGGGAGTCACCATGCGCGCGACGACGTCCGGCGTGCCGCCGGCGGGCACCGGCACGATCACGCGGATCGGCTTGTCGGGATAGGCCTGCGCAAATGCGAACGGCGACAATACTGCGAGCAGCGCAGCGGCGCCGCGTAAAACTTTTCTCACTGCTTTCCTCCAGCGGATTGCTGTTTGCACGCATGGTATCACGGTGCATCGCCGCCGATTATCGCGCGGCAGCGCCGTGACGCTGGCGCCGCGAATCGGCTATCCTTACGCCTCACTTCACGCAGCACCATCCACGGAGACTTCAAGCATGGTAACGACAACAGGTGGCGCATTCGTGCCGGGAACCGAACTCGCAGGCAAAGTTGCGCTCGTCACGGGGGCAGCCAAAAACATTGGGCGCGCAACCGCACTTTCGCTCGCAGCGGGTGGCGCAGCAGTGGCAATCAACACGCGCGCATCGAAAGACGACGCCGAAAAAGTTGCGCAGGAAATCCGCGCTGCCGGCGGCCAGGCGGAAGTCTATGTCGCCGACATCGCCAAGGCAGGCGACGTCAAGACCATGACCGACGCCATCCTCAAGAAATTTGGCCGTATCGACATCCTCGTTCTCAACGCTTCGGTGCGCAGCGAGAAGGACTTCCTCGACCTGACCTACGACGAGTGGCGCCTGCCGCTCGGCATCACGCTGGACGGCGCGTTCTACTGCGCGCAGGCGTGCATCCCGTCGATGATCAAGAACGGCGGCGGCGCGATCGTCACTTTAGGCGGCATGCAGTCGCTGTCAGGCGCCAAGCAGCGCATCAACGGTTCGGTCGCCAAGCATGGGCTGGTCGGCTTCACCCGCGGCGTCGCGCGCGAATTCGGCGACCGTAACATCCGCGCGAACTGCATCGCGCCCGGCACCATGAACACCACGCGCGCCCCCGGCCGCGCGCCGCGTCCCGCGCCGACCAATATTCCGCTCGGCCGTTACGGCGAAGCGGAGGAAATCGCCAGCGCCGTGCGCTTTCTCGCCGGCCCCAGCGCGAGCTTCCTGACCGGGCAGTCGATTCAGATCAACGGCGGGCAGATGATGTTCTGATACGCAAAACAGTATTGACGACATCCGCATACTCGAACGATAGTGCGTGTAGTCTTTTTACAATCTCTGGAAGATGATTCACGAGCAATTTCTGTTTAGCCATCTAACGTCGTGGTGAGCGGCGGACCACCACGGCACTCAATTGTGGCACGGTGCTGCCGGCCCGTCCGCTCGACCTGAGGTTCGGCCCCATCGGCGCAAACACGCTACGCGGCCTGCAACAGGAACTCGACCTTCACAGCCTCGAACGGAAACAAGATACTGCCTTCTTCCGTGCGATCAAGAACGCCGGCACTAAGCAGCGCCGTCACATCGCCGTGGACGGCTTTTACATCACGACCTACACGGCGCGCCGCTTCACGGATGGAGACTGGACCTGCTCCACACAGTGCTTTGAGCAATTCCCACCGCTTGGCGGTGAGCACTTGCCAGAGGAGCTCAGGGGTAGCAAAGCTTATGCGCGCGGACTTTTGAGACTTCCCCGTCTTCCATGCTTGTACGAAACCCACCATTGAATCAGCAGGCGTGCGTACATCAAGCGTTACGATTTTCATTGTTCCACCTCGCTATGTCTCGTTGAAAATCGGCGATCAATTGATCCGGTGTGGTGAAGTTGTAGCGGCTTTCTTTGCCGCCGAAGTGTCGGCGGTCACCTTTGCCATCCTCGTTGTCGTAGCGAAGGACGCACACCTCATGCACCACATACGCCAGCCTGTACTTGTAACCGTGAGCAGAACCGGCTACGGGTTTCGGGACTTGCCACAGCACCAACTCAGCAAACGCAGCTTCAGTGTAGGTGATTCGGGTGCGGACAAGCTGAATAGCCTTCATGTTGGAGATAATGCCAACATCCGAGCTTGTTGTCAATCACTCCAACGATCATGGACAGGTATATGGGGTCGAACGTGTCCGGTTAAGCGGCGCGCTTTTGCGCCCGTCTTGAACCGGGGGTTATACCTTTCGCCACAACCTTGCGTAATTCCTCATTGATGCGAGTTTGATAACCGCGGCCCCGTGACTTGAAAAAGGCCATCACGTCGGCGTCGAGGCGAGCGGTCGTGAGCACCTTCGTCGGCGTCTTTTGAGGGCTGCGGCCGCGCCTTAGAACGGGAGTGCCCAGCATTTCCTCGGACCACGGCGGGTTGTCCGGGTCGGTGCGTTTATTTGAAGTAGTCTTTGGCAACTTTAAAGTAGTAGCGCGCTTCATGTTTTTCCGCCTTGCGTAAGGAGATGATGTGTGGACCCGCGCGGCGTTCTGTAACCGCGGTAAAAGTCCTCGATCAGTTGCGTGAACGCATCCGCTACCTTCATTGCAGTGTAAGGACGGAAAAGACCTACGTCTACTGGGTGCGGTTTTATATACGTTTTCACGGCCGGCACCACCCGGCGGAATTGGGCGGCCGGACACGCCGATGTATCGACAACGATGATTTACACCCATGCGTTAAAAGTCGGCGGCGGTGGCGTGCTTAGTCCGGTGGATTCGCTGCCGGAACTTCCCGCGGACGAACCGCATGCCGTGTATCACTCTGACACAATCCGTTCGCCCTTCTATACATCAGGGCGAACGGATTTTTGAGATGACTCCTACTACTAAGCGTCGCTCGGATCGGTGTTCAGCATGCGGTCCGAGCGCAGCACGATTTTCTCGGCCTTCAACGTTTCAATGTCCTTGGCCGAGTAACCCAGCGTTGCAAGGATGCTATCCGTATGCGCACCGAGGCCGCCGGGTTGCTCGCGCACCGAGAATTCCGCGGTGCGCCCCATGGTGATCGGCAGCTTCGGCAGCTTGAAAGGCTTGTCGCCGACTTTGAGATGCAGCCAGTGCCCGCCTTCGTTCATGTGCTTTTCGTTGACGATATCGAGCGGCGTATTGACGGGCGAGAACGGCACCAGAGCCTTGTACAGGCGCTCCGCGATGTCGTCGTAGTCGAGCTGCACGACTGCCGCGGCCACGCGCTCGTTGATACGCGGCTTGTGGACTCCGCGCTTCTTGTTGCTGTTGAACTCGGTCGAATCGCGCCAGTCGGCAAAGCCAAGCGCGTCGCACAAACCTGTCCAGTGGCGGTTGCCCGTCACTGCGATGAAAATATCACGGCCTTGCTTCGTCGGGAACAGCCGGTACACGCCCCAGCCCATGTTGGCGCCCATGCCGCTCGAGCGCGAGCCGCGCGGCGGCGCATTGACACCGGTCAATTGCGCGCCAAGCACGTACTGGCTGATCCAGAACACGATGGTTTCGTAGAGTCCCGCTTCGATGTTGTCGCCCTCGCCCGTGCTCTCGCGCCGGTACAGCGCGGCGAGAATCCCGATCACACCGTACGTCGCGGCGCCGATATCGGTGATCGAGGCACCCGCGCGCATCGGCTGGTCTTTGAACCCGGTGAGATAGGCCAGCCCGCCGCCCATCTGCGCGAGCTCGTCGAGAAACGGCCGGTCGCTGTACGGGCCCGGCAGAAAACCTTTGATCGAACAGTAAATGACGCGCGGATTGACCTTGCA
>CANJHY010000152.1:0-11824 GCA_947474275.1 Betaproteobacteria bacterium
CTTAAGCCCCAACAGTTGTTCGTACAGCATGGTGTCTTTCATCTCAATCTCCGCAAGTCAGTTTGCAATCCCCGCATTTTGTTACACCGGGAACAACATGAAATAGGCCAATTGAGTAAAAAATCACAGTACATTTAACGAAGAACCAGAAATTCATGCAGTTGCAGAAAGCGCGCCCTGGAGGCGTTTGCATGGTTTTGTAGGCCTTGCGCCGCTGTTAACACAGGTTCTCCATCGCATTGACTCAATTCACAAGCGTGCGGGTGATACCACCGTTTCCGGTTTGCCGACGGGGTTTCCCGCGCTAGATCGCCTGACGGGTGGCCTGCAGGCGGGAAATCTCGTCATCGTGGCTGGGCGCCAGAATATGGGCAAGACGGCATTCGCACTCAATATCGCGCAACATGCCGCGCTCAATGAAAAAAAGCCTGCGGCAATATTTAGTATGGGAAACAGCGGCGCGGAAATGGGTGCCCGTCTGCTCGGCGTTTTGGGATACCTTGATCAACATCGTATGTGCAGCGGATCACTAAACGATGATGATTGGAATCAATTGACCAAGGGTGTCGAGATCCTAAACGATGCCCCTATTTATATAGACGAATCAGCAACGCTGACTCCGTTCGCATTGCGCGGGCGCGCGCGCCGCCTTCATCGACCATTTGACCGTGCTGGTCTTGGCGTAATCGTTGTTGATGGCGTCGAATTGATGATGGATAGAGGTTCTGTGAAGAATCATGCGCTCTCGGGCGATCAGATAATGACTGCGCTGAAGGCCGTGGCGGAGGAATTAAATATACCGGTTGTCGCATTGTTACAGTTGAGTAACGATGTAGATTTGCGTCAGAACAAACGACCGATCATGTCAGACTTACGTGAGTTCGGTTTCATCGAGCAGGCCGCCGATCTGGTTTTATTTATCCATAGGGAAGAGGTCGATTTCCCTGAAAACCTTGATGCCAGAGGTAAGGCCGAGGTGATTATAGGTCGGCAACGAAATGGTCCGACCGGAACCGTCAACCTGACATTTCTGGACCAGTATGCGGCGTTTGAGCGTCAGGCTGGTGAAGAATCTGTTCGATAAATGGGGTGCGCTATGGACAGAACGTGCTGTTCGGCTGACGGGCGTGGGCTTTTTGTCGGTGATGATTATGTCGGGCGAGGCACTAATATTTTAGGAGCACGAGTCGTTTGGTGCTGCTGTGCGTCGGCCACCAGCGGTGCTGTGGTGGAGTGGTCTATGCGGATACCGGATACCAGAGCAAGACATCCAGAATCGAATTTTCAAATGACGCATCTTTTACAGCATGGGCTAAACCATGGGTATACACCTCGGCATTGATCTGGGCGGCACCAAGATTGAAATTGTTGCTTTGGATGACAATCGCGTCGAACTTTTTCGTCGTCGTGTGCCGACGCCCAGAGGCGATTATCAGGGCACGCTGTTGGCCGTGGCCGGGTTGATCAACGATGCCGAGCGTCAGATCGGGCAGCGCGGCACGGTCGGCATCGGCATTCCGGGGGCGGAGTCACGGTTCACGGGGTTGATCAAAAACGCCAATTCAACCTGGCTGATCGGGCAACCCCTGCGCCGCGACCTGCAAGACCTCCTGCGGCGTGGCGTGCGGCTGTCGAACGATGCGAATTGCTTTGCGCTCTCGGAGGCGACGGACGGGGCTGCAGCTGCTGTTTCAGTGGTGTTTGGCGTAATTCTCGGCACTGGCGTCGGTGGTGGCATTGTGGTCAACGGCAAGGTGCTGGCCGGTGCTAACCGCATTGCGGGGGAGTGGGGGCACAACCGGCTGCCCGGTGACGAAGCGTTTTGGCCTGAGTGTTACTGTGGTCGCCGTGGCTGTATTGAGACTTTTTTATCCGGCCCCGGCCTAACGCGAGATCATGAACAGGTCGCCGGGCAGAGGCTGGAACCCATTGAAATTGCGGATCTGGCCACTCAGGGCAACGCGGCCTGTGAGGCGACGCTACAGCGTTACGAAGAGCGTCTGGCGCGGGCGCTCGGGCAGGTCATTAACGTTCTAGACCCCGACGCTATTGTCCTTGGCGGCGGTTTATCCAACCTCGCTCGCCTGTATGAGAACGTGCCCACGCTCTGGGCGCCCCATGTCTTTACAGACCGGGTCGTCACGCGTTTCTTGAAAAACCGCCATGGCGATTCATCGGGCGTGCGGGGCGCGGCGTGGCTGTAGCCCCCCTTTAATCACTGCCAGGCATTCCAAAAAGGTTGGAGGAGAAATCGTGGACGTCTCTATTCGTAATTGCCAATTCGCATTTAGGTGTGACAAACAGTGGGATGACCTGACCCAACCGTGGTCATGGCCCAAGGTCAGGTTTTGGGATGACTGTAAGAAATCAGTTTATTTATGCGCTACAGACGACGAGCTCGTGGACGCGATCAAAAATAACCGGTGCGTTGCCATACCTAAAAATACTGAGCCAGGGTTGGGGAAGCGCACGCTGCCCGATTCTTTGCATACGGTGGGTTTGCCATGTCCATAATTCGCAGGGTTCATTGAGGTGCAGAGCGTGATCAGATAAATGTCAAACGTAACATTTCAATCGAAACCCCTGCGTCGGGTTGAGCGGACCGCTGAATATCGGGTTTACCTCGCAGCACTGGAATGGGATCTTGAAGATCCGATTGTCATTGAGGGTCGCGAAGACCTCAAATCAGTGCTGAGCTGGAAGGACAGACTCGAGCCGTATCATCATCAGGTTACCAATCTCATCACCTTCTGTCGACGTCTCCCGGTCACGCTCATTGCGGATGACGTCGGTTTGGGAAAAACCATCAGCGCCGGCCTGGTGATCAGTGAGCTTGTCGCTCGCTCACGGATATCAAGGGTTTTGGTGGTTTGCCCCAAGATTCTTGGCCTTCAATGGAAGGAAGAGCTCGAAAGCAAGTTCAATATTCACGCGGAAATCGCCATCGGCCGCGAACTGGTCGACGCAGAACCCGTAACAGGGGTCGTCATTACCACGTACAACACTGCCCAACTGTATTTGGAAGAGCTTCCGCCCGATCGGTTCCAGATGCTGATACTCGATGAGGCGCACAAACTTCGGAATCTGTATGGGGTAAAAACGCCACCGCAAGTCGCTATGAAATTCCGCGCCGCTCTGGAGTCTCGCCGCTTTCGGTTTGTTCTGATGTTAACCGCGACGCCAATCCATAACCGGCTGTGGGATCTGTACTCACTGGTGGATCTCCTGACTGTAGCAAGAGGGCATCAGAACCCATTCGGCAATCCTGATCAGTTCGCCCGTAAGTTCATCGCAGATAAACGTGATGAGGCCCGGCAACTCAAGCCGGAGGCGAAACAGGAATTTCGGTCCATCGTTTATGGCTACATGTCGCGGATGCGGCGCGGGGATGCGAAGCTTTATTTTCCAGACCGCGTGGTGCAAATGCACCGGGTGAATCCGACAGCCGGTGAGCTGGCACTCATTCGTGCAATCGCCAAGCCGATACAGAATCTCAATAAGCTTTCGCAGATTTCAATATTGCAGGCGCTTACCAGTAGTCCCCAGGCCCTATTGGGGCAGCTCAACAACATGGCGCGCAACAACACAGTCCCGCTTGAGCTTGCGTCTACTGTCAAAGAGATTGTTGACTCAATGCCGCATAGCGCGAAACTCCTGGGGTTGGCTGCGCTGATTGAGAAGTTAAGGCTGGAAAATCCAGATCGCTGGCGGTTGGTGGTGTTTACGACGCGACGAGAAACGCAAGCCACCATCGAAGCTTACTTGAAGTCGAAAAAAATAAAAGTAGGTGTTATCAATGGTGACTCGGGCAAGCGAAATCAGGAAACTATTGCGCATTTTCGTAAAGATCCACCCGACCTTCGAGTAATAGTCTCAACGGAGGCTGGCTCTGAGGGGGTAAACCTTCAAGTCGCCAACGTTTTAGTGAATTACGATTTGCCGTGGAACCCCATGATCGTTGAACAGCGCATTGGGCGAATTCAACGTCTCGCCTCAGAGCATGCCAGTGTGGCGATCTTCAACATCATGCTTCGCGGAACTTATGAGGAATACATCGTTGGCCGGCTGATGGAAAAACTCCAATTGGCTTCGCATGCGATCGGTGATATTGAGGCCCTGCTGGAGGCGTCTGGCATGGGCGAGGATGAGGATGGCGCGGGTAGCTTCGATGAGAAAATCCGGCAGCTTGTCCTCGCAGCACTCGCTGGAAAGGATGTGGCGGCGGCGACAATCAAGGCGGAGGAGAGTATAGAGGCAGCGAAAAAAACGCTCCAAACTGAACTGGCTATCATTGATGACACGCTTGGCCGTATGGAAGGAGCCGAGTATGTCGGCCCGCGTTCACCTTCTTTGCCGGCTGTGGTCAGGTCGATGCCAGCGCAGCAATTCGCGCTCGCTGCATTGGCTTCGCTTGGAGGGAATGTAACCAATGAGGGCGGCGGTTCCTACTTGGTTGAGCGGGGGAGCAAACGGACACGCATCAAGTTTGACGATGCGGGCTCTCCTGAAAGCGCAACATTATGCGCCCCAGGAAGTGCATTTTTCTCGCGCACCGTTGACGAGGTTATTGCGACGCCAATACACGACGTTACAGACTCCGATCTGGATAGCGTAAAAAAAGCCGAAGATATTGCCCGAAAGTGGGTCAGTGAATGGGGCGGGGAAATCAAGTCGGTGCAGGTAGAGAGTGCGCAGCGTCGATTTGAGGGGTTCGTTGTTCTACGGGTACGCGCAACCGTAGCCCATGACAGCTATGAGCGTCTGGTCGAAGTGGAATGTCCATTAGGGCAGCACGTCACAACTGCCTCTCGCTTCGCGCTTTCTTCGCTGCCTTCTGTTTTTCAAGAGCCGAGTGAAATTGGAATCGATATGCCGGTGGTAAGCAAAAAAGCCACGTTTGATGAGGGTATCCAGGAATTCACTCGGTTTTACCTCGAACGACGGAGCGAGGAAATTAAGGCGGCTGGTAGTGACGAACGTTTGAAGAAGCGACTTGAGGATGAGTTCACGCCACGGCTTGGCATGACTCTGGTTGCCGCCAAGGGGCAGGTGACCAGGCAAGTCGAGGTCAGTGTCGAATATCGCTTGGGTTCCACCCATATTTACGGTGACAAGATTACCGTCGTTCCCGGCATTGGTAGCTTAATGGACTCGCCAGAGATAGGCATTTGTAACCTGACGAAAAGGAAGGTGCCGGTGAGCTGCCTGGCGTCCTGCGATATTTCAAAAACAGACGTACTTCGACACCTGCTGGTTTCGTCAGGCGTGAGTTCACGTCAAGCGCGACCAGAATATGTGGTGACCTGTAGTCTTAGCGGTAAAAAAATACTTTCTGATGAGGCTGCTCAATCAGATGTATCTGGACGGTTGGTTTCACTTGGGCTGCTGTCGACTTCTGTGCTCAGCGGGAAGCGAGCCGAAGCCGCTTACATGGGGAGGTGCGAGTCCACAGGGGCGGCGGCATTGCAGACTGAACTCTTGGAATGCGAACACACAAAAAAACGTGTTTTGCCGTCAGAGCTTGAACGATGTGCGGTGACCGGCAAGAACGTGCTGAAGAATTTGCTAGTCAAGAGCAGTCTAAGCGGTGCGAGGCTAATGGAGCAGGTCGCAATTCGGTCTGCCGGGGGTAAATTCTGTCTGCCCACGGAGGCAAAGGCATGCGCCTGGACCGCGAATCAGTTGCATGTGGAGGATCTGCGGGTTTGTCGACTTACGGGACTCGCGATTGGAGTCGATCTGTCCGGAGATGGTAATTCGCCTCGACTGCAGCCACTGGGTGACTTGTTGAACGGAATGCGACGAAACGCGGACCAGGCCCAACTGTGGCCTCTAATCGAGCAGCGGGCGGCTTCGGCAATAGGGCGCGGAAAGTGCAAGGTGGAAGCGGCAATCTTGTCACCGGATCAAGAAAACCTCGCGGTGGTTGTTGAGTTACGCACCATGCTTGGATTTAAAGTGAACCACGTGGGTTTTGTGTTCAATCTGAAAGATAAGATGTTTTTTGGTAAAAATGTTTACGGTAAGCGCGGCACCGATGGTTGGACGCAAATCCACTAAATTGCTTTAGTCATCGGGATGCACGGCACCGTCTCGGCGTAGTCAATTCCAATAGACACAATCGGGTATGAACGCGCTATTTCAGGCGTATGTTATTGATCTCGTACCGCAAAAAGGCTATAGAAGACGAGGGTCGGTTGCCGGCCCGTCAGCGTTCAAGCTTGGCCTGGACGATAGGGAAATACTTACAGAAATACGTCGGCACGCACCTGAAAGCGATGGGCAAGGCACTTGGCAATTTCTTTGCTGATCGAGCGTTTTCCGTTCAGAATGTCCGAGATCCGGCCCTGTGGCGCGCAGTCGCCCAAGTCCTCTTGCTTGAGGTCGTGTTGCTCCATCAGGAAGCGCAACACTTCTTTCGGTTCCGCCTCGGGAATCTGAAAGTTCGCGTCCTCGTAGGTTTTGACTTGATCTGCGAGGTAATCAAGCACATCCGCTAACGGGTGGGCTTCGTTGTCACCGATTTCATTCAGCAGCGCATCAATCGTGGCGCGTGCCTGGGCATAGTCCTCTTCGTTGTGAACAGAAGTCACACCGACGAGTTGCTTGAACGGCATCCAGGCCCGAAGAATATCTTGCGGTGCGGGCACCGCCTTGAGTGTGTATCCCATTATTTTCTCCGTTTCCAGGCGCCATGATTATATTCGGTGTGTGTCAGTACCGCGCGGATGAATATTTTGTGGCGGTTGTAGTGGATCGCTGTGATCAATCGGAATTTGTTGCCGCCGATATTGAACACCGTCAGGCCGTTACAACGGCATCCTCGGTAAGGCCTTGGTTCGCGGGGCGACACGACAAATTGTTTTGTCGCCAGAGTGGAAAGCCGGGCGGCGGGTTTCAGCGCGCCGCATTTTCTTCGTGCCGGGTTCGTTAAATTGCTACCATGGGCGCCGCGAAATTCAACCTGATGGACCCGACCCATGGCCAAAGTATTCCCCGACGGCTGGCGTGAACTCACCGCGACCGGGGCGGCGGCAAGCGAGTTGCAAACGCTCGCCGAACTCGCCGCCGGACTCGACGACGGCTACACCATTTATCACGGTGTTCACTGGACGCGCGTCGAGCAACACAATTTCGCGATCTTCGGTGAAATCGATTTCGCCATCGTCGGACCGACCGGCAAACTTCTGTTGATCGAGCAAAAGAGCGGCTTGTTAAACGAGACGGTGGACGGACTCAAAAAAAGCTACGCCGACAAGGAAAAGAGCGTCCCGATTCAAATGGCGCGCAACACGGACGCGTTGCACAACAAGCTGCGCAGATACTGCAAGGGTGAACCCACATTAGTCGATTCCCTGCTGTACTGCCCGCACTACACCGTTAAGCAACCGGGATCGGCGGGTATCGATCCCGCGCGCATCGTCGATGCGACAAAGAAAGACCACCTCGTTCCGATCATAAAGTCGATTCTTCCGGCGAGCGGCGACGTGCTGACCGCGAAAGAGAAGATTTACAGGTTTCTTGGCGACATGTTGGATCTTGTTCCGGAGGTGCATGCAGTGGTCGGCGAGGCGGGTGCGCTTTATACGCGCCTGTCCGGTGGGCTCTCCGAATGGGCACGCAAGATCGAGAGCGATCCGTTTCGTCTGCGGGTCATCGGGACCGCGGGCTCGGGCAAAACGCAATTGGCGATGGCGGTCTATCGCGACGCAATCCGCGAAGGGCGGCGACCGCTCTACGTTTGTTACAACCGCCCGCTGGCGGACCATATCGCACTCATCGCGCCAGCCGGCGGTGAGGTGGCCACCTATCATCAGTTTGGCGACCGCGTCTGTCGCGCGCTTGGCCAGACGCTCGATTTTCGCCAACAGGGTATCTATGCGCATATCGAAGCGGCGCTTGACGCCCATACGCCGGCGGAAGAGGGGCGTTTCGACGAACTGATGATCGACGAGGGGCAGGATTTTCAGAGTGGGTGGGTGGAGAATCTGCTTCGGTTTCTGCGTCCCGGCGGACGGGCCTGGTTGCTGGAAGATCCGATGCAGAATCTCTACGGGCGCCCGCCGGCGTTGCTGCCCGGGTGGGTGAGCCTGCGTTCGGACACCAACTACCGCAGCCCGAAGGACATTCTCGACACCCTGAACCGCATGTTGCCGCTCGAGCGCCCGGTGGAAGCCGGCAGTCCGCTGACCGGCTCGGAAGTCGAGATCGTCTCCTATGCGGACGCCAAAGAGTTGATCGCAAAAACCATCGACGCGGTTACGCATTCGATCGGACTTGGTTTCAAACGCTCGCATATTGCGTTGATCAGCTACCGTGGCCGGGAGAACTCGAAGCTCACACCCTACGACAAACTCGGCCCCTATTCACTGCGCGCCCCGACGGGGCAGTATGACCTCCTGGGCAATCCCATGTTCACTGAGGGCGACGTGCTGATCGACTCGGTGCTCAGATTCAAGGGAAGGGCGGCGCCCTGCGTGATATTCACGGAGATCGACTTTGAAACGCTCGACGACAAGGCGATCCGCCGCATCTTTGTCGGTGCGACGCGTGCAACGATGAAGCTTACATTAATAGTTTCGGAAGCCTCGGCGCGGGTGTTGCTGGATCGGTTGTCGGGATAAATGCCAGAGGCGGGCGCGGCGCAGGGGGCCTACAACCGAGATCGCGGCAATAAAGTTTTTTTGTTTTCCGGAAAACCCGCGCCGATGCTTATTTTTACCATACGGGGTTTGGGTTGTTACCGCCGATTGCAATTTGACTGGTGGTCATTTTGGAGTCGGCGAGAACATTCCAGCACACTTCACGCGCCGTTCTGCCATCGTGAACGCTGATTCTGGCATCGTGAACACCCATTCTGGTGAATGGCTAAAAGCGTTCACGTTCGACCAGAATCAGCGTTCACGTTCCGTCAGAATCAATGTTCACGTTCGCCCAGAAACAGCGTTCACGTTGCTCCAGAATATGCAGAGTGAAATGGAATTACTTTTCCCCATATCGGGGATCATCACCCCTAATGTTGGGATTATCAGCCTGCGATGATCCCTATTTTTGGGGGCGATCGACCCCAATTTTGGGGTTAAGTGCGCCGGTGTGGGTGCATCCACTCAACTTGCCGCGCTCACGCCGCCCAGCGCTTAGCACGTTCCAGCAACTGCGCAACCCGCTGAAAATCCGCGGCAGGGAGCTGCTCCAGAGATCCGGCCTTGCGGATCATTTTCGAGAAATGTCCGAGAAAATTAAAACAGTCGCTCTCGGCATTGGTATCAATGATCGATCTTAAATTGATTATTACGCCCCAGAAAGTTCGGCTGGATACGCCCCCTGATCAGTCGTCATTTATAGGTCTTCGCGCGGTTAAGAAGTGGCTGCCGAGACGACCGTCCTGTACGATCACGTAACCGGCGAGAGTCTGCTCGCTGCCCCAACGCGGTGACCATTGGGCAGAGAAGCTGGATATAGAGTCCCGAGGCTCCATGGTTTCTTTAAATTTCAGCCACGCGGCGTTCAGGTGACCGAATGGGGAGTCAGGAGTTGCGCCCATAGGATCGACGATTCGTTCACGGGTCTTCCCCATTTGTTCAGATTGATCATCGCCAGCATCGCCAAAGCAGTGCATTGATCGCCTGCAGGCGGCAAGACACCGCGCGGCGCTGCTGGCCGCGCGGTGTCATGTGTATACTCCGTCGCATTAATTGCCGACGCATGTTTCGCGCCGGCAGTTGGCGCGTTCGCCGCACAAGCGGCGGGTGCAACCCGCAAGGAACCGGGCAATGCGATCGACTGAATTCGCAATAACTTTGTTGGCGGCTGCTTGCGCATTGAGCGTGTCGCCGATGTGCGCCGCGCAAACTTATCCCGCCAAACCGGTGCGCGTCGTGACGCCGTGGCCGACGGGCGGTCTCACCGACGTCGTGGGGCGCCTCGTTTTCCAGAAAATTTCCGAAACGACCGGGCAACAGTTCGTGGTCGATAACAGGCCCGGCGCCGCCGGCACCATAGGCGCCGATTTCGTCGCCAAGTCCAAACCCGACGGCTATACGCTGATGGTGCATTCGACGACCCACGTCGGCAATCCGCATATCTACAAGCAACTGCCGTACGACACGCTGAAGGATTTCATCGGCGTCGGCCTGTTATCCGCGCAGACCGGGCTGCTCGTGGTGCATCCGTCGCTGCCCGTGAAGTCGGTAAAAGAGCTGATCACGTTTGCGCAGGCGCATCCGAACCAGATTCTCTACGCGACGTCCGGCAGCGGCAGTTTCTCGCACCTGGCGATCGCACTGCTGACGTCGATGACCAAGACACAGATGACGCACATCCCGTACAAGGGCGGCGGGCCGGCGACCACCGCGATCGTTTCCGGCGAGACCCAGTTCCTGGTCGGCAGCCCCGCCGCGGTCGTGACGCAGCTCGAAGCGAAGCGCCTGCGCTTGCTGGCAGTGAGTTCGGAAGCGCGTCTCGCGCAGTTCCCGCAGACGCCGACGGTGGCCGAGGCCGCTGTGCCCGGCTATGAGTTTCGCGGCTGGGTCGGCGTGTTCGCGCCCGCCGGCACGCCCAAAGCCATCGTCGATTGGGTGAATACAGAAATTAAAAACGCGCAGAACAGCCCCGACATGAAGCCGCGGCTGGAACCTTTCGAACCGTGGTACATGACGCCGGAGCAGACCGCGGCGCGCATCAAGTCCGACTACGAGAAGTACGGCTACCTGATCAAGCTGACCGGCACGCGGCTGGAGTAGGCACCGACTCCATGGCCATCGCCGTAAAACGTCTGCAGCGTGCGCGGTGGCGGCATGGCCTGCTGCCAATAACGTTAGCAGCGACCTTGGCGGCGGCGCTGCTGGTCACCGGTTGCGAAGTGCTGAGCCCGTCCGCCCCCGGCGTGACGGAAGAGTGGGCGGGGCTGCTGCACGAAATTCGCGTGTTCGAGCGCAAGCTGGGTTTTTCCGCCACCAATAATTTCACGGCACTTGCCAAGGAGCAGCGCGAGTCCGCTTTTTGCGGCCACGCATCGCGGCTGACACTGCCGTACTCGTATGAAGACCCGGCGATCAATTGGCTCGACGCGCCGACCGAACAGGATTGCCGCATGCGCGGCCGCGATGCCGACGTGTATTTCGGCACCGTCGAGGCATGGGGCGAAAGCGCATCGCCGGTCACCCCTGCCATGCTGACCAGCAAGCTCGACCGCTTCATCTATCTCGTCATCCACGAGGATTGCCACGACCAGTTCGACCTGCCTTATGGCATCGAAGAAGCGCTGTGCAATCTCATCACCTACAAAGCGATGGCTGCGTTCGCGGCGGAAAAATACGGCTATTTCGCGCGCGAGCACCGCGTGGTCCAGCGCTACGCCGACACGCAAGCCGACATTACCCGCGCGACAGTCACTTATTACAATCAAATGGCGGCGCTGTATGCGCGCTACGAGCGCCGGGAAATCCCGCCGGACGTTTTGCTGCAGCAGCGCGCGCTGATTTTCCAGGCAGCGGAAAAACCGCTGGCGTGGCCCGCGGGCGACTACAACAACGTGCGCCTCGCCAACCACATGACGTACAGCCGCCATTTTCCGCTGCTGGAAAGCGTGCTTGAGAAACTGGGGCGCGACACGGCGCGCACGGTCGCTTTTTTCAAGCGCGTCGATGCCATCAAGCCGCCGCGCGCGGCGGTCCTGGCGCGCTACGGCATCAGCGACGAGTACAGCGTGGAGGCCGTGCGCGCATACGAAGCGGCAGTGGTGGAAACTATCAACGCGGCGCTGCCGAAAGTGCTGTAGGATTTGCCGGGCCGGGCGGCATCACGTTGACCGCGCTGCGCTAAC
>CANJHY010000153.1:0-11757 GCA_947474275.1 Betaproteobacteria bacterium
GATTCGTTTGGTCAAGGCGGAATCTGCCGGACGACCCAAACCCAGCGCTGACTATAGGTTAGAATCTGCAAAACCTTCCGGGAAAATTGCGATGCACGAAAGCAGCGGGGTGGCGAAATGAAACACAGGATTGCATGCACGCTGACAGTCGGCGTAGCCGCGTTTTGGTGCGTTGCCTGTCCGGCGCAAAATTATCCGGCGCGGGCGGTGCGCATGATAGTGCCTTTCGCGCCCGGCGGCGGCACCGACATACTGATACGCACGATAGCGCCGCGACTGAGCGAAGCGCTGGGCCAGCAATTGGTGATAGACAATCGCGCGGGCGGCGGCAGCACCATAGGCAGCGAATTGGCAGTCAAGGCGGTGGCGGATGGCTATACCCTGCTGGCGGTGGATACTTCATTCACGACCAATCCCAGTCTCTACAGCAAATTGCCATACGATTCCGCGCGGGATTTTGCGCCGGTTTCACTACTGGCGGCGGCGCCGGTCATTCTGATCGTGCATCCGTCGGTACCGGTGAAAACGGTGAAAGAATTCGTCGCGCTGGCTAAAGCCAAGCCCGGACAACTCAATTTCGCGTCAGGCGGTCCCGGCAGTTCGACCCACCTCGGCGGCGAGTTGCTGAAGCTCGTTGCCAAAATAGATCTCGTGCACATTCCATACAAAGGCACCGGGCCGGCGGTGGCGGACGTGCTGGGTGGGCAGGTCGTCATGATGTTCGCGGGCATCAGTTCGATTAAACAACACGTGGCGGTCAACCGGTTGCGCGCGATTGCAGTGACCGGCGACCAGCGCTCGCCGGCGATGCCGGAAGTGCCGACGTTCATCGATTCGGGCCTCAAGGGCGTCGATTCCGGCACCTACTGGGGTTGCCTCGCGCCGGCGGCAACACCCAGGGACATCGTCAACAAGCTGAGCTCTACGATCGCCGGCGTGCTGAAGCTGCCGGATATTCAGCAACGCCTGATCGATCTCGGTTTCGATCCTCTAGGCGGCACACCTGAGCTGTTCGCTGCCAATATCAAGAGCGAAACCGAGAAGTGGGCAGGCGTCATCAAAAATGCAGGCGTAAAACTCGATTGAGAGGCTGGTAATGGCTTTATCTTCGGAAATGCACACCCACGTCGCCAGCGATGGCTTGAAGCTGCGCTATGCGGTCGACGATTACAGCGACCCGTGGCGGCCGCCGGAAACATTGTTCCTGTTGCATGCAGCGATGGGCACGTCCAGGAGACTTTATAAATGGGTGCCCATTCTGTCGCGCCGTTTCCGCGTGGTGCGGCCGGACATGCGCGGACACGGACAGACCGAAATTCCGGGGCCGGGCCAGATCTCGGTAGCGCGGCTCGCCAAAGATATAGCGGAACTCGCAGACGCGCTCGGCTGCAAACAGTTTCACATTGCCGGCTCATCGGCGGGCGCGATCGTCGCGATGCAGGTCGCGATGGATTATCCGGACCGCGTCAAAACGCTGGGCGATTTCGCTTCGACGCCCGGCTTGAAAAACACGCTGATTGATGCTGAGAGCTGGATAGCGGGTATCCAGAAGCAGGGTTTTCTCAAGTTCCTTGAGTCGACCATCGGCGACCGCCTGCCAAAAGGCGCGGACGAGGGTTTCAAGCGCTGGTTTATTGACGAAGCGGCTAAAACGAATCCGGAAATGTTCTACGAATTCGTGCGCATGATGAAAGCCTGCGACCTGACCGACCGCCTGCACGAAATCCGCTGCCCGACGCTGGCGGTGATTCCGCACCCTGATCCGCTGGGCACGCGCGAGCAGTACGGTGTGATGAAGACCAAGGTCCGCAATTGCGAATACGTGGAGTACGACGGCCTGCCGCACAACATCACGGATTCAGTGCCGGAAAGATGCGCCGAGGAACTGAAGCGCTTTTTGCTCAAGCATTGCCCGGCCTGACGGACCATGGGACGTCTTGCCGGCAAGGTCGTATTCATCACGGGCGCGGGTTCCGGCATTGCGCGCGCCGCGGCGCAGTTGTTCGCGCGCGAAGGCGCGAAGATCGCGATCATCGAGATAAAGCCTGAACTGGGCAGTGCGACAGAAAAACTGGTGCGCGATGCGGGCGGCGATGCGCTGTTCATCCCGACCGACGTGACCGATGAGGGCAGCGTGAAAGCGGCA
Organism: Betaproteobacteria bacterium; assembly: GCA_947474275.1. Lineage (GTDB taxonomy): Bacteria > Pseudomonadota > Gammaproteobacteria > Burkholderiales > SG8-41 > PALSA-1004. The sequence continues at coordinate 2,147 of CANJHY010000153.1, forward strand.
ATCGCGGCGACCGTCAAACGCTTCGGCCGCATCGACGTGCTGTACAACTGTGCGGGCGGCTCGATTCCGGCAGACAGCCATGTCACCGATGTGGATCTCAAAGTGTGGCAACACACGATGTCGCTCGATTTGCTCGGGCCGATACTGTGCTGCCGGCACGCCATTCCCGAAATAATCAAGGCGGGCGGCGGCACGGTGGTCAATATGTCGTCCGGTGCAGCGCTGCGTGGCGGCAGCCACGCGCATATTTATACGTCGGCTAAAGGCGCAATTTTGTCGTTGACCCGGGCGCTGGCGGGCGCTTATGCCAAGAACAATGTGCGAGTAAATGCAATCTGCGCCGGACGCATACTGACCGAACGCATTACCGCCAATTACGGTACGCCCGACAACGCGGGGCCTATAGTCGACAGACAGGACGCGGCGGGGCGCAGCAAGGAATATCCGTTCTGGGTCGGCAAACCCGAAGATATTGCGAACATTGCTTTGTTTCTGGCGAGCGACGAATCGCGCATGATTACCGGTGCAACAATACCTGCCGAAGGCGGGCGTTCGGCTTACTGAATTCGACTTAGAAAACAATTTGGAACCGCCGATAAACGCCGATAAACGCCGTCGAAAAACCTTGCAAACCGCGGTGGCGTTGTTTGGCTTAATGTTTTGAGCTTATCGGCGTTAATCCGCGTTTATCGGCGGTTGCTTTGTGCAGTGATTCAAATTTGGGGGCTAAAGTGGCAAGACATATCGTTTGTTTGACGTTCGACTTTGACGCAATGTCGGGCTTTATCTCGCGCGGCATGACGTCGCCGACGCCGATCTCGCGGGGCGAATTCGGCCCCAACGTGGCGGCGCCGCGCCTGCTCGCGCTGTTAAAAAAATACAAGATCCCGACGTCGTGGTACATCCCGGGCCACACGCTGGAGACTTATCCGGCGCGCTGCAAGGAAGTGTTCGACGCGGGTCATGAAATCGGTCATCACGGCTGGACGCACGTGCCGCCGGCTCTGCTCACGCGCGAGCAGGAAGAAGCGGGGCTGGTGCGTGCTAACGAGCAGATCAAGAAATTGACCGGACGCAACGCGCGCGGCTACCGTTCGCCATCGTGGGATTTGAGTCCGCATTCGGTGGAACTGCTGCTCAAGCACGGGTTCACGTACGACAGCAGCATGATGGGCGACGACTACACGCCGTACCGCGTGCGCCAGGGCGACATCATCGAGCTGGAAAAGCCGGCGGTGTTCGGCAAGACCACCAAATTAATCGAAATGCCGATCAGCTGGTCGCTTGATGATTATCCGCACTTCGAATTCATCCGCACCAAGGATTGGATATTGCCCGGGCTGATGAACAACAACCTGGTGCTCGAGAACTGGGTCAGCGATTTTCAGTATATGAAAAAAAACCTGAAATGGGGCGTCATCACCTACACGTTCCATCCGTTCGTGATCGGACGCGGCGGACGCATGCTGATGCTGGAGAAGCTGATCAAGACGCTCAAAGCCGGGGGCGCGGTATTCATGACGCTCGAAAACGCGGTGGCCGAGTACGCCAAGCGCATTCCTTTCAAAGGCTGACCCGGATGCCTAAATTCAACACCAGTGACGGCTTGGGCATCAGCTACGTCATCGACGATTACACCGATCCGTGGCGCCAGAACGACACGCTGGTCATGCTGCACGCGGCGATGGGCAGCGCGCGCCGCTTTTACGCTTGGGTGCCGCATCTCGCCCGCGACTTCCGCGTGGTGCGTATGGAGCTGCGCGGACATGGCGCATCCGACATTCCCGGCCCGACCCAGCTTACCTTCGAACGCCTGACCAAAGACGTGGTTGAATTGCTCGATCATCTCGGCGTCGAACAGGCGCATCTGATGGGATCTTCTGCCGGCGCCTTCATCTCGCAAAGCGTGGCGGCGAATTATCCGCAGCGCATCAAAACGCTGGCGTGCTTTGCTGCGACCCCGGGCATGAAAAAAGGCAAAACCGATTACACCAGCTGGGTGACGCGCATCGGCGCCAAGGGGGTGGCCGCATTTCTGCGTGAAACCATCGCCGACCGTATCAATGTCGATGCTGTGGAGCCCGGCTTCGTCGATTGGTTCATTGCCGAATCTGCACGCGCACCGGTCGAGGTGTTGGCGCGCATAGTACCTTTGATGGCCAGCATGGATTTGTCGCCTGAGCTGCCGAAAATAAAATGTCCGACGCTGGTGGTGGTGCCGGGCGGAGATCCTATCCACGGCGTCGAAGAGTATCGCGTGCTCGAACAGTTGATTCCCGATTGTGAATTCGTCGTCTACGAAGGCATGCCGCATAACATCACCGATGCGGTTCCCGATCGCTGCGCGGAAGAACTCAAACGCTTTTTGCTGGCACACGCCCATGCGTGAAATCCTGCGTATTGGCGCGTTGGGGGCAATGTTGGTCATCGGCGGGTCCGCGCTGGCGCAGGCGTTCCCGACGAAGCCGATACGGTTTGTTGCGGCGTTCCCGGCGGGCGGGCCCAGCGACATCGTCGCCCGCGCGATGGCAAAACGCATGTCCGAAGTGCTGGGCCAGCCGGTCATAGTCGATAACCGGACCGGTGCCGGCGGCAATATCGGCGCCGAGGCCGTTGCCAAGGCGCCGCCCGACGGCTACACGGTACTGTTAGGCGGCAGCTATGTGATCATAGCACCAGCCCTGTATTTGAAACCGCCGTTCGATCCGATCAGGGATTTCGCGCCAATCGGCCTCATCGTTTCCAATCAATACGTGCTGGTTACACATCCATCGGTGCCTGCGCGAAGCGTGCGCGATTTGATCAAGGTCGCCAAAGCGCAACCGGGCAAACTAAATTATGCGTCCACCGGTCCGGGTTCGCCGCCGCGGCTGGCGGGGGAATTGTTCAAATCGATGGCGGGGGTCGATATGGTCAATATTTCCTACAAGGGCGCTACCCCCGCGCTGATCGACATGATAGGCGGCCACATCGACGTCTATTTCGGCGGCATCTCCGGTACTTTGCCGCCCATCGCAAGCAACAAAATCCGCCCGCTGGCGGTGACCAGCACGAAGCGGTCGTCGCAATTGCCGGAAATCCCGACGGTTGCGGAAGCGGCGTTGCCCGGTTACGACATCACTACGTGGTTCGGGCTGCTCGCACCGGCGGGCACGCCGCGTGAGATCGTCAACAAGCTCAACGCCGTGATTATCGGCATCGTCAACGAGAAGGAAATGACGAACTATCTGATCGGGCAGGGCGTCGATCCGGTGACCAACACGCCGGACCAGTTCGCGGCGTATATCAAGAATGAAGTTCCGAAGTTCGCCAAGATCGTGAAGGCCGCCGGCATTACGCCCGAGTGAATCGTTTCCGTCATCGCGCGGTTTGGCAATTCGCAGCCGTGTTGGCTGTGATGGCGGCGTGGGCGTTGTCAGCGTGCGCCACGGAACTGGCGGTCGGCTCCAAACGCTTTACCGAATCCTATATTCTCGGTGAAATCGTCGCGCGCACGGCGCGCGCGGCAGGCGAAGCGCAGGTGACTTTCAAGCCGGGGCTCGGCAATACGGCAGTCGTCTATGCCGCGCTGAAAAACGGCGCCATAGACGTTTACGCCGAGTATTCGGGCACCATTGCATTTGAGCTGCTCGGCAGAAAATCCGCCACTACGCTCGACGATATCAACCGCGCGCTGGCAGCAGACGGACTGGTGGCGTCGGTGCCGCTGGGTTTCAGCAATACCTACGCGCTGGCCATGAGCGACAGTCTCGCGCAGCAGCGTGGCATTACGGCCATTTCCGACCTGGCCAAGCATGCCGATCTCGCGGTCGGCCTGTCGCAGGAGTTTCTCAACCGCAAAGACGGTTGGCCGCCATTGCAAAAGGCGTATGCGTTGCCGTTTGCCGCGCGCGGGCTCGATCACGGGCTCGCCTACGAAGCATTGGCGGCCGGGCGCATCCAGTTGATGGACGTTTACACGACGGACGCGAAGATCAGGCGTTACGGCTTGCGCGTGCTCGCCGATGACCGTAATTTCTTTCCGCCTTACGCGGCTTTGCTGCTGCATCGCGCCGATCTGCCGCAGCGACTCCCCAAAACCTGGGCGGCGCTGGCGGCGCTGGAAGGAAAAATTGCGCCGGCGGACATGATTGCCATGAATGCGACAGTCGAGCTCGACGGCAAATCGTTCGCGCAGGTCGCGGAAGCGTTTGTCACGCAGGCGCCGGTCGCGGGCGCCCAGGCGCCACGCGGGCTGCTGGTGCGGTTTTTTGGCGACGACTTTCTGCGCGTCAGCGGCCAGCATCTGCTGCTGGTATTCGTGTCATTGGCGGCAAGTTGCGCGGTGGGAATCCCTCTCGGCATATGGGCAGGGCGCTCGACGGCGGCGCAGCGCGTGATTTTGCCGGCAGTCGGTGTGCTGCAGACGATACCCTCGCTTGCGCTGCTCGCGTTTCTGATCGCGCTGCTGGACCGGATAGGCACGCTGCCCGCGCTGGTCGCGTTGTTTCTCTACGGGTTACTCCCGATCGTGCGCAATACAGCTACCGCCATGGCGGAAGTGGCGCGGGGACTCAAACAGGCGGCCGCGGCGCTGGGTTTGCGCCCCCGGGAGATCCTGCGGCTCATCGAACTGCCGGTGGCATCGCGCACCATTCTGGCCGGGGTGCGGACTTCCGCCGTCATTAATGTGGGGACGGCGACTATAGCCGCGTTCATAGGCGCCGGCGGCTATGGGGAGCGCATCGTGGCCGGACTCGCCGTGAACGACAACGTGCTGCTCCTTGCCGGCGCCGTGCCGGCAGCGATGCTTGCACTGCTGATCGAAGGCGGCTTCAGCCTGGCCGAGCGGTGGCTGGTGCCGCGCGGCCTGCGGCAGGCTGCGGCTTCCGGTTAAGAGCCGGCGGCGGGCCGGGAATACAGCCTTTTTTGAATAACCCTGCTCGCCGGTGAACTAATCCGCAATTTTGCTTGTCTGTCGCATATCGGTTCGGTTACACCCTATTTGAGACGCGGGCTGGGGTATACTTAGCGCTTTGTTTTCGCGGGCTTAACGCCGGCAAAGCATAAGGACTCGGGGGCCGGTTTCATGGGCGAACGTGAAGTCGACCAGCAACTGGTTGAGCGGGCGCAGCGCGGCGACAAGAAAGCGTTCGAGCTGCTGGTGGTGAAGTACCAGCGCAAGCTTGCGCGTCTGTTGTCGCGTTTTATTCGCGATGCCAGCGAGGTCGAAGATGTAACGCAGGAGGCTTTTATCAAGGCCTACCGAGCTTTGCCGTCGTTTCGCGGCGACAGCGCGTTTTATACGTGGTTGTACCGGATAGGCATCAATACGGCGAAGAACTATCTCGTTGCGCTGGGACGGCGCGCGCCGACTGTCACCGAGGTCGACAACGAGGAAGCGGAAGATATCGAGGTTGGCGAGCAATTAAAGGACATGAATACGCCAGAACAGCAGATGATGACGCGGCAGATCGCCGAAACGGTGAACTCCACGCTACTGAAGTTGCCTGAGGAGTTAAGGACCGCGATCACATTGCGTGAAATCGACGGCCTGAGTTACGAGGAAATTGCGCAGATCATGAATTGTCCGATAGGCACCGTGCGTTCGAGGATATTCCGCGCGCGCGAGGCGATCGCCGAGCAGTTGCGGCCGCAGCTCGACACCCCGAAAGACAGGAGATGGTAATGGATCGAATTTCGGCGTTCATGGACGGTGAATCGGGGCAAACTGAGACGCGGCAGACCATGCAGCGCCTCAAGCAGGATGACCAATGTTGCGAAACCTGGGCGACATATCACCTGATCGGCGACATGATGCGCGGAGCCCCGGTGCTGCGCGACGACTTCATGGCGCGCTTTCAGGCGCAGATGAAGGACGAACCCACCCAGCTCGCGCCGCGCCTCACGTTGCGAAAATCCGCCAACCTTGCGCTTTCCATGGCCGCTTCGGTGTGCGCGATCGCGGTGGTTTTGCTGCTGGTCTTCACCGACAATCCACTCAGCCCGCAAGGGCAGGTCGCCAGTGCGCTCAAAATAGAAGAAACCGCGGTCGCGCGCGCCGACTCGCCTACGCCGCTGGTGGCCGCCGTCAAGCAGGGCAAGGTCAACGAATACCTGATGGCGCATCAGGAGTTCTCGCCCAGCACCGCATTCCAGGGCGTGGCGCCGTACGTAAGAACCGTGTCGGGTTCGAATGATGGTGATGGCCGTTAAGTTTCGCGCATTGCGTCCTGCGGTCCTCGTGGTGCTGGTGCTGCTGGGCGCCATCGGCTGCGCAGGCAGTTCCGCCGCCGAAAACAGCGCCGACGCCATGACCTGGCTGAAGAAAATCGCCACCGCATCGCGCCAGCTCAATTACGCGGGGACTTTCGTCTACCAGCACGGCCACCAGATGGAGACTTCGCGCATCGCCCATATCGCCGACGCGGGTGGCGAGCGCGAAAAGCTCGAAACGCTGGATGGCCCGCCGCGGGAAATCATACGCAACAACGAAAACGTCACCTGCTACCTGCCCGACAGCAAGACGGTGATCATCGAAAAACGCAGTTCGCGCCAGTTTCCGGCATTGTTGTCCGAGCAGTTAACGGGCATCGCCGACAATTACGTAGTGAGCAAAGGCGGGCAGGACCGCGTCGCCGGGCACGATTGCCAGGTCATCGCGCTCGCCCCCAAGGACAACCTGCGCTTCGGCCACAAGTATTGCGCTGAACTCGTGACCGGCCTGGCATTGCGCGCCCGCACTTACAGCGAAAAAGGCGAACTGGTCGATTTGTTCGTCTTCACGCAGTTGACGATAGGCAGCGGCGTCAATAAAAAAATGATCGAATCCCGCTTTGCCGGCCAGAGCCAGTCGTGGCACGTCGATCGCACGGCGCTGGAGCGCAGCGAGTCCGCGGCGGACAGCGGTTGGGCGCTTAAGACCCAGCTCGCGGGATTCAGGAAGCTCACCGAAATGCGGCGCTCGATCGCCGGCCGCGCCACGCCGGTTTCGCATATCGTCTACTCCGATGGCCTCGCCGCGGTGTCGGTATTTCTCGAGCCGATGCCCAAATCCCCGCCCGCCCCGGGAGCGACTTACCAGGGGGCGGTCAACATGTACGTGAAATCGATATCCGACCAGATGGTGACCGTGGTCGGCGAAGCGCCGGCGAGTACGGTTAAACAAATTGCAGAATCGTTTACATTGAAGGCCGTTGATCGTTGATCACGGCAGCGTAATACAAGACTGAAGTGCATTTAAAAAAACAGCCGTAAAAAGGGATGTCAGATGTTCAGAAAATTTGTTTTGTTCGCGTTCCTGTTGCTGCCGTTGACGGCGCTCGCGCAACTGCCCGACTTTACCGATCTCGTCGAAAAGCAGGGCCCCACGGTGGTCAATATCAGCACTACGCAGACGGTGCGCAGTCCGCTCGGCACGCCGCAGGTGCCGCAACTGCAGGAAGACGATCCGTTCTACGAGTTTTTCCGGCGCTTCGTGCCGAATCCCGGCCCGCGTGAATTCCAGAACAATTCGCTGGGCTCCGGTTTCATCATCAGCACCGACGGCTACATCCTGACCAATGCCCACGTGGTCGAGGCGGCCGACGAAATCAACGTCAAGCTGACCGACAAGCGCGAGTTCAAGGCGAAGGTCATCGGCAGTGATAAACGCACCGATATCGCCCTGATCAAGATCGAAGCCGCGGGCCTGCCGGCCGTCAAGTTCGGCGACCCCAACAAACTGAAGGTCGGCGAGTGGGTGATTGCGATCGGCTCGCCGTTCGGTTTCGAAAACTCGGTGACCGCGGGCATCGTCAGCGCGAAGGGCCGCTCGCTGCCGCAGGAAAACTTCGTGCCTTTCATCCAGACCGATGCTGCGGTGAACCCCGGCAATTCGGGCGGGCCGCTGTTCAATATGCGGGGCGAGGTGATCGGCATCAACTCGCAGATCTACAGCCGCACCGGCGGTTTCATGGGGCTGTCGTTTTCGATTCCGATCGACGTGGCCAACGACATCGCGACCCAGCTGAAGACCGGCGGCAAGGTCACGCGCGGCCGCATCGGCGTCGTCATACAGCCCGTCACGCGCGAACTCGCCGAATCGTTCGGCCTGCCGAAGCCAACTGGCGCGCTCGTCGCCTCGGTGGAAAAAGGCAGTCCCGCGGAAAAAGCCGGCGTCGAAGCGGGTGACGTCATACTCAAATTCGGCGGCCGGGACGTCGTTTCCTCGGAGGATTTGCCGCGGCTCGTCGGCAGCACCAAGCCGGGCGTGAAATCGGTCACGCAGTTGATGCGCAACAAAGCGACGCGCGAGGTCACCGTCGTGGTCGGCGAAATGCCCGAAGAAGCGCGCGCCGCGCAGCGCACGCCGCGCCGCCCAGGCGCCAAACCGCCGGCTGAATCGGTGAGCAAGCTGGGCATGACATTGTCGGAGCCGACCGCCGAACAGCGCAAAGAACTGAAAATCACCGGCGGTATCCTGGTCGAGGAAGCGCAGGGAGCGGCCGCGAAAGCCGGCATCCGCCGCGGCGATATCATTCTCGCTGTCAACAACCAGGACGTGAAATCGCTTGAGCAGTTCAGCCAGCTGATGGGCCAGTTCGAAAAAGGCAAGATCGTGGCGATGCTGGTGCGGCGCGGCGGCAACGCGCTCTATATCCCCTTCCGCATCGAGTAAACACACTATTAAGCTCACCGTTTACGGGCGTACGTACTGTCATCTTTGCGACGACATGATCGCGGGCTTGCGCACGCTGCAGGCTGGCGATCGTTTTGAGCTGGAAGTCATCGATGTAGACAGCGATCCGCTGTTAGAAGCTCAGTATGGCGAATTGGTGCCGGTGCTGATGGGCGCTGGTGGCGAACTCTGTCATTACCACCTGGACGCCGCCAAAGTTAATGAATACCTGAACAAAATCGGCTAAAATCACGTTTTATTTCAGAAAAGGGCACGTTACGCGTGCCTTTTTTCTTACTGCAGCATGTTCGCAAGTATTTTTTAAGGTCCTTATCTAACAAGACCTTACCGGTGGTTAGCCGGTGGCGGTTGCGGTTCCTACCCGCATTCCTACCCGCATTTTCAGAAGCCATGAAGAAAGAACCCGCCGCATGGCGGGTCGATCTTGTTGCCCCGCCCCAAGTTTCCGCCTTCTACAACAATCCCCGCTCAGCGAACGACAGCACACCACTGCCCGCGACGATGAAGTGGTCGAGAACCCTTATATCCACTAGCGCCAGCGCCTGCTTTAGGGCCTGTGTAAGCGCCTCGTCGGCGTGGCTAGGTTCCGAGACGCCTGACGGGTGGTTATGGGCGAAGATAACCGCCCCCGCGTTATGAGCCAGACAGGCCTTCACGACTTCTCTCGGGTAAACGCTGGTTTGCGTGAGCGTGCCGGAGAACAACGATTCGAACGCAATGACCTTGTTCTGTGCGTCCAGGTAAACGCACCAGAATTCCTCCCGCTCCTTGCCGGCCAAAGCCAAGCGTAAGTAGTCGCGCACGGCACGCGTCTTTATCCTAACCAGATTGTGGTGGTGGCTGGTGATGCGATTGTGGCGCGCCACGATCGCCTATCGAACCAAGGCAAGACCGCATATGACTGGCAGCACTATATCGAGCTGGTCCAGCGCAAGCCCGGCGCGCTGAGAAA
>CANJHY010000154.1:0-11720 GCA_947474275.1 Betaproteobacteria bacterium
AACAACGTCGGCAAGCTGAACGAGATAGCCGCGATACTGGCGCCGCTCGACATCGAGATCGTTGCGCAGTCGACGCTCGGCGTGAGCGAGGCGGCCGAACCGCACTGTACTTTTGTCGAGAACGCGTTGGCCAAGGCGCGGCATGCGAGCGGGCACACGGGTTTGCCCACGCTGGCAGACGATTCCGGGATTTGCGTTGATGCGCTGAACGGCGCGCCCGGCGTGTATTCGGCGCGCTTTGCCGGCGAGTCGGCCGGCGGCGGGCGTGAGCAGCAGGATGCGTGCAACAATAAAAAGCTGCTGGATTTGATGGCGCGCGAAACCAACCGTAAAGCCCATTACTACTGCGTGATCGTGCTGGTGCGCCGCGCCGACGATCCGCAGCCCATCATCTGCGAAGCCGAGTGGCATGGCGAGATCGTGCAAACCCCGCGCGGCAGCGGCGGTTTCGGTTACGACCCTTTGTTTCTGCTGCCACAGTTGAAGCAGACCGGCGCGGAACTCAGGCCGGCAGAAAAGAACCGCATCAGCCATAGAGCGCAGGCGCTCGGCCTGCTGGCTGAGCGCCTGCGCGCAGAGAGGGGAGAGGCGAGAGGGGGGAGGAGTAAAACCCGCTAGGACTACCTATGACTTTTCCCGCCTCTCGCCTCTCGCCTCTCGCCTCTCCTCGCTTCAAGGCGCTGCCCCCTCTCTCCCTCTACATCCACATCCCGTGGTGCGTGCGCAAATGTCCGTACTGCGATTTCAATTCGCATGAAGCGCGTGATCCGGTCCCCGAGCAACGCTATGTCGATGCGCTGATCGCCGACCTCGAGTCCGCGTTGCCGCAGATCTGGGGCCGCAAGATTTACACGGTTTTTTTCGGCGGCGGCACACCCAGCGTTTTTTCCGCGGCGAGCATAGAGCAGATACTCACTGCCGTGCGCGCGCGCGTGCCGCTTTCGACTGATGCGGAAATCACGCTCGAAGCCAACCCCGGCACGTTCGAAGCCGAAAAATTCCGCGCGTTCCGCGCCGCCGGCATCAACCGGCTGTCGATCGGCATCCAGAGTTTCAATCCGCGGCATCTCAAATCGCTGGGACGCATTCATGACGATGCAGAAGCGCGCGCTGCTATCGACATCGCGCGCGCCAACTTCGACAATTTCAATCTCGACCTCATGTATGGCCTGCCCGAGCAGACGCCGGACGAGGCGCTTGCCGACATCGAGGCCGCACTGGCGTTCGCTCCGCCGCATTTGTCCGCGTATCACCTGACGCTGGAGCCGAACACTTACTTCCACCGCTATCCGCCCAAACTGCCGGATGACGATGCTACCGCGCAAATGCAGGAAGCCATCGAAGCGCGGCTGGTAGATGCCGGCTACCGTCATTACGAGACTTCCGCATTCGCCTTGCCGGGCTGGCAGGCGCGGCACAATATGAATTACTGGACGTTCGCCGATTACCTCGGCATCGGCGCCGGCGCGCACAGCAAGATTTCGTTTGCAGACCGCATTGCGCGCCAGGTCCGCTACAAGCAGCCGAAGCAATACATGGAGAGTGCCGCGGCCGGCAATGCGATACAGGAACAGCACGATGTCGCCGCCGCTGAAATCGGTTTCGAGTTCATGATGAACGCGCTGCGGTTGAGCGGCGGGTTCCCGCTCGCGTTGTTTGAGGAGCGCGCGGGCGTACCGTTGACCGTCGTGCTCAGGAACCTTGAGGAGGCCGAACAGCGCGGACTGATTGAGCGCGACCATCAGCGTGTGACGCCGACTGCGCTGGGCCGGCGGTTTCTCAACGATCTGCTGCAGATATTCCTGCCCGCGGCAAAGGAAGTTTGATGCGGCAGGAGCCCGTCCTGCGGGCTGGGCGCCGGGCCAATTGCAATTCGATTGCCTTCGACTACAATGGCTGCCGCAGGTCACAAGAAATTTCAGCCAAGGAGGAGTCATGAAAGCAGTCGGTCGGTTACTCGGCGCGGGCTTGGTTTTGTCGGTCGCTTTAGGCGGCGCCGCATATGCCCAGGACTACCCCAACAAGCTGGTGAAGTTCATCGTTACTTATCCGCCGGGCGGCAGCTCGGACGTGATGGCGCGCGTCATCGGCCAGAAGCTGACCGAGTACTGGGGCCAGCTCGTGCTGGTCGAATCCAAGCCGGGCGCCGACGGCTCGATCGGCATGGAGTACGCGTCCAAACAACCGGCGGACGGCTACACATTTCTGCTCGGCAATTTCGGCCCGGTGGTCGCCAAGCCGCTGCTGGCGAAAGTGAATTACGACTGGCAGAAAGATTTCGCGCCGGTTTCGCGCATCACCAACTCCGCCAACATCCTGGTGGTGCCGGTGTCCCTGCCGGTGAAGCAGGTCAAGGATCTGGTCGCGCTCGCCAAGCGCCATCCGGGCGAACTCACCTATGCGACCAGCGGTCCGGGCAGCATGTCGCATTTCGCCGGTGAGATGTTCAAGCGCCTGGCCGGCGTCAACATGATTACGGTACCGTACAAAGGCAATGCCTTGTCGATCACCGATCTTATGGGCGGGCAGATCACCGCGATGTTTTCGGATGCTTTGCCCGCGATGCAGGCGATGAAGACCGGCAAGCTGCGCGCGGTCGCGGTCACCAGCGAGCAGCGCTGGCCGTTCACGCCTGAGTTGCCGACGCTTGCCGAAAGCGGCATCAAGGGCTTTGCCGCCGTCAACTGGTGGGGCATCCTGTTTCCGGCCGGCGTGCCGCGCACCATCATCGACAAGGTCAATGCCGACCTGGTGAAGGCATTGGCGACGCAGGACGTGAAATCCCGCCTGGGCGAGCTCGGCGTGGAAACCGTTTCGAGCACGCCCGAGCAATTCGGTCAGTTCATGGCGAGCGAAGCCGCGCGCTGGGGCAAGCTCGTGAAAGAAGCGAACCTGCGGGTCGAACCTTAGAAGCTGCTTAGTCTCAAAAACAGTTTGGAACCGCCGATAAATTCTTTTTAATACCCCCTTGAGGGGTACGCAGATGAACGCAGATAAGGCCCAGGGATTTGACCTTAATTCGGGGAAAGGCCTGGAGTTATATCGGCGCCAATCTGCGTACCCCGCAAACTAGGGCGTCGCGGGGTACAGATCGTCAACGCTTGAATTCGCGCATGTTCGGGTTGAGGCGGTCGATGTCGGCCTGCACCTGTTCGCGGCTGCGCTCGTAGACAATCTCCCGTCCCATCACCGAACCCACGTAGGCAAGGCCGGTGTGCGTCGGCGTCAATTCGCACTTGACGCTGTGCACGCCTTCGCCGAGCACGACCTGGATGCCGGAGGCGCGCTTGTCGTAGACCACGACTTCCATGGTCTGCCCGCTTTCGGTCACGCGCACTTTGATTTTCTCGGTAATCATGGCACCCCCCCCATTTTCCGCTAGTGTAGCTTATGGAGTGCCTAACATAGTGAAACACGTGTGCGTTGCCGTCAGAATTGGTGATAGCAAGGCGCCCGGTGAAGCTAATACTTAATGTATTCGCTAGACGAGCAACGAAGCTAGCGCCGATTCTGGCAGCAACCCTTCGGGCTGGCACGAGTTTTGGCTCATAACATTGTCGCAAGCCACTTACTTAGAATCACTAAGTCGCGTGTCTTGCTTCGCGTTCTGAGCCAAAATCGTGACAGCGCATCGCGCGTTTCACTATGTTAGGCACTCCTAGCGTTTAGCGTCAGGAAACTGTTGCGGCGCTTGCGCGCGGTCGAACATGCCGTAATCGCGCACGACTGATGCGACGCGCAGCCGGTAGTCGGCGAAAACGCCCCCGCGGCCCTGCCATTGCGCGCGGTGATGCGCTTCGTGCTGCCGCCAGCGGATGAGTGCTGCTTCATCGCGCCAGAACGAGAGCGAAAGGATTTTTCCCGGCTGGGCGAGGCTTTGAAAGCGCTCGATGGAAACGAACCCGTCGATTTTCTCGAGCTCGGGCTTGAGCGACGCGGCGATGTCGAGGTAATCCTGCTGTTTGCCTGCTGCGGGTTCGACTTCAAAAATGACTGCGAACATGGGGTGCCTTGGGTGAAGGGGGGAGTGAGTGAGGGGGGGGCACTCTTTCACGTCTTTCTGAAAATGATGTCCCACACGCCGTGGCCGAGCTTGAGGCCGCGCGTTTCGAACTTGGTCTGCGGCCGGTAGTCGGGACGCGGCGCGTAGCCTTCGTTGGTGTTGGCGAGGCGCGGCTCGCGCCGCAGGACTTCGAGCACGTGCTCGGCGTATTCCTGCCAGTCGGTCGCCACGTGCAGATAGCCGCCGGTTTTCATGCGCGTGACGAGCAGCGCGACGAACTCCGCCTGCAGCAGGCGCCGCTTGTGGTGGCGTTTTTTCGGCCATGGGTCGGGAAAGAAAACGTGCACGCCATCGAAGGTGTCCGGCGCAATCATGTTGTGCAGGACTTCGACGGCGTCGTGCTGGACGATGCGCACGTTGGCGAGGTGCTGCTCGCCTATGGTTTTCAGCAGACTGCCGACGCCGGGCGTATGCACCTCGATGCCGAGGTAATCGTTGCCGGGATGTAGCGCCGCGATGACCGCGGTCGTCTCGCCCATGCCGAAACCGATTTCAAGCACCTTCGGCGCAAGGCGGCCGAAGATGCCGTCAAGGTCGATGACTTGCGGCGAGTACGCGATGCCGAACTGCGGCAGAAGAGTGTCGTGCGCACGCTGCTGCGCGTTCGAAACGCGTCCCTGGCGCAGTACAAAGCTGCGGATGGGACGATGCGTGGTTGAGTTCATGCGGCAAGTGTAGCGCAGGCGCTACACCCCGGCGTCAGCGTTTGTCGGCCGGCACGCCCCCGGTAAACGTGCCGTCGACGGGAGAGCTCGGTGAGGCGGTGTACGGTTTCTTCGGCATACGGCCGGCGAGAAACGCTTCGCGCCCGGCCTCGACGGCTTTTTTCATGGCGGAAGCCATCATCACCGGATTTTTGGCGGTGGCAATCGCGGTGTTCATCAGCACGCCCTGGCAGCCGAGTTCCATCGCGATCGCCGCATCCGACGCGGTGCCTACGCCGGCATCGACAATGATGGGGATTTTCGCGTTATCGATGATGATCTGCAGGTTCCACGGATTGAGGATGCCCATGCCGGAGCCGATCAGCGAAGCGAGCGGCATCACCGCGCAGCAACCGATGTCTTCGAGCTGGCGCGCCGCGATCGGGTCATCGCTGCAATAGACCATCACTTTGAAATTGTCTTTCACCAGCGTCGCGGCAGCCTTCAGCGTTTCGGCCATGTCGGGGAACAGGGTCTTCTGGTCGCCCAGTACTTCAAGCTTCACGAGATCGTGACCGTCGAGCAGTTCGCGCGCGAGCCGCAGCGTGCGCACGGCGTCGTCCGCCGTATAGCAGCCCGCAGTGTTCGGCAGGATGGTGAATTGCGCCGGCGGCAGCACGTCGAGCAGACTGGGTTGTTTCGGATCCTGGCCGATATTGGTGCGGCGGATCGCGACGGTCACGATTTGCGCGCCGCTGGCGTCGATGGCGGCGCGCGTCTCGGTGAAGTCCTTGTACTTGCCGGTGCCGACCAGCAGGCGCGATTGGTACGGCTTGCCGGCAATGATGAACGTATCGAGAGTTTCGCGGAGCTTCATAAGGGCAGAGGCAGGAAAGGGGAATCAGCGGAAGTATGCGCCGTTAATGGGAGAGCCGCATTGACCACAATCAACCGCCGCCGACCGCGACTACGATTTCGAGCTTATCGCCGTCGGCCAGCATTTCGTCCGCGTGCCGGCCGCGCGGCACGATTTCACCGTTGCGCTCCAGCGCGACACGCTTGCCGGCCAGGTTGAGGCGCTCGAGCAACTGGCGGCAGTTCAGCGGTTGCTCGAAGCGGTGGGCGGTGCCATTGACGGTCAATGCGATCATGCGGCGCGGTCGGAATAGTCGGGGCTTGACTTAAGACAGGCGCTGCACGTTGAACATCGGCTCGCCGCGCGCCCAGTGCCAGAAGTTGGCGATAAACATTTCGGCGCAGCGTTTTTCGTTGCCGGTCGAGGCCGATGCGTTGTGCGGCGAGACGATGACGTTGGGCAGGTCCCACAGCGGCGAATCCGCAGGCAGCGGTTCCTGGCGGTGCGCATCGATCGCGGCGCCGGCCAGATGGCCGCTCTTGATGGCGGCGATGAACGCTTCTTCATCCATCACTTCGCCGCGCCCGATGTTGATCAGGTAGGCGCCTTTTTTCATGCGCTTGAACGCGTCCGCATTGACGAGGTGGCGCGTTTCCTTGGTGAGCGGGCAGGCGATGACGACCCAGTCGGCGCGTGGCAGCACTTCGCCCAGTTGCGCCGGCGTGAACATTTCATCGACCGGATCGTCCGCTTTGAGCGGGCTGCGGCGCACGCCGATTACCTTGAGCCCGAAAGCGCGCGCGTAGCCGGAGAATATCTTGCCGATGGCGCCAATGCCGATAATGACGACAGTCTGGCCGCGCAGGTCGGGCGGCAGCGTCGCGCCGCGCATGGGCTTCCACTCGTGTTTGCGCTGGGCATCCATATACCCCGGGAAGCCGCGCGCGAGCATGAGCAAGCCGGTAAAACCTGTTTGCGCGACCGGTTCGGCGTTCGACCCGGTGGAACTCGACATCGTGACGCCTTTGGCGTCGAGGGCGGGTGCGAAGGGCTGCTGGCCGATGCCGGAGCTGGTGAAGTGTATCCATTTGAGACTGTTCGACCCCATGACCGCTGCGCCGTACGCCGCATAAAGGTGCTCGTCGAAGCGGATGTCGCGGTCGATGAAGGTGCAGTCGATGCGGTCGCAATCGGCCTGCGTCAGCCGCGCGCCCTTGGTTTCGGGCAGCGTCATGAACTCCACCGATTTGCCGGCGCTCGCCCCGACCGCTTTGAACTCGTCGCCGAATCCGGCAATGAACTGCTTGGACACCAATGCTATGGTCATGAAAACTCTCTTTGGGTCAGTTATCGCGGGCGTGAAGTCCGTCGCACGATTGTTAAAAGTTGAAAAATAGCCAATCCGTTGCGCAGAATAAAGAATCGTCCACCATGGTGTCAACGCACGTGACGGGCGTATGTGACGCACCGGGCTCGTTTTTTTCGTGGCAATTTGCATGGCGAGGCCACCATCGCCACTGCTGCCCGTACCGGCGCGCTCCGACCCCGCTACAGGTGGGAAACATTGTAGAATTCGCACCTATTGCAGGTGTAGTTCAATGGTAGAACGGCAGCTTCCCAAGCTGCATACGAGGGTTCGATTCCCTTCACCGCGTTTAGTCCTCCGCCAGACTAATTTCCTGATCGCACCCAACGTCTGGAATTGCAGACAGGGCGCACGCGTTCGGCGGTGTCAGCGGTCCGTGTTTTTATTTTTGAGGGGGAATGACAGTGGGCGAACAACTGAAACAAATCGGCTTCATCGGGCTCGGCGTCATGGGGGAACCGATCTGCCGCAATCTGGCGGTGAAGTCAGGTTTCACCTTGGTCGCCTTTGACCGGGATCCCGCGCCGCTCGAGCGACTTAAAGCCAGCGGTGTGCAAAACGGCGGATCAATACGCGGCGTGGTCGGAGGTTCGGATGTGGTGTTTTTGTCATTGCCCTCCGGGGAGGTCGTCAGTCAGTTGGCGCATGCCCCTGACGGCTTGCTCGCGGTAATCACGGCCGGACAGGTGGTGATTGATCTCAGCACTTCGCCCGTCGATACCACACGGCAGCTGGCGCAGGCGTTCGCCAGCCGGGGTGCGGTTTTCATTGATGCGCCGGTGGCACGCACGCGCGCGGCGGCCGAGGCCGGCACATTGTCGGTGATGGTGGGGGGAGAGGCGTCAGTTTTTGAGAAAGTGCGTCCACTGATTGCACACTTTGCCAACGAGATTACGCTCTGCGGCCCGGTCGGCTGCGGGCAGGTGGTGAAGATACTGAACAACATGATTCTGTTCGAGATCGGCGTTGCCATCGCGGAAGCGAAAGCCATCAGCACGCATGCTGGCGTGGATCCGGCCCTGCTGTTTGATACGCTTTCCAAAGGCTCCGGCGATAGCTTTGCCCTGCGCAACCATGGCATGAAGGCCATGATTCCGGACCAGTTCCCGCTGCGGGCGTTTTCCGTCCAGTACGCACGCAAAGACCTCGGCTATGCCCTGCGGCTGGCCAGCGAGGCGAAGGTCGACGCGCAGGGCGCGCGTAATGCGGACGTGTGGTTCGACAAGGCGATCAAGGCCGGATTGGGGGAGCAGTACTGGCCTGTGATCAGCCGGCTGATCGGGAAATAGGCGCCGTACTGGCGCGCGCCTCAAGGATGGAGCTGAAATGACGAGCACGACCCGGTATGAGGTCTACGCCATTCGCTACGCGACACACGACCGGCAGCGTAGCGATAATTTCATTCAGCGCGATCCGCATGACGGGCCGATGCCGATGGATTTTTTTGTTTGGTTGCTGCGCTCCCAAGATCGCGACATTCTGATCGACACCGGTTTCAACTCCGCTGCCGCTGCCGCGCGCCATCGCACTCTGCTGCGTTGCCCGATCGACGCCCTGCGCACGCTGGGCGTGGACCCCGCCGGCATCAAGGACGTGGTGTTGACGCACCTACATTACGATCACGCGGGCAATCTCGGGTTGCTGCCGAACGCGCGGTTTCATGTGCAGGATTCCGAACTGGAATATGTCACGGGCCGCTGCATGTGTTATGGCCCGTTGCGGCACGCGTACTCGGTTGAAGACGTGGTCGAGATGGTGCGGAAAGTCTACGCGGATCGCGTGATCTTCCATGACGGCGATACCGACCTCTTCCCCGGCGTGCAGCTGATGCTGATCGGCGGACATACCCGCGGGTTGCAGGCCGTGCGCGTGCACACCGCGCGGGGCTGGGTGGTGCTGGCTTCGGATGCCAGCCACTTTTATGAAAACATGGAACAGGATCGCCCGTTCCCGATTGTCTACAACGTGGCCGACATGCTCGCCGGCTATCGCAAGGTGGCGGCCGCCGCCGACTCAGCCGGTCATATCGTACCGGGACATGATCCCGAGGTGCTCAGGCGCTATCCCGCCTGGCCTGGCGATCGCATCGGGATCGCGTGCCTGCACCAGGCGCCCAGAGACCGTTCGGCCTGAGATTGCGGGGGCGTCAGGCGCCAGGCGGCCGCACACTTGCAACCGCATGACGCTGCGCAAGGTCCTCCGGCATGTTGATCAGGGAGCCCGGCGCCTGCGGCCCGGGCTCCACCCTTACCCCCTCGATGGTGTGCGAGTACTTGAAGGTGCCGAACTTCGCGTAGTGGTGGGTCGCGGGCTGGCGGCGGTCGATGCCTACATCGATGCCCTCTGAAGGCAGCCGGCCGAGCGAGGGTGACATTGGGGTGCGGGGCACCCACTCGCGGCCATTCACCAGGATTCGTCCCTGACCCTGCCGCTTCCCCAGCGCTTCATAGTCGAAGACCATTTCCACTGTTCCGCTCTCGAGCGGGATGGGGGCCAGTTCCAGGGGCATGGGCCAGCGCTGGTAGATGAAATACAACGCGCCCTCAAGTACGTAGGCCACCAGCCCGCCGAAGGCGCCGCCGATCACATAGATGACGCCCTGCGCGCCCGGTTGGAAGTCGAAGCGCGCCGTGATGCGGAATGAACGGTCAGCGAACAACTGGAATACGCTGACGCGCTCCGCGGTCTGTGCGCCCTGATAGAACACATGCGGTTGGTTGATGACGGCCAGCCGATACGGTGGCACGGTAAGGGATTTGTCGTATTCGCGATTGTCGATTGGATACACGTAGTTGGCCGCAGCGTCTTGCTCGAAAGCCTCAACCAGCTCCTTCAGCTTGTCCGGGCGGGTAGCGGCGAGATCGTTCACCTCGGTAGGGTCGGTCCCCAGGTCGTAGAGCATCCAGTTTGCAAGATTGATCGCTTTCGCCGGCGGTTGCAGCGACACAATCTTCCAGCCGTCCTTGATATAGCCGCGATTGCCGTCGAGCTCGTAATGCTGGCGGGTGCGGCGAACCGGCGCCTCGGGATTCCGCAGCGCTTCCGCGAAGCTCATCCCGTCCAGCTCGCGCGTGCGATAACCGCCGAAGGCGGCCGGGTAGGGTACGCCGACGACGTCAAGCAGCGTGGGCAGAATGTCCGTGACGTGCGTCCACTGCCGCCGGATGGCGCCCGGGTCTTTGATCACCTTCGGCCAATGGGCGATAAAGGGCACCCGGATGCCGCCGTTCATGGGCGTGCGCTTGAAATAGCGGAAGGGCGTATTGGAAACCTGCGCCCAGCCCCGCGGATAAGCGATGTAGGTATCCGGGCCGCCGAAGCCGCCCTCAGCGATCAGGGCGCGGATCTGTGCGGCGTCCTCGGTCCCGCCCAGCCGCCGTTGCCATCCGTTGACCGTGCCGTCGTCGCCGCCCATGGCGCTTGCGCCGTTGTCGGAGGCCACCATGATCAGCGTGTTGTCCACGACGCCCGCTTGTTCGAGGAAGCTCACGAGGCGCCCGATATTGCGGTCCAGGTTTTCAACGAGCGCCGCATACACTTCCATGTAGAGCGGAAACAGTTCGCGCTGCCCGGCCGGCAACTGTTCCCACGCGGGGATGCCCGGGTTCCGCGGCGGCAGCCTGGTGTCTTTGTCGAACAACCCTTCCGCGATCTGCTTGCGGAAGCGGGCCTCGCGCAGCACGTCCCACCCCGCGTCGTAGCGGCCGCGGTATTTGCGGATGTCTTCCGGTCGCGCCTGGATCGGCATGTGCGGCGCGTTGTAGGCCATGTACAGAAAAAACGGCTTGTTGGGCCCGCTGCCGAGATGATCCTTGACGAAGCGGATCCCCCGGTCGGTCCAGTCATCGGTGGCAAAGTAGTCCGCCGGATAACTGTCGATATTCAGCGCCTGCGATCCTTCGTACAGGCAGTCGGGATAGAAGTAACTGGTCTCCGAGGCGATGAAGCCATAGAACTGGTCGAAGCCGCGCTGCACGGGCCACGATCGCCGGTCGCCTGCGGCGGACGCGTTGTGTTCCTTCGTGTTATGCCATTTCCCGATCGCCATCGATGAATAACCCTGCTCGCGCAGTAACTCGGCAACGGTCGGCGCATCCGGCGAGATTTCTCCGCCATAACCAGGGTAGCCGGGATCGCCATGCGTGAGCCAGCCGCAGCCGACCGCATGGGGATTTTTGCCAGTGAGGAACGCCGCGCGTGCGGGCGTGCACATGGGTACTGTCGTGTAGTGATCGAAGCGCAGGCCATGGTGCGCAAGCCGGTCGATGTTGGGCGTGGCGATCTCGCTGCCGAACGCGCCGAAGTCCGAATACCCGAGATCGTCGAGCAGGATCATGACGATATTGGGCGCGCCGTCCGGTGCGCGCGCGGGCGTCGGCCACCACGGTTCGGAATCAGCAAAGGTCTTGCCGATGCGCCCTTTGAATAACGCGCCCGGGTCGCCGGACATCAGTCCGGGTTCGGGGGCTGATTTCTTCATGCGAGGGCTCCTCTTCGATAGCCGATAGCGGGGTGATATCTCAGTGTGGATGATCGACGCGGGCTCTAAATCAGCGGAGACAGAATTGTTATTTTTCTTTGTCGCGCGCGCACCGCTTCGTTGACAATCATACGGTTCGTCCGCAGACTAATCAAACAAAATAAGTGACTATTCAGCCTGAGGCAGGAGATGGATGGCATCCCATGAAAGCCAGGCGCAAGACCTCGAACAGATTATGCCCTTGCTTGTGCATGGTATCGAGATAGGAGCGGATGGTGCAGAAATTCTGCGCGCCGATGAGCGTGCGAAAG
>CANJHY010000155.1:0-11589 GCA_947474275.1 Betaproteobacteria bacterium
AAATCCGCGCATCGTGTCGCAGATTTTTCTCGACGATCCGGGTTCGCACAGCCACAAGGCGCGCGTCATCGGCGACATCATGATCGTCAACTCCGAGCGCAACATGACGGCGATCGGCCGCAAGGCGGATGAACTGCCGAAACTGCGCGTGCAATTGCGCACCGCCCTCGGGCGCGATGCGACGCACGCCGAACTCGCCGCCAAGTTGGGTGTAGCTGTTGCCGAAATCCCGGCAGTAGAAGCCGCGGAGAAGAAGCCCTACGACCAGGGTGGCTTCAAAATTTACGACGTCGCCGACAGGACCAAACCGAAGCTGATCTGCACGCAGAAAACCAGCGGCATCGGCGTGCACCGCTTCGACATGGATGCCGATTACGCCTACATCTCGACCGAGATGCCCGGCTATATCGGCAACATCCTGGTCATTTACGACATCCGCAATCCGGCAAAGCCGGCGGAGGTTTCGCGCTGGTGGATGCCAGGACAGCATCTGGCGGGCGGCGAGACGCCGACCTGGTCCGGGCGCCAGCACCGCCTGCATCACACGCTGCGGGTCGGCGATAAATTATGGGCGGGCTGCTGGCACGGCGGCGTGCGCGTGATCGACGTTGCGGATATCACCAAGCCGCGCACCGTCGGCGCCTACAACTACCACCCGCCGTTTCCGGAACCTTCGCATACTTTCATGGGGCTGCCGTTCGATATCGACGGTAAAAAGATCGCGATTGCGATCGACGAGGAAGACCACGCGCACAGCGCCGAGGAAATGGCGCGCCGCCGCGGACGTCCGCATGCGGGCCTGTGGGTGTTCGACGTGACCGATCTCGCGAACATCAAGCCGCTGTCGATGTACGAAGTAAGCGAGCTCGATTCGCCGTGGAGCCGCGCCGCGCCCGGACGCTTCGGCGCGCACCAGTTCCAGGAACACATGAAAGACACGCTCGTCTACTGCGCGTGGTTCGCGGGCGGGCTGCGCATCGTCGACATCGCCGATCCGCTGGCGCCGCAGGAAGTCGGCTACTTCATTCCGGAGCCCGCCAAGGGCAAGGTCGCGCCGCAGACCAACGACGTCGACGTCGACGACCGCGGCTTGATCTATATAGTCGACCGCTATAGCGGCTTCGACATTCTCGAATTCAAGCGCTGAGATTAATTACTCGACGCCGGCAGCGGTGAATGCCGCTTTGGCCGCCGGTGTCGCCAGCAGGCGCAGCACCGCTTTCGCCGCTTCGGCCGCCGGCGCACCGCTCATCATCGCCGCGTCGTAAGTCGTGTAGTTCTGCACCTCCGCCGGCAATGGTCCGATGAAAGTCAGGCCTTTCGACGTGTAGAGCTTGATTTCCGTGATCGCGCCGAAGCCGATCTCATTGCCCTTCCCTTTGATCACGTGCTCCATCACCGACGCGCCATCCGGATAGCGCGTGGTCTTCGGCTTGATTTGCTCGAGTATGCCCATTTTGGCAAACAGCTGGTCGAGGTAAAGACCGCTGGACGCCGAGTTGTAGACTACCGAATCGGCGCCGACCAATGCCTGTTTCATCGCGTCCACCGTCGCGACGTTGGGCGCCGCCGCTGCACTGCGCACGATGATGCCGGCGCCGACGCGCCCGACCGGCGCGCGCCCGTCGGCGGCGAGCTTGCCGTCCTTGATTGCCTGCTCGATTACTGGCGGCGTGACGATCACGATGTCATAGACGTCGCCCGCAGCAAGACGCTTGACGATTTGCGGCGTGGTGTTGAACTGGATCTTCAGATCGTGCCCGAGGTCGCGTTTTACCAGTGCGGCGAACGCGTGCAACCCGGGCTCGACCGCGCCCCCGCTCAGCACCTTGACCTCCGCGGCAACGGCGGAGTTGAGCGCGCTACCCAGCACCAGAAAAACCACAAGCGAAATGCGTTTCATGTGTGACTCCATAAGTGATTGCAGCAAACAAGACGAAATCAATCGGCGCGCGCGCCGGAATCCTTGACGACCTTGGTCCACTTGGGAATTTCTTTTTTGATGTAAGCGGCGAATTCGTCAGGCGTGCCACCGATGATTTCGCCGCCGAGCGCAGCAAAACGATCGCGTATGTCCGGCATCTGCAGCACTTTCGCGACGTCTGCGTTGACACGCGACACCAGCGCTACCGGCGTGTTCGCCGGCATCACGATGCCATGCCAGGTCGTCGCCTCGAAGCCCGGCACACCGGCTTCCGCGATCGTCGGCAGTTCCGGCATCGACTTCATGCGCGCCGCCGTGGTCACGCCGAGCGCGCGCAGCCGCCCGCTCCTGATATGCGGCACGACCGACAGCGCGGTCGCGAACATGAGCTGATCCTGCCCGGCGAGCACGTCGTTCAGCGCGGGGCCGGCACCCTTGTACGGGATGTGCACCATATCGACCTTCGTCATCGCCTTAAAGAGCTCGCCCGACAAATGCGCCGCGGCGCCGCTGCCCGACGATGCGTAGTTCAACTGGCCCGGTTTCGATTTGGCCAGCGCAACCAGTTCTTTTATGGTTTTCACGGGCAACGACGGATGCACGACCAATATGTTGGGCTGCGAGGCAACCAGTATCACCGGCGCGAAATCCTTAACCGCGTCATACGCGAGCTTGCCGTAAAGAGCGGCGTTGGTCGCCAGTATGCTGTTATTGCCCAGCAACAACGTATAGCCGTCACCCGGCGACTTGGCGACGATTTCGGCGGCGATATTGCCGCCAGCCCCGCCGCGGTTGTCGATCACCACCTGCTGGCCCCACAACTCCGCAAGCTTCTGTCCGAGCAAACGCCCGACCAGATCGGAGGGCCCGCCCGGCGTAAAGCCGACCACGAAGCGCACAGCTTTGTCCGGAAAATCGGCGGCGGCGGCAGTCTCCGCGCTTAATGCCAGCCACGTGCAAACGAGCATCGGAACGATTATGCGTTTATTGTTCATGAATCACCTCTCCACTAAGCCTCGCGACAGACTATACCAGTCGTACTGGGCGATAAAATACAGCACTGCCTGCGCACTTGTCGCCGGCGCCGCGATTTCTGGCCGTGCGCTCTGGCGATCACCAGCGGCAAGCTCTCGCCGCTACTGTCGACGGCGGCCAAAACCGGTTATCCCGATTAAGTATTCACGAGCCGGATCGGTATTCTGGTTCCTGCGGCCACGCCACCCGCTATCGCCGCCGCGCTGAATGCGCACATCGTCTAAGCGATAAATGCGCCCGGCGTGATCGACAAACTCACCGCCGATGGCACCACTATCATCGCCAATTCGCCCCAGAAATTCGAAGCCCATATTAAATTAAAGCCGAGCTCCCGCGCTCGGCGAACGTCGTCAAAGCCAGCGGCATCAAGCCCGAGTAAACCGGGACGTCCGTCCGGTCAGAGCACCGCGCGCAAGCGCGCCGGTGGCGGCGCTTCCACTTCGTCCGGGTCGTAGACCTTGTGCAGGATCTTGTTCTTGCCCAGCGCCTTCACGTGTTGCATCAGGTGGTCGCAAAAGGCGATGACCAGATCGGCGTTTTGCGGAACTTTCGGGAAGATGCCGACGCCAACGCTGAACGTGATCGGCCAGTCATGCTCGGCCATGGTGCGATCCAGGTTCTCGCACAATTTGCGGACTAGCGGCAGGACTTCAGTCTCTCCAGCGGGCGAGAACACCAGCCCGAACTCGTCGCCGCCGAGCCGCGCCACCACGTCGGTCTCGCGCAGGTTCGCCCGCAGCGTTTGGCCTACCGCCAGCAACACGCGATCGCCTTCGCTGCGGCCCAACCCGTCGTTGATGATCTTGAAATAATCGCAGCTGATATACGCAACCGCGAATGGCGCGCCGTCGCGGCGGTGGCGCGCCATCTCGATGGAGACTCGCTCGTAAAACCCGGTACTGTTGGCAATGCCCGTGACATAGTCGACGCGCGCCGCGGATTGCGCCCTCTTATACAACGTCCTCACCGTCGCGGTCAGAAATACGATCAGGAGGTAGGAAAAAAGGTGGTTGCCGACACTGACGTAAAAATAAGCTTCTGCCGAAAACGGATTGCCCTCCAGGAGCCCGGGCTGGATCTGGGCAAACGTCGCCAAGCAGGCAAACAGCCCGCCCCACCACGCGCCGCAAAACCAGCTCACCGCGAGGGTGATCAGCACGTAGAACGCGCTCAGGGGCAATTCATACGACGTCAGGAAATCCGCCACCACCAGCGCGAACGCGGTGAACGCGAGCAGCAGCACCGCCAGCCCGACTGGCAGTCGATCCGCGATCGGTTTCGCATCTTCAGACATGGCATCCGCCCGGCAATACCGTTTGAATATTGTAGCGCAATGCGCAAACCGCTGTGCCCGACCAATGGCGCGCGCCGCCTCACTTCACCTCGAAGCCGAGCTCCCTGAAGCGGGCCTGCGCCGCAGGCGCGACCAGATAATCGATGAACGTCCGCGCCGCATCGCCGGCTTTTGCGCCACTGTGCACACCGGCGGCGAATGCCGTCGAACTCTGTATTGCCGGCGGCAGCGGCCCGGCCATCACCACACCCTTGTTGGCAAGTATCTCGCTGATCTGGCCCAGCCCGACGTCGATGTCGCCGCGCGCGACTTCGATAAAAGCCTCCGGCGCGCCCGGGCGCAACTGCAATTTCGGCTTCAACTCCGCCGCCAGGCCGAGCTCCTCGAACAGCTTGGCGACGTAGATGCCGCTTTGCCCGCCGAACGCGGGGTCGGCAAAAGTGATCGAGCGTGCCGCGCGCATTGCGGCCTTGAATGCGTCGACCGAGCGCACGTCGGGCGGCGCGGCGCCGGCGCGCACCGCAACACCCACCCCCATGCTGCCGAGGTCGAGCGTGCTGTTGGCGGCGACCTGTCCCGACTTCGCGAGGTTCGCGAGCATCTGCACGGTCGTGATGACGACGTCGCCGCTCTCGCCGTCCGCGACGCGCTTGACGACCGACCCCGCCGTGCCGTAGATGAACTTGACGGTGTGCCCCGTCGCCTGCGTGTACGACCTGGCCTGTTCAGTCACCACCGTCTGCACGGCACCCGGGCAGAACACCACGACTTCGGCCGCGCCCGCCAGCGCAGCCACCAACGCCAGCACACCCGCCAAAATAAATCGCTGCATCATTTTTCTCCTTTTATTTTACGCACCGCCGGTGCCGGTGACGCTGGTGCCGCCGCATACGAACAACGCCTGCCCCGTCACGTACCCCGCATCGCGGTCCAGGAAAAACAGCACCGCGCGCGCGACGTCGTCCGGCGTGCCGACGCGCTTCACCAGTATGCTGTCGATCACCGTCTGGCGCTTGGCGCTGCCCAGCGGATGACCGCGGGTAAAGAGCTCGCTCGCCACCGGCCCCGGAATCACCGTGTTGACCGTGATGCCGTCGCCGCCCACCTCGCACGCGATGGTACGCGCCATGCCGATCAGCCCGGCCTTGGCGCTTGCATATACGGTGCGCGAAGTCTTGCCTTGTATCGCGCGCGACGAAATATTCACGATGCGGCCGAATTTTGCGGCGCGCATCCCCGGCACGAAAGCCTGCGTCAGCACCATGGCGGCACCCAGCGTAACTGCCGTTACGTACTGCATATCATCTATGGTCGCGTCTTCCAGCGCTGCGGGACGGTTGGCACCCGCGTTGTTGACGAGGTAACGCACTGGAAATTCAGCCGCCAGTTTCTGCGCCAGCGCCTGGGTCGCCGCCAGATCGGCCAGATCAATCTGGCGGAAATGCAGATGCGGATGCTTTAGTTTAGGCGCCGAGCGCTGCAGCGCGATGACGGCAATACCCAGGTCGAGCAATTTCCGCGCGCAGGCTTCGCCGATACCGGAACTGGCGCCGGTGACTACGGCTGATTCGGAGGGTTGCATAGTATGGGGTCCGTTGAATGAGATTGGTTTGGTACGACGTGCACTTAATGAAATTTGCCGACCGCGGCCACAAACCGCGCATAGGCTTCCGGATCGACCGTCGCGCGGGTTGCAGCTGGCGCGACGTAACCGAGCACAGCCAGGGTCTTTTCTATCGCGGCGCGCGTGATGCCGCGGGTTATGAAGACGATGCGCGAGGCGCGTTCGGCGTCCGGCCACGCGGGCAGCGGCAGCGGCTCATGCACGATGCGCTGTACTGCGTGCACCGCGACCGGCTCGCCTTCGACGTTGAAGACGCCTTTGACGCGCAACAGGTCGCGCCCTTTCAGCCCGGCCAGCAAATCGAGCCACAGCACGAGGCCCGCGCGCGTGACCGGTTCCGTGTGACGGATCGAAAAACTTTGCACGTTGCCGGTATGCGCGACAAAACCGCCGCGCGCGAGCGCTGATGCACCCTCGCGCAACCACTCGCCGACGTCGCCGCGGCCCTGCGCGACGTCGAGGTACTCCACGCCGTACAGGATGCGCGGATCGGCGGCGCGCGGATCGATCCTGAGACGCCGCGCGTCCGCATTGAGTTCGTCCAGCTTGAGCGTCAGCGCCGCCAGCGTTTCAGCATCGGCGAGATCGGTCTTGCTGATAAGTATGCGGTCGGCCACCGCGACCTGCCGGCGCGATTCGCGGAACTCCTGCAATTGCTCGAGCGCATTGACACCATCGACCAGCGTCACCACCGAATGCAGCGCGTAATGCAGAGGAATTTCCGGATGCGCCGCCAGCACTTCGAGGATGGGAATCGGGTCCGCGAGGCCGGTCGTCTCGACCAGCACGCGGCGGAACGCCGGCACGCCGTCCTTGCCCCGCCGCATCAGCAAGTCCACCAGCGTAGCTATGAGCTCACCCTGCACGCTGCAGCACACGCACCCGCTTTCCAGCACGAACATGTTTTCACGCGGCGTCGCCACCAGCAGGTGGTCGATGCTGATTGCCCCGAATTCGTTGATGATGACCGCGCTGTCGGCGAACTGCGGGTCGGCGAGCATACGGTTGAGCAGCGTGGTCTTGCCGCTACCCAGGAAGCCCGTGAATATCGTGACTGGAATTTTTGTTGATGGGGTCATAGGAGAAATGAATGCCGCGAAGCAATACTAACAAAAGCGGTGGCCTGTTCATACAGCTTGCGCCGGGGTGGAGTGGTTGACAGTCCGATGCGTGCCCGCTATCGTTCGCCGTTCAGAAAAATCAATATAAGCACGGAGCGAGAACAGAGTGGCGGAGAAAAAAGACTGGTGGAAGCCCGAGCCCGCGTGGCCCGTTCCCGAAAACAAGGGCAAGGACGTCGTCGTCACCGGCGCGAAGCTGATCGACGGTAACGGCGGCCCGGTGACCGACAACCCGGTCATCGTCATCAAGGGCGAGCGCATCGTTGCGGTCGGCACCAAAGACAAGGTCAAGATACCGCCGGGCGCCGAAGTCATCGACGCCGCCGGCTGCACGCTGATGCCCGGCATGATGGATTGCCACATCCACACCGCGATGTTCAATTGCATGACTTTCCACAATCACCGCGTCGCGCAATGGGAAGTCACGCCGCAGTTGCAGCAGATGTACTCGCTCTTCCACGCGCAGAACTGCTTCGACATGGGCTTCACGACCCTGCGCGACCTCGGCATGAACTCCAGCCGCGGGCTCTTCACGCAGGAACTTTGTGCGGTGCGCGACTCGATCAACGCCGGCATCCTCGAAGGGCCGCGCATGCTGATCGGCGGTTTTACGACGATCACGGGCTCGCATCTCGACCTCATTCAGCCGCGCGCGATGCCGCGCTCCGGCTTCAACAACGGCGATGGCCCGTACGAGCTGCGCAAACTGGCGCGCACCAACCTCCTGTGGGGCTGCGACGTCATCAAGACCTGCGCGTCGGGCGGCGGCGGCACCGACAAGGAAGAGCCGGACATCCGCAACATGACGCAGGAGGAACTCGACGCCATCTGCGACGAGGCGCACGCGTTCCACAAAATCGCGGCGGTGCATTGCTTCACCACCGGCGCCCAGCGCATGGCGATCACGGCCGGTGCCGACACCATAGAGCACATGGTGTTTTCGGACGATGAAACCATCGGCATGATCAAGGAAGCCGGCATTCCGGTAACGCCGACGCTCGCGCACCGCACCGATCACGCGATCCAGTTGCGCCGCGAACTCGGCACCGCCGAATTCGTGCTGACCAAATTAAAGAAACTGCAGCCGCACTGCTACACGACGTTTCAGAAAATGTACAAGGCCGGCATCAAGATCGCGATGGGCACCGACATGGGCTTCGAGCCGCATTTCGGCACCAACTCGTGGGAACTCGAAGTCTACGTCGCGCTCGGCATGACGCCTATGCACGCGATCCAGACCGCGACCAAGAACGCCGCCGAAGCCATCCACCTGGGCCGCGACCTGGGCACCCTCGAAGCCGGCAAGTATGCGGACATCGTCGCCGTCAATGGCGACCCCATCGCCGACATCCGCATCCTGCAGGAAAAGAAAGCCATCCACATGGTGCTGAAGGAAGGCAAGGTCTACGCCGACCGCCGTCCCGGCAAAAGCAAGAACGTGGTGCCGGCCGAGAGCTGGAAGAAAATCGATTACTTATAAGAAACGGACCAATAAACATGGCAACACCGAAAACCAAGACCGCCGGCGCGCTCAGGGCCGGCAACGGTAAATATCATTTCGACGTCGCGAAAGTGAAAAAGGTCGCGGCGGGCACCGGCTACTCGACTTCGCACGGCGGAGTTGTCGAAGGCGCGCGCATGTTGTTCGGCTACATTCACAAGCCGCGCGGCACCGGCTCGCGCATGCACAGCCACCCGAACGAGCAGTTCAACTACGTGGTCAAGGGTACGCTCAAAGGCTCGGTCAACGGCAAGCGTGTGCTGGCCCCCGCTGGAACCCTGATCTACATTCCCGCCAACGCGCCGCACACGCTGGTGTCCACCCCCAAGGAAGATGTCATTTTCCTGGCGCTAAAAGATTTGTCGCACGGCATCATCGGCAAAGCGATTGACGGCACCATGACGGGCGCGCACTACGAACCGGGATTCGGGCCCAAAACCGCCCGCAAGCGCGCGGCCAAGAAATAAGAAAGCTCCACCGCCGTTCGCCCTGCGGGGGCTCGTGCTGCTACGTCGGCTCGAACGGAATTGATCGATTTTAGGAGTTTGCATGTCTCTAGCCCCTCAAATCCGCAGCCGTTTGCGCATCCCCGTGCTCAGCGCTCCCATGTTCATTGTGTCCGGCCCCGAGCTGGTGATCGAGCAATGCAAGGCCGGCGTGATCGGCTCGTTCCCCGCGCTGAACGCGCGTCCACAGGAAGAGCTCGACCAATGGCTCACGCGTATCGAGACCGAGCTCGCGCAATACCAACGCGGGCATCCCGACCAGAAAGTCGCTCCGTACGCGGTCAACCTGATCATGAACAAAGCCAACAAGCGGCTCGACGCCGATCTCGAAGTCGTCCTCAAGCACAAAGTGCCCATCGTCATCACGTCGCTCTCGGCACCCACCGCACTGGTGCCGCGCGTGCATGAATACGGCGGCACTGTGTTTCACGATGTCATCAAAGTGCGCCACGCGGAAAAGGCGCTGGAGGCCGGCGTCGATGGCCTGATCGCGGTATGCGGCGGCGCAGGCGGGCATGCGGGCAGCCTCAACCCCTTCGCGCTGGTCAATGAATTGCGGCGCATCCACCAGGGCCCGCTGGTGCTCGCGGGCGCCATCACCAACGGCGCGGGCATCCTCGCGGCGGAGGCAATGGGATGCGACCTCGCTTACCTGGGCACACGCTTCATTGCGACCAAAGAATCGATGGCGGTGGAACGCTACAAGCAAATGATCGTCGATTCCGACTCGGGCGACATTGTCTACACGCCGCTGTTTTCAGGCGTGCACGGCAGCTATCTTGCAGGCAGCATACGCAATGCGGGGCTGGACCCCGCCAACCTGCCGGCCAATGAAGCGCCGGGACAGTATCGCAATCGCGAAGAACGTCCCAAAACCTGGACGGAAATCTGGGGCGCGGGCCAGGGCGTGGGAAATATCGACGACATACCGACCGTCGCGACGCTGGTGGATCGCCTAGAAGTGGAATATCTCGCAGCGCGCCGGCGCATCACCGACAGCGCAAAATAACCTGCGAGATGGCGCGGCCGTCGCGCCGCGTCAGGGCTTTTTCACCAGGCCCAGGTAAGTCATCACGCCTTTAAGTTCTTCATACTGTTCGGCCATGAATTTGCGCGAGTCTTCCGCGCTGCGGTAACTGGCGTCCCACTGGTTTTGCTCGGCGTAGTTGCGAAAGTCCTCGCTTGCCGTCAGGCGGCGAAACACGCTGTCCCAGAATGCGACCTGCTCCGCGCTGATGCCTTTGGCGCCTATGATGCCGCGCCAGTTTTCGAACACGCCCTTGTAGCCCTGCTCAGGCCACGTCGGCGCCGCCGCCAGCGCGCCCGTCATGCGCTTGGCCGAGGTGACCGCGATGGCGCGCAATTTGCCGCTGGCAACGTGCGGCGCGACATTCACCGTGCCGGCGGAAACCACGTCGACATGTCCGCCAAGCAGGGCAGTCACCGCCTCGGCGGAAGAATTGAACGCCACCAGCTTGACCTTGGTCATGTCCACACTGGCGGACGCGAGCGGCAAGCCGAATGAAATATGGTGGGTACCGCCGGTCGCGCTGCTGATCGCGAGGCTCAGAGACCCCGGCGCCTTGCGTAGCGCCTCGATGACGTCCTTGCCCGTCTTCAGCGGCGAATCGGCACGCACCGCAAACGCGATGTATTCGGTGAGCAGTACCGCGAGCGGCGTGAAGTCGGTGTAAGTCTGCGGAATATGCCCGTTGATGTGGCTGGCCAGCAGCGTCGATGAAGTCACCGCCAGAAAATACGGATCTTTCGGGCGCTGCGCAAGATAGTTGTACGCCACTGCGTGCCCGCCGCCGGCGCGGTTCGAGTTGGTGCTCGAAACCGGCAACAGCTTGAGATCGCCCCAGATGCGTGTGACAGTGCGCCCGGTGGTGTCGAGCGAGCCGCCGGCAGTCGCCGGGACTATGACTTCGACATTGCGCTGCGGGCTCCAGCCCTGCGCGGACGCGGCGCTCACGAACAAAAAGCCGGCAACAACGGAAAACCGAGCAAGTATCATCGAACCCCTCCTGCGCAATTCTGCTTCCCCAACCCAATACTACTCAATCTTAAACCGCAAAGGACACAAAGGAAAACCTTCATAGATTGAGAGTCCACTTGATTCCACCTATAACGTCAGTAGGTTGAAATTGACTCGCCAATCTTTTCTTTCTTGCCTTTGGGTTCTTTCGCGTCCTTCGCGGTTCAATCTTTTACGGTTTTCATCAAGTGATTAGTTTGCTTTCATATTGATGCGCGCCTGTTCGGCCTGCTCGGGCGTCATCGAATCGATCAGGTTCTCGAGGTACGGCGTCGAGCGCACGCTGACGTAACGCGCGAACGGCGACTTCACTTCGAGCCGGTAATTGTCGCCGCGCTCAGCCTGCAGGATATCGCCCGCCTTCAGCGATTTTTTCTCGCTGTTGCACTGCGCGCTCAGTTCACCGTGCAAAACGTAAAAGAATGTTTCATGCGCCGCCTTGGTTTCGGCTTCGTCCTGCCCGGCCCGTGCCTCGAAATAACTGAACGCCAGGCGCTCGCCCTCGATGCGGTCCGCGCGCCGCGCCGACACCGCTGGCGCATCGAA
>CANJHY010000156.1:0-11211 GCA_947474275.1 Betaproteobacteria bacterium
CTTTCGCACGCTCATCGGCGCGCAGAATTTCTGCACCATCCGCTCCTATCTCGATACCATGCACAAGCAAGGGCATAATCTGTTCGAGGTCTTGCGCCTGGCTTTCATGGGATGCCATCCATCTCCTGCCTCAGGCTGAATAGTCACACCAAAAGTTATTAAATAACTGTTTTGGGGAATTTTACGGCATGCAGAGTTTGCCGCAGAATAAAACGGTTGTCATATCGCAACCGTGCGCGTGAGCAAGCCCGCGGATTTCGCCAGCCTTATCGCGAGAGAAATGAAACTATGGGGTAAAGTAGAGCCCGCCGACAAGATCGGCGAACCATTACCCGCCCCAAAAACCAGAAGCTATCTCAAACGCAGTTTGGAACCGCCGATGGACGCGGATGAACGCAGATAAGCACGGAGGATTTGACCTTAATTCGGGGAAAGGTCTGGAATAATATCGGCGTCAATCGGCGTACCCTTCAAGGGGGTATTAAAAAGAATGTATCGGCAGTTGCTTGTCGGTGTTGTATTTTTGAGATGAGTTCTAATACTTATGAACGATCAAATGCCACCTTTGCTGTTCACGCCCATGACGCTGGGCGAAATTACCCTGCGCAACCGCGTAGTGGTCTCGCCCATGTGCCAGTACGCTTCCGAACGCGATGGCGGTCCGACGGACTACCACCTGGTGCATCTGGGCCAATTCGCGATGGGTGGAGCCGGGCTCATATTCTGCGAAGAAACCGCAATCGAGCAGCGCGGAAAAAAATCCTATCATTGCGCGGGCATTTACGATGGCAAGAATCTCACGGCGTATCGGCGCATCAATGATTTTTTGCGCTCGCATGGCGCCGTGCCTGCGATACAGCTCGGGCACGGCGGCCGCAAAGGTTCGGGCAGACCGCCCTGGGATGGCTATCGTCAACTCACTGCCGAAGACGCGCTGCGTGGCGAAGCCCCGTGGCAGACGGCTTCTTCGAGCGAAATTCCGGCTTCACCCAAAGATGCCCCGCCGCACAGCCTGACGCTTGCTGAAATCAAGGAAGTAGTCGCGAACTGGCGGGAAGCCGCGTTGCGCGCGACAGAGGCGGGCTATGACGTAGTGGAGGTTCATGCTGCGCATGGCTACCTGATTCACCAGTTTTTGTCGCCACTGGTCAACAAACGCAACGATGCTTATGGCGGCGACCTCAAGGGCCGCATGCGCCTTTGCATGGAGATCATCGAAGCAGTACGCGCCGTCTGGCCGAAGAACAAGCCGGTGTTTTTGCGCGTCTCCGCGGTTGATGGCAGCGGTGACGCATGGACGCTGGATGACACGGTGACGCTTGCCCACGAAGCGAAGTCACGCGGCATCGAAGTGATCACGACTTCATCCGGCGGCATCGGCGGCGCCGGATCGGCTACCGTAGTACCGCGGCGTCCCGGCTATCACGTGCCGTTTTCAACACGCATACGCAAGGATGTCGCGATCAAAACCCTTGCCGTCGGCCTGATTACCGAGGCCCGTCAAGCCGAACAGATTTTGCAGGACGGGGCCGCCGACCTGATCGGCATCGCCCGCGAATTTTTGTGGGACCCCTATTGGACGGTGCATGCCGCGCGTGAATTGGGCGTGGCGAATTACCACGACCTGCTGCCGCGCACTTACGGCTGGTGGCTCAAGCGCCGCGATGAAATCCTGGAAGTGACGCGCAAAGCGACGCAGATTGATCTGGCGCCGGCGGCCAAATAACTAGAACTCGTCTCAAAAATACAATTCTCACAAGCAACCGCCGATTAACGCCGATTAACGCCGATAAAATTCCAAACCTTTCCCCGAGTCATGGCCAGGTCCCTTGCGCTTATCGGCGTTCATCCGCGTTCATCGGTGGTTCCAAATTGTTTTTAAGGCATCTCAAAAATACAATACCGACAAGCAACCGCCGATTTACGCCGATTGACGCCGATATAATTCCAGATATTTCCCTGAATCAAGGCCGAGCCCCCCCCTGAGCTTATCTGCGTTCATCGGCGTTCATCGGTGGTTCCAAATTGTTTTTAAGGCATCTCAAAAATACAATTCTCACAAACAACCGCGGATTTACGCCGATTGACGCCGATATAATTCCAGATATTTCCCTGAATCAAGGCCGAGCTCCCCCCTGAGCTTATCTGCGTTCATCGGCGTTCATCGGCGGTTCCAAATTGTTTTAGAGACCACTTTTAAAAACTCCATAAACCTCATGCCTTTGTCACTCACCGCATTTCTCTCCCGCCGGGTCGCGGCCAGCGGCGCCGCAGCCGCCCTGGTTTACGACGAACAACCGGTGACGTATGCCGATCTCGCGGCTGAAAGCCGGCGCGTGGCGCGCGGACTTGCCGATCTCGGCGTAGGCGCCGGCGATCGCGTCGCGCTATGGCTGCCCAATGTGCCGGCGTGGCTGGCCTGCTTCTTTGCGTGCGCGCAGTTGGGCGCCATCGTCGTCACCGTCAACACGCGCTTCAAGAGCAACGAGGTCGCCGACATCGTGGGCCGCTCCGGCGCGAAAGTGCTGGTATTGTGGCCGGATTTCCGCCACATCGACTTCGCGGGCATCCTGCGCGATATGCCGCCCGCTGCGCTGGCAAAGCTGACCGCGTTTGTCGCCTACGACGAGTCGGCAGACACCATTGCGCACCCGCCCCTGCTCGGGCGCCCGGTCACGCGCTATCGCGACCTCGCGAGCCGGCCCGCTCTGGACACGGACGGCGCCACGCCCGAAACCGGTTGCATCATCTTCACGACGTCCGGCACCACGCGAGCGCCCAAATTCGTGCTGCATGCGCAGGCATCACTCACGCACCACGCGGGCGACATGGCGCGCGCATTCGGCTTCGATGCCGCGGACGCCGCCATTCTGCTCACGATCCCGCTGTGCGGCGTCATGGGCCTGTGCACGGCGACCGCCGCGTTTGCCGCCGGCCAGCCACTCGTCATGCTGCCGACTTTCGAAGCGCGCGCGGCAGCGCAGGCGATACGCGGACATGGCATTACGCACTTCCCGGCGGTCGGCGATATCGTCGCGCAGTTGCTGGCAACCGGCCCGGATCCTTTACCCTTCCCCAGCATGCGCCTGGCGATAGGCGCGCGCGGCGGGCAGGCAGCGCCCGCGCAGGCGCGCGGCCTCACGCTGATGGGCACGTACGGCATGAGCGAAGTGCAGGCGATGCTGTCGCTGCACGCGCTCGACGCCGCGCCCGCGCAGCGTGAACTCGGCGGCGGCACCCTGATCGCACCGGCAGGCCGCGTGCGTGCGCGCGACCCGGCAAGCGGAGAAATCCTCGCGCACGGCGTCAATGGCGAGCTTGAATTCAATGTGCCCAGCATGATGTCGGGCTACTACGCGGACGCCGCGGCGACTGCTGCGGCCTTTACCGCCGATGGCTACCTGAAAAGCGGGGACCTCGGTTACACCACCGGCGACAACAGCTTTATTTACCTGTCGCGCATGGGAGACGTGCTGCGGCTGGCGGGCTTCCTGGTCAATCCGCTCGAAGTCGAAGCGGTGCTCGATGCGCATCCCGCGGTACTCGCTAGCCAGGTGGTGGGCATCGAAGGGCCGCGGGGCACGCGAGCCGTCGCGTTCGTGGTCGCGCGCAACGGTGCCGCAGTCGATGCGCCGGCATTAATCGCGCATTGCGCGCAGCGCATCGCAAAATTCAAGGTGCCGGAACACATCCTGCCGATCGACGCATTTCCATTTACACCCAGCGCCAATGGCAACAAGATACAAAAGGCGAAATTGCGCGAGATCGCGCATGCGGCGCTGAACCGCTGAGATCAGTTCAGTGCGCACATCAAAAACGAATAATTACGAGAACTCATCTCAAAATACAACACCGACAAGCAACCGCCGATTGACGCCGACAAAATTCCAGACCTTTCCCGGGATCAAGGTCAATTCCCTTGCGCTTATCTGCGTTCACCGGCGCTTATCGGCGGTTCCAAATTGTTTTTGAGACGGTTTCGATAAATCACGCGCAAAGGAGTGGCCCATGCCGCCGCGTATCGACATGCAATATGTGCTGGATCGAACCGCCATCGAAGAAGTCATCACGCGCTACTTCCAGGGCCTGGATCGCGGCCTGCCCGCTCAGGTGCGCAGTTGTTTTACCGCTGACATCAAAGCGTTTTACGACGAGCGCGAAGCGGTCGCGGGCATAGAGGCGATGATGGATTCGCTGAGCACCTTCAAGAGCATTGCCGCGGGCACGCTGAAGGCGACCACGCATGTCATGGGCAATCTCAATATCCAGCGGATCGAAGGCGATGCGGCAGAGACCGAAACCTATGCCATCGCTTATCTGGTGCTCCCGGACGCGCCGATCGCTATGCGCAGCCTGCGCTACCTTGACCGCCTGCGCAAAGCGGACGGCGAGTGGCGCATCAGCGTGCGGCGGCATACGCTGGACTGGAGTTGCGAGCTGCAGTCGAAGTTCGCCGCGGCGCTGGCGCAGCGGATGACCGCCTGGCCCTGAGGCGCAGAAAAGAGCATGATTACTGAAAGTTATCAAATAACGGTTTTCAGGAATTTTACGGCATGCGGGATTTGCCCCAAAATGAAGCGATTGTCACATTTCAAACGCGCTCAGGCGCTCAGCCGCTATGCATGGCTGGCCTGACCGACTCAAACCAGCACGGGATTAGCGTTTAAAAAACATGGAAAGGTTGAACGGAGGAGGCGTCACCAGTCTGCCCGCAGCCGCTCAGCCGGCTGGGCAGTCCACGCAAGCGCATGTCGAGCAATGGCTCGGCCAGCTCAATGTCGCCCTGCACAGCGCCAATCAGGCATCTGTCGCGTCGCTGTTTGCGCAAGACGGTCATTGGCGCGATCTGTTTGCGTTTACCTGGAGTATCACGCCCTGCCAGGGCCCCGATGCCATTGCGGCGCTGATGGTGGAAAAGCAGGCCACCGTCAAAGCGCGTGGATTCGCCCTCGCAGAAGGACGCACGCCGCCGCGACAGGTGCCGCGCACCGGCGTCGATGTGATCGAGGGCATTTTCCAGTTCGAGACGGCGATTGGCCGCGGCTTTGGCGTGGTGCGCCTGTTGGCAAGCGATCCGGCCAGGGCCTTTCAGCTCATGACCAATCTGCACGAACTGAAAGGCTTCGAGGAAAAAGTCGGCGCGCGACGGCCCACCGGTGAAGCCTATTCGCGCAACTTCGGCGGCGCCAACTGGAAGGACCAGCGCATCGAAGCCGAGCGCTACACCGACCGCGAACCCACCGCGCTGGTAGTCGGCGGTGGACAAGCCGGACTGACCGTGGCCGCAGCGCTGGGCCATCTCGGTGTGGACACCCTGGTGATCGACAAGTTGCCGCGCGTGGGCGACTGCTGGCGCACGCGCTATCACTCGCTGGCACTGCACAATCCCACCGCGTTCAATCACCTGCCCTACATGCCGTTTCCGCCGAACTGGCCGGTGTACCTGCCCAAGGACATGCTCGCCGACTGGTTCGAAGCCTACGCCATGGCGATGGAGCTCAATTTCTGGACGAGCACTGAACTCGCCAGCGGCACTTACGATGACGCCAGCGGCCGATGGTCAGTCGTGGTGCGCAACACCGCGGATGGAAGCGAGCGCACAGTGCGGCCCAAACATCTCATCTTCGCCAACGGATTGGTCGGTGAACCGAGCATCCCCGACCTGCCCGGCCTCAAGGACTTCAAGGGCGATCTGATGCATACCAGCGCATTCAGCAACGGCGCACGCTGGCGCGGCAAGAAGGCGCTGGTGCTGGGCACCGGCAGCAGCGGCCACGATATCGCACAGGACCTGCATGCCAACGGCGTCGAGGCCACCATCATCCAACGTGGTCCGTCCATGGTGTTGAGCATCAGCCCGAGCGCAAAACTGACCTATGCCATCTATGACGACGTGCCGCTTGAAGATGGCGACTTGCTGGTGACCGTCAACACCCTGACGGTACTGAAGCGCGCCCTCAAGACGATGACGGCACGCATGGTCGAGTTCGACCGCAAGCTGATCGACGGCCTGATCGCCCGCGGGTTCAAGTGGTACGACGGCGAAGACCACCTCGGGCACAACATGCTGATACGCACGCGCTACGGCGGCTACAACCTCGACGCCGGGTGCTCCGAGCTGATCGTCAACGGCGAGGTGGGCCTGCTGCAGTTCGAAGACATCGAATGCTTCACCCCCGGCGGCGCGCTGATGAAGGACGGCTCGCTCAGGCCCGCGGATCTCATTGTGCTCGGCACCGGCTTCCAGCCGCAGCTGGCCGTGGTGAAAAAACTGCTGGGCGAAACCATCGCGAAAAAAATCGGGCCGGTCTGGGGCCTGGATGCGGATGGAGAAATGAACAACATGTGGAAGCGCACGCCGCAGCAAGGCCTGTGGTTCGTCGGCGGCAGCTTTACAAATTGCCGGATTTTCTCGCGCTTTGTGGCACTGCAGATCAAGGCAATTGAGGCAGGGCTTTTACCGAAGTAAAAGTCCAGGCCGCATGAGCAAGCGTATTTTTCCTCAACATAATCCGGTACCGATATGAATTCCTGGCTTCGCATTGCATTACTCATGTTCGTTTGGCAGGCGCCCGGCTTCAGCGCGCATGCGCAACCGGCCTACCCATCCAAGCCGATACGCATGCTGGTCCCCTCGCCGCCCGGCGGCGCCACGGACACTCAGGGTCGCGTGCTGCAAGTGGGTCTGGTGGAGTTATTGGGGCAGCCCGTCGTAGTGGACAATCGCGGCGGCGCGAACGGGCAAATTGCGGCAGCGGCCGTTGCGAAAGCCCCTGCCGATGGCTATACGCTGCTCTTCACTTACAGCGGCCTGCTCACCACCGGTTTGCCGCTTTACGGCAAATTGCCATACGACCCGATACGCGACTTTGCGCCGGTCGCCATGCTGACGCACGTGCCCGGCGTGCTGGTGGCACATCCTTCATTCCCCGCGAAATCAGTGAGCGAGATCATCAAGATGGCGAAAGAGCGACCGGGCGCGCTGACACATGGCACCTCCAGCATCGGCTCGAGCTCACACATGAACATGGCGCTCTTCAAGCAGATGGCCGGCATCGACATGCTGCAGGTGTCGTACCAAGGCGATGCGCCGGCGCTGGTGGCGCTGCTGGGCGGGCATGTGCAGCTTGCATTCAGCAACGTGGTGGTCGCGCTGCCGCATATTCAATCCGGCAAACTGCGTGCGATCGCAGTGGCGACTGCAAAGCGCACACCGAGCCTGCCGGATACGCCCTCCATAGCCGAAAGCGGGCTGCCCGGCTACGAAAGCCTGCTGTTCTATTGCCTGATGGCCCCTGCGAAAACTCCGCCATCCGTGGTAAAGAAGTTGCACGAGGCGGCGACGCAAATCAAACAAATGCCCGCAGTCAGGCAGCGCCTCGCCGCCATGGGCGCCGTGCCGTTTGATATGCCGCTTGCCGACATGACGCCCTATCTTCAAAACGAACTGGTCAAATGGACGCACGTCGTCAAGTCCGCTGGAATAAAGCCCGAATAAGACCCGGCCCATGCGCCGGCGCGCTGGGCCAACGAAGGGAAACTACAGCATGACATCTGAATTGTTCTCACCGCTGCAAATTCGCGGCCTCACGCTGAAAAACCGCATCGTGGTGTCGCCCATGCTGCAGTACTGCGCCGACAACGGCCACGTCAACGACTGGCACCTGATGCACTATGGAAAATTCGCGGCAGGGGGCGCGGGCCTGGTGTTCGTGGAATCCACCAAGGTCGATCCGCGCGGCTGTTCGACGCCACGCGATCTGGGTCTGTGGAAAGACGATTTCGTGGCACCACTGAAACGCATCACCGAACTCGTCAAGCGCAACGGCGCGGCGGTCGGCATACAGCTCGGCCACTCCGGGCGCAAGGCACGCCGCAGCGTGCCGTGGGAAGGCCGAGTACAGATGGCCCACTGCCCGGGTGTCGATCACGGCGAGGAATGGGAGCTGATTGCGCCCAGCGCGGTAGCGTTTTCGGACAAATATTCCGTGCCGCGCGCGATGACGGCCGACGATATCCAGGAAGCCATTTCCAGCTGGGGACAGGCGGCGCGGCGCGCGCAGGAAGCCGGCTTCGACGTGCTGGAACTGCACGGCGCGCATGGCTATCTGATACACCAGTTCCTGTCGCCGGTGGCGAACCAGCGCACCGATGAATATGGCGGCTCACCCGAAAAACGCATGCGCTTTGCCATCGACGTGGTGCGCGAAGTACGCAGGTTCTGGCCGGAAGACAAGCCGTTGTTCATGCGCGTCTCGGCGGTCGATGAAGCCGGCTGGACGATAGAGCACAGTGTCGCGGTGGCGAGCGTGCTGAAGGAACACGGCATCGATGTCATCGATTGCAGCGCCGGCGGCATGTCCGACGCCGGCACCAGCGAAGCGCCAGGCTACGGCTACCAGGTGCCTTACGCGGCGCGCATCAGGAGCGGCGCAAACATTAAAACGATGGCGGTGGGCCTGATCGTTCACGCCGATCAGGCGGAAGCAGTCATCAGTTCCGGCAGCGCGGACCTGGCCGCGCTCGGACGCGAATTTCTGCATAACCCGAACTGGCCGTTAGACGCCGCGCAAAAGCTCGGCGTCGAAACGCCTTATGACGGCGTGGGTAAATCGCTGGCTTATTGGCTGGGTAAACGGGCTTCAAGTCGGGCTGGCATCAGGCCTTCGACCTGGCAGTGGGGCATCAAGGACAGTGCAGACAAAAAGGTCGGTTGATGTCGAGCGGGGAGCGGCATGTCTGCTCACAGTGATAAGCCCGCGACGTTGCGGTAAATACAAAGCATCAGGAGGGAAAACATGAGCAAAATCTGGCGGCGCATGGAGTGGCTGCGCGCTGTCGTCGTCGCCGTCATTTGTGCTCAGTGGATGGCGTCCGCGGCAATCGCGCAAAATTATCCGCTCAAGCCGCTGCGCATCGTCGTCGGCTTTCCGGCCGGCAGCGGCGCCGATTTTATCGCGCGCATGGTGGGCCAGCGGCTGGCAGGATTTCTCGGCCAGCAGGTGATCGTCGAAAACCGC
The DNA here is from genome assembly GCA_947474275.1 of Betaproteobacteria bacterium. Lineage (GTDB taxonomy): Bacteria > Pseudomonadota > Gammaproteobacteria > Burkholderiales > SG8-41 > PALSA-1004. Next base: position 9,021 of record CANJHY010000156.1, read on the forward strand.
ACCGGCGCGGCGGGCACGATAGCGACCGGCGTGGTCGCAAGTGCGGCGCCCGATGGCTACACGCTGTTGCAAGTGACGGCGGCGGAAGCCGCGCAGCCCGCGCTGCGCTCCAAGCTGCCATACAGCCTCGAGCGGGATTTCGCTCCGATATCCCTGGAAGCTATCGGCACCTTCGTGCTGGTCGTGCACCCATCGGTGCCGGCGCGCGACGTCAGGCAACTGATTGCACTGGCGCGCGCGCAGCCGGGCAAACTCAATTATGGTTCGTCCGGCGCGGGCAGCTCGCCCCACCTTGCGGCCGCGCTGCTGCAGCAGATGGCCAACGTGAAGGTCGTCGAAGTCCCGTACAAGGGCGCTACTGAATCAGTGACTGCGGCAGTGGCGGGCGAAGTCGATTTCAGTTTTCCCAGCATCACCGCCGCGCTGCCGCTGATGGAATCGGGCAAGGTCAAAGTGCTGGCAGTGACGAGCAGCAAGCGCGCGGCACTGCTGCCGCAGGTGCCGACGGTCAGCGAGTCGGGCCTGCCCGGCTTCGACCGCTCGACCTGGCATGGCCTGCTCGCGCCCGCCAGCACGCCCAAAGAAATTGTTACCACCCTCAACGCGCTGGTCGTCAAAATCGTCAACACACAGGAGATGCGCGACCTGTTCAACCGGCAGGGGCTCGAGGCGCAGACCAATACGCCGGAGCAGTACGCGACGCTGATCAAAAACGAACTCGCGCAGGTCACCAAACTGATCCGCTCGACGGGCGCTAAAACAGAGTAAACGGACGAACCCGGCAAAAGAATATAGAACTCATCTCAAAAATAAAAAAAAGACTAGGCGCCGCAGATAAACGCAGATACAAGCGGTTGAATATCCACCATCGCCCTTTAATCGATGTTGAGTCTTTTGAACTTATCTGCGTTCATCCGCGTTTATCTGTGGCTACAAAAAGGTTTTGCAGCCGCTTCTAGATAGCGAGTGCGGAACGCAATCCAAATGCAAACGAGGCAAGCAATGTACAAGGCATCGAAAATCGTATTCAAGTTGGCGGCCGCGGCGACGCTGGCGGCGCTTTACGGGCCGGCAATGGCGCAATCCGGCAGCTATCCTGAAAAGACCGTGCGCCTCGTCGTGCCGTTTTCGCCGGGCGGTGCAATCGACATCATGGGGCGCCTTACCGCGCAAAAGCTGTCCGAAGCTTTGGGCGCCCAGGTGATCGTCGACAACCGGGCCGGCGCCGGCGGCGCCATCGGCACCGACATCGTCGCCCACGCAGCACCTGACGGCTACACCCTGCTGGTCTCCTCGACCAGCCCGATATCGATAAACCCGCATATCAACAAGGTGCCTTACGATCCGGTGGCCAGCTTCACGGCGATCGCCATGGTCGCCAACTCGCCACAGATGATGGTGGTGCCGCCGTCGCTACCCGTGAAGAACGTCAAGGAGTTCATCGCGCTTGCGAAGGCGCGCCCCGATGCCCTGAACTTCGGCTCGAGCGGCGTGGGCACCATCATTCACGTCACGGGTGAAATGTTTGCCCAGCGCGCCGGCATCAAGCTGCTGCATGTCCCGTACAAAGGCGCCGCGCCGGCGGTGATCGACACCATGGCGGGACAGGTGACGATGCTGTGCGCCGCGTATTCGAGCGTTGCCACCCAGATGCGCGCCGGCAAACTCAAAGCGCTCGCGGTGACCAGCTTAAAACGCATGGAGCTCGAGCCCAACGTGCCCACGATGTCGGAATCCGGCCTGCCGGGGTTCGAATCCAACCAGTGGTGGGCGGTGTCCGGCCCGGCCGGCATGCATACTGCCGTCGTTAGCCGGCTCAATGCGGAGCTCAATAAAATCGTGCGCACCGACGACGTGAAAAAACGCCTTGCCGCCGACGGCGCCGAACCCGGCGGCGGCACGCCCGCCGAACTCGCTGCCTACATCAAGAAGGACTACGAAAAATGGGGCGCGGTGATCCGCACTGTCGGCATTAAAGGCGAATAACGCCGCCGGCAGAAAAACGGCAGCGCCCCCCCCAGACGTCCGCGCGGGACTCTACATCGCCGGATAGCGACGCGCGAAGATATGCGGACCGATTTCGGAAACCCGCCGCGCGCCTACGTAGCCGAAGCTCCGCTCCATTTCGTCCGCAAGTATCTTGATCGCCCTCGCGGCGCCCGCCTGCCCGCCGCAGGCCGTGCCGTAAAGC
>CANJHY010000157.1:0-11156 GCA_947474275.1 Betaproteobacteria bacterium
GAATATAACGACGGGCTGATCGCGACCAGCGGCGAACTCAAAACTATCGTGTAGCCGTCGGGCGGCGCTTTCGCCGCGAGCTCGAGACCGAGATTGCCGCCGGCGCCGGGCCGGTTGTCGGCCACCACCTGCTGCCCGACCTGGTCGGACACTTTTTGCGCGATGGCACGCCCGAGGAGATCGGTAGGCCCGCCGGGCGGGAATGGAAATATCAGGCGTATCGTCTTCGCCGGGTAAGCTTGCGCCAGCACGCCACCCGCACCGCAAACAAATAACGCCATTGCCATCACGGCAGACAAGCCTTTCACGCGCAGAAATCCAAGCATAGCTCCTCCGATGTTGTTTTTTAATACCGGCGGCGGCCGGCGTCATCGTGATTAGAACTCATCTCAAACATACAACGCAGACAAGCAACCGCCGATAGACGCCGATATAATTGGTGATGAGTAATGAGTTAAAGATAAGTTACGCATTGCCCTTTGCCCATTCCTCATTGCAATTTGCAACTGTTTTCGAGCTTATCTGCGTTCATCGGCGGTCCAAACTGTTTTTAAGATAGCTTCTAGCATTGTGTCATAACCGCGCGCCGGCTTTCAGAATCTGCAAACTGCGAATGTGCTACCATTTTTGCCTCCGCCCGCGTTCAATAATCCCGCCGCAAAAGGCAATCCATGTCCGGCATGCGCACTGCGCTATATGTCTTAGCTGTTTTACTGACGTCCGCCGCCAGCGTATCGGCATGGGCACAGGGCTATCAGGCGAAAACGGTGCGCGTGATCGTCCCCTACCCGCCCGGCGGCGGCAACGACATCATCGCGCGCGCGGTCACCGATGAACTGACCAAACGCACCGGCCAGCAGTTTTTCGTCGATAACCGCCCCGGCGCCAGCACCATCATAGGCGCCGAGCTGGCGGCAAAGGCGCCGCCCGACGGCTACACGCTGTTAGTCTCCAGTCAGACGACGCTCGCCATCGTGCCCAACCTCAAAAGCAAAGTGCCCTACGATGCGGTGCGCGATTTCGAGCCTGTATCGATGCTCGCCACACAGCCCTACCTGCTGGTCGTTCACCCTTCTCTGCCCGTGCGCACCGTGAAGGAACTCATCGCACTTGCCAAATCGCGTCCCGGCAAAATTATCTATGGGTCGTCAGGCATAGGCACCGGCGGCCATTTGTCGACCGAGCTGTTCAAGTCGATGGCGCAGGTCGATATCGTGCACGTTCCGTACAAAGGCGGCGCGCAGGCGGCCACCGATCTCATGGGCGGCCATGTATCTCTGATGTTCGCCACGATGAGTTCGGTGTACCAGCAGGCGATGAACGGAAAATTGAGGGCGGTCGCCATCACCTCCGCAAAACGTTCGCTGGCGGCGCCCAACGTGCCGACGGTCGCCGAAAGCGGCATAACCGGTTTTGAAACCGTGCAGTGGATCGCGATGTCGGCGCCGCGCGGCACTCCCAAGGCAGTTATCGACCGCCTCAACACCGAACTGATCGCCGGCAACAACTCTCCCGTACTGCGCGAACGCCTCTCGTCGCAAGGTTACGATCCCGAAGTGTCCACACCGCAGCAACTTGCCGATTACATCAAGGTCGAGCACGCGCGCTTCGGCAAACTGATCCGTTCGATAGGAATGAAAGATGAATAAAGTTTTTCAGATTTGCATGGGCGGCTACGGCCCGCCCACCACCACGCACAGCCGTGCAATCAAAATGATGGGCGACCGTCTGATCGCGCAATTCGGCGACAAAGTCGATATCAAGTACGTGTGGAACGTGATGGATTTCGGCTACAAGGCCGAGGAAGTGCTGTGGATGAGCGAACGCGGATTATTGACGCTCGCCTACCAGTCCACCAGCTATCTGACCGAGCGCGTGCCGGAACTCGAATTCGCCGACCTGCCTTTCCTGTTCGCGAGCCTGGATGAAGCGCGTACTGCAATGGACGGCGCGCTGGGCGCTTACCTGAGCCGCAAAATCGAAGAACGCATTCCGGACTATTACATGCTCGGCTATTTCGAGAACGGCTACCGCCACGTGTCGAACCGGCTGCGCGCGGTGCATATGCCCGCCGACATGCGCGGCATGAAAATCCGCTCGCTGCCGAGCCAGATGCACGCGCGCACCTACGAATTGCTGGGCGCGACGCCTCTGATCATGGACCTCAAGCCAGCCATTGCCGCGATCAAGGCGGGCGAAATCGATGCGCAGGAGAACCCACTGGCGAACAGCGTCGACTACGACGTGCACAAATTTCACCGCTATCACACGCTCACCGGCCACAGTTATCTCTCGCGCGGCATCTACTGCAACCGCGCGGCGTTCGAGAGCTGGCCCGCGGCGCTGCAGACCGCGATGAAAGAAGCGACGCGTGTAGCCATCCTTGCGCAGCGCGAACTCGCTGTGCGCGAGGAAGACATCGCGCGCCAGACTATTCTGGACGCAGGCGGCGAAGTCGTCGAACTGACGCCGGCTGAGCGCGCCGCTTTCGTCAACGCGGTGAAGCCGCTGCACGATGAAGCACGCGGCCGCTTCGGCGAAGCGTTCGCTTTGCTGGGAAAATAGCGCTTGCGATATTTAAACTTACAAGGAAAGAAACCTAATTTGTTCCGCCCTTACCGCTGGTCAGCACTGATTCTCATCGCCGCCGCCATGCCGGCCGCTGCGCAAAACTATCCCGACCGCGCCATCCGCATCGTGGTGCCGTTCCCACCCGGCGGCGTGGTCGACCTGATCGGCCGCGACATCGCCCAGCGTTTCAACGCGCGGTGGGGCCAGGCTGCCATCGTCGACAACCGCGCGGGCGCCAACGGCAACATCGGCGTGGAACTCGCGGCCAGGGCAAAACCGGACGGCTATACGCTGCTCGTTTCGCCGGCGAACATCGCCATCAGCGTGCCGCTGTACAAGAAGCTCGGGTACGATCTGTTCAAAGATCTGACGCCCATCACGCTGCTCGCCACCAGCCCCTACATATTGGTCACGGCGCCGACCCTGCCCGTCAAATCCGTCGCCGACCTTATCGCACTGGCGCGCAAAAGGCCGGAGCAGGTCATCATGGCTTCGTCGGGCACCGGCAGCGCCGGACACCTGGCGGGTGAACTCCTGCAAAACGCCGCCGGCATCAAGCTGACGCATGTGCCGTACAAAGGACAGGTCGTCGCAATGATCGACGTCATGAGCGGCCAATGCTCGATGATCTTCGCCACGGTGACCACCGTCACGCCCCACCTCACCGACGGCCGTATCAAGGTGCTCGCCGTCGCCACCCAAAAGCGTTCCGCGATCCTGCCCAATGTGCCGACGATTGCGGAATCCGGTTACCCGGGATTCAATATCGGCGCATGGCACGGCTTCTTCACGCCGGCGGGCACGCCGCCCGAGATCAACGCGAAGCTGCACGAAGAACTCATGCGCTTCGTGAAATCGCCGGAAGCGCAGAAAACCTATCAGCAGCAGGGCGTCGAGCTGACCGGCAGCACGCCCGAAGCATTCACCAAATTCCTGCACTCCGAAGTCGCGCAATACGAGCAGGCCATCCGCAAAGCCAACGTCCAGCCCGAGTAATTTCCGGCGCGGACCGAATGCAATCGAAGGAACGTCGCATGAAACATGTGTTCAGCAAGATGCAGGTCGGCGATATCAACATCAATTACGAACTCGCCGACTACACCGCGCCATGGCGCACCGACGAGCCCGAGACCTTCCTGCTCTATCACGGTTATTCGCGCAACATGCTGTTCTGGGAGCAATGGGTTCCGCTGCTCGCAGCCCACTATCGCGTGCTGCGCTTCGATGCGCGCGGTTGCGGCGAATCGTCCCTGCCGCCCGCCGGCACCATGACGTTCGATGAGCTGGTCGGCGATTCGCTTGGCCTGATGGACAAGCTCGGCATCCGCCGCGCGCACTGGGTCGGTGAATCGTCCGGCGGCATCGCCGGCCTCGCGTTCGCGCTGGCGCATCCCGACCGCCTGCATACGCTGACGGTGTGCGATACGCCGTTCAAGCGTCCCGCGAATATTGCCGCCACATACACGGTTGGTGAAGCGGACCGCGCCGCCGCCTTCGCCAAATACGGCGTCGGCGGCTGGTGCCGCAAAACGCTTTCCTACCGAATCGACACCACCAAAGCGTCGCCCGAGCTGTGCGAATGGTACATCGCGCAGATGGACCGCACGCCGGTGCCGGTCGCGGTGGAAAAAGAAAAAATGATCGGCCGCGGCGACTTCTGGCCGCTGCTGCCCGGCATCAAGGTGCCGACGCTGATCCTCGCCGGACAAAAGAGTCCGCTGGCGGAAGAGGAAAAAATGAAAGCGATGCAGCAGCATATGCCGCAGGCGAAGCTCGTCACCTTCGAAGGCTACGGGCACGGCATCAACCTGCTGGCACCCGAACGCTGCGTGAGCGAAATCCGTCAATTCGTCGATGCGCAGCGACAAAGGTAGAATGAAACCTCGGCACTAATTCAAATCAGGCGATCCGGCCGGCAGGCACTGCCGCACAGACCGGACGCCATCCAGGGAGGAGCAAGCATGGCGCTCGGGCCGCACAAAATAGAATACGAAGTGATCGCAGGCTGGGAGCAAATGCCGGAAGGCTGGAGCTTCATCGAAGTCGCGGGCGTGGCGTGCGATTCGCGCGACAACGTCTACGTGTTCAACCGCGGCGAGCACCCGATGATAGTGTTCGACAAGGAAGGCAAGTTCCTCAACGCATGGGGCGCAGGCGCCTTTGTGGGCCCGCACGGCATTTTTATCGACCACAACGACCAGCTGTGGCTTGCCGACGACAAGAACCACGTCGTCCACAAGTACACGCCCGACGGCAAGAAGCTGATGACCATAGGCGAGCCGGGCAAAAGCGCCGATACGGGCTACAAGATCGGCGAAAGCCCGGTCAAGAAAGCCGCCGGCCCGTTCAACCGGGTGACCAACGTCGCGGTGCTGCCGAGCGGCGATATGTACATAGCCGACGGTTACGGCAACGCGCGCGTCCACAAATATTCTGCCGAGGGCAAACTGCTGTTCTCCTGGGGGGAACCAGGCCGCGGACCGGGCCAGTTCATTTTGCCGCACGGCATCGCCGTGGACAGCGCGGGGCTGGTCTACGTCGCCGACCGCGAAAATTCGCGCGTGCAGATTTTTTCCCCCGCCGGCGAATATTTGCGCGAGTGGACTTTCGTCAACCGCCCTTACGACATTTTCATCGACGACCAGGACATGCTGCACATCGCCGAAGGCGGCTTCCTCAACTACATGCACAAACGCTCCGAAGGGCCGCTGCCCAAGCACGACCAGACCATGATCTGCCCGCCGGAAGGCCATGCGCCGATCGCGCGCGTGACGGTGTGCGACCCCGACGGCAAGATCGCGGCGCAAATCGGCGGAGAAAATCCCATTCTGCCCGGCAATTTTGTCGCACCGCACGGCATTTGGGCCGACAGCCGCGGCGATTTCTACGTGGGCGAAGTCTGCAAGCAGGCCGGCGCCGTCAAGCGCATGGCGCCGCTGAAGCCCCACGCGTTCCAGAAATTCCGCCGCCGCGCGGGCTGATGCGCGGCAACGGCCGCCAACACCAAGAGCTGCCTCAAAAACAGTTTGGAACCGCGGATGAACGCAGATAAGATCGAAAACAGTTCAAATTGCAATGAGGAATGGGCAAAGGGCAATGCGTAACTTATCTTTAACTCATTACCCATTACCCTTCGCTCATCACCAATTACATCGGCGTTAATCGGCGTTTATCGGCGGTTGCTTGCCGGTGTTGTATTTTTGAGATGAGTTCAAAAAAATCAGGAGGAGCAGGTATGAATACAAGCAGGAGCAGGACGGCGGCCGTCTCGGTTGCCGCGGTTTCACTCGCAGCGCTATTGGTTTCGACGCAGGCGGCGGCGCAGAATTACCCGGCGAAGCCGATCCGCGTGATCGTGCCGTACCCGCCGGGCGGCACCTCCGACATACTCACGCGACTGGTCGGCGCCAAGCTGACGGAAGCGTGGGGACAGCAGATACTCGCCGACAACCGCACCGGCGCGGGCGGCAATATCGGCGCGGAACTGATGGTGCGCGCGGCGCCGGACGGCTATACGCTGATGCTCACCGATATCGGCAATCTCGTGACCAGCACCATACTCTACGCAAAGCTGCCGTTCGACCTGCTGCGCGACTTTGCGCCGGTGGTCACCGTTTCATATTCTCCGCATCTGCTGGCCGTGCATCCGAGCGTGCCGGTAAAAACGGTCAAGGAACTGGTCGCGCTGGCCAAATCCAAACCGGGCAAGCTCAACTACGCGGCCGGCCTTGGCGGCACGCCTCACCTCGCGGGGCTCATGTTCGCGCAACGCACCGGCATCAACTGGGTCTATATCCCGACCAAGGGCGGGGCAGCCACGAGCTACGCGGTCGCTACCGGTGATGCGGACGTGCTGTTTCTCGGTATTCTGCAGACGCTGACCCACATCAGTTCCGGCAAGCTGAAACTGATCGCGTCATCGAGCGCGCAGCGTCTCTCGAATCTGCCGGACACGCCGACCGTTGCGGAGTCGTTGCCGGGCTTCGTCACCGGCTCGTGGCAGGGCATACTCGCTCCCGCGCGCACGCCGCCGGACGTCATCGCCAAACTCAATAACGAAGTGGCACGTGTTCTGAAATTGAACGACGTTAGGGAAGTGCTGACCTCGCAGGGCACCACGCCGCTCGCCACCGGCCCGCAGGATACCGGCCGCTGGCTGACCGAGGAAAAAGAGCGCTGGACGAAAGTCGTCAAGGAAAGCGGCTTCAAGCTGGAGTAGCAATCACCCGTGATTCGGCGATTCTCTAAAAAACGTCTGTAGCCGCAGATGAACGCAGATAAGTTCAAAGGTCTTGGCATCAGCTGTAAGGCAACCCTGAGTATTTATCTGCGTACCCCTCAAGGGGGTATTGAAAAGAATGTATCTGCGTTTATCTGCGGCTGATTGACGCTTTTCAATTTTTTGAAATTGGTTTTCAGTAAGAAGGTTTACTGCGGCGGCCGTACCCCGTCCTTGCTCACCTGGACGCGCGAAGTGATGATTTTGCCGTCGTTGTTCATGCCCGCCTGAATGTACACGTACTCACCGGGCTTCAATAACGTGCGGTCGCCCTCGACATACATCACGACCGGCGTGTTCTCCGGCACAACCACGATCTGCGAACCGCCTTTGTACGTCAGCGTGACTTCGCGGCCCTTGCCCAACTCGACCGCCCCTGAAACGACCGCATTGGTCATGCTCGAATTCGGCTCGAAGTCGAACGGCCGGTGACCTTCGTTCGGCAACCCGCGATCGGCAGGGAACACTTGCATGCCGCGTGCGACCAGCTTGCCGTCAGGGCCGGGCACGGCGACCAGGCCCAACGCAGCGCCCGGCTTGAGGTCTGCGGTCTTCAACGCTTTCGGGTAGGCGAACGTCACTTTTGGATCGAGCTCGATCTTGACGTCGCGGCCTTCGCGTGTCTTGACCATCAGCAGATCGCCGTCCACCGACGAGATGGTGCCGCGTATGCGCATCGGATTCTGCGCTTCAGCCACGGTCGCCGCCAATGCCAGCACGCCGCACAGCAATACTGCAGAAACGCTGTTCATTACCTGCTCTCCCTGTAAATTGATGGCCGCTATCGTGAAGCGACCTGTAGATTTAGTCAACACAGGCGGGGCCGCTGTTATTCCATGCGGCCACGGCGAAATCAAAAAAAACAGGTGCCCGTCGCCCGGCTGTGGTACCGTTTTCACGCTGCAGACAAAAATATCCTGCGAGGAGCGCCATGAACAAGCCACGATTGTTACCCATGCCGGTGATGCGGCTGCATGCTGTCTTCACTTTTGCGCTGCTGAGTTGCGTGGCATTGCAAGCCGGCGCGCAACCCGCCTGGCCCGCGCGCAACGTGCAGATCATCGTGCCGTATACGCCGGGCGGCTCGATCGACATCATGACGCGCAGCGTGGCCCAGCAACTGGCGATCGCGTGGGGGAAAAACGTCGTCGTCGACAACCGGCCGGGCGCCAGCGGCATGATAGGCACCGAAATCGCGACCAAGGCCGAAGCCGACGGTTACGTGCTGCTCGGCCACACGTCCTCGTACCCGGCGACAGCCGCGGTGCGCGAGAAACTGCCCTTCGACCCGGCGCGCGCCATCGTGCCGGTGGCGATGATCGCGCGCGCGCCGATGATACTGGTGATACACCCGTCGATACCGGCGAAATCGGTGAAGGAACTCGTCGCGCTGGTGAAAAAGAACCCCGGCAAGTTCAATTACTCGTCGTCGGGCACCGGCGGCAACAATCATTTCTCCGGCGCGCTGTTCGCGTCCGCCGCCGGCATCAAGCTGACGCACATTCCGTACAAAGGCATTTCGCAGGCGATGACAGCGCTCGCGTCCGGCGAAGTCGAGCTTGTGATCGCGAGTGCGGCGGCAGTCAATCCACAACTCAAAGCCGGCCGCGTGCGCGCACTGGGAGTCACCAGCCTCGAGCCTTCCGCGTTGCTGCCGGGATTGCCGGCCATCGCGCAATCAGGCGTGCCCGGTTACAGCTATGAACTTTGGTGGGGGCTGTTCGCGCCGGCGGGTCTGCCGGCCGAGCGCATGAATTTCATCAACGCCGCCGTGAACAAAAGCCTCGCTGGCCCCGAGATGAAGAAATTTCTCGACAACGAAAGCGCAGAGGCTTGGGTCGCCACCGAGCCGCAGATCGCCGACCTGCTGCCGAAGGAAATCGAGCGCTACCGCAAAGCGGCCAAGGAAGCAGGCATCAAGGAGCAGTAACAGGCGCTTCTACTCGCCGCGCCCCCGGTTGTCGCACCTCGTTAATCAATTGATTTAATGCGTAATTAAATCTAAATCCGCACTGCATATTCCCTTCTGTTATATCCGAGGCACTCCTTATTCTTTCCGTTCCGGCGCGGCCATCTGTAGCCTTGTCGCTCTTCAAGCTAAAGGCTGGGCAAAACCATGAAAAAAATCTATGTAATCCATGAAAACGACGCCTGGGTCGAACCTTTGCGCGCGGCGTTTACTGAATTCGGATTGCCGTTTGAGGAATGGTTTCTCGACCAGGGCGTGCTCGATTTTTCGTCTGCGCCGCCCGACGGGGTCTTTTACAATCGCATGAGCGCTTCGTCGCATACGCGCGGTCATCGCTATGCGCCCGAGTACACCGCAGCGGTGCTGGCGTGGCTTGAGCAGCACGACCGGCGGGTCATCAACAACGGACGCGCGCTGCAGCTCGAAGTAAGCAAGATCGCCCAATACGCGGCCCTCGCCAAGTACGGCATCCGCACGCCGCGCACGTCCGCCGCCATCGGCAGGCGGCAGATTGTCGACGCCGCGCGCGCCTTCAACGGCTCGTTCATTACCAAGCACAACCGCGCCGGTAAAGGCCTCGGTGTGAGACTGTTTCATGAGCACCGCGCCCTTCAGGATTACGTCGAAAGCGATGCGTTCGAAGATTCGGTCGACGGCATAACGCTGATCCAGGAATACATCCGTGCGCCGGCGCCGTTCATCACCCGCGTCGAATTCGTCGGCGGCAAATTTCTCTACGCGGTGCGCGTGGATACGACGCTCGGTTTTGAGTTGTGCCCTGCCGATGCCTGCCAGGTCGGCGATGCGTTCTGCCCGGTCGGCGAAACCGCTCCGGCAACAACTGCGCTGCGCTTCCGCATCGTGCCGGACTTTCAGCATCCCGTCATCGAAAGCTACCGACGCTTCATTGCGGACAACGGCATCGGCATTTCAGGCATCGAATTCATCACCGATGCCGCGGGCGAGCTCTATACGTACGACGTCAACACCAACACGAACTACAACAGCGCGGCGGAAGCCGAGGCGAGCCTCTACGGCATGCGCGCGATCGCACGCTACCTGGGCGACGAACTGAAAAAGCTCTCGCAACCGGCGAAACCCAGGCTCGCTGTCGCCGGCTGACGCGCGCACGCTTTGCTTCGCGGAACGGCCGCTCCCGCGGCCGTTTTGTTTGCGCGCGCCAACAGCCATCCGCGGGAAGCGGTATCCTCCTGCAGCAGGGTTTACCTGCACATACTCCACATGTGATACAGGACGCAGCGATGACCGCAGGCATTTCCGCAGTATTGAAACCCCACACCAAGGACCTCGGCGACTTTGAAGTCAGGCGGCTCTTGCCCGGCTTTCCCGACAAAATGGTGGGGCCTTTCATATTTTTCGACCATATGGGGCCGGCGGAGTTCGCGCCGGGCAAGGGCATAGACGTGCGGCCGCATCCGCATATCGGACTCGCCACTGTCACGTACCTGTTCGAAGGCAACATCCTGCATCGCGACAGCGTGGGCAGCGTACAGAGCATCGCGCCGGGCGACGTCAACTGGATGACCGCAGGGCGCGGCATCGTGCATTCCGAGCGCACATCCATCGAAGACAAGCGCGTGGCGCGGCGTTTGCACGGCATACAGACGTGGCTGGCGCTGCCGAAGCAACACGAAGCGGTGGCGCCGGCTTTCACGCATCTGCCCAAGGCCAGCCTGCCGATGATCGAGCGGCCCGGCGTGCGCATGCGCCTCATCGCGGGCACGGCATTCGGGCAACGCGCGCCGACGCCGACGTTTTCTGAAATGTTTTACCTCGCGGTCGAGATGCAGGCGGGCGCGGCGTTCGAACTGCCAGCCGAGCACGCCGAACGCGCCACCTATATTGTCGATGGCGACGTCCGTATCGCCGGCGAAGCAGTGGCACCGAATCACATGGCGGTGCTGGGCGCGGGCAGCACGGTCGAAATCCGCGCCGCGACTGCCGCGCGCATCATGCTGCTGGGTGGCGCGAAGATGGACGGCGACCGCTTCCTCTGGTGGAATTTCGTTGCCAGCTCGCAGGAACTGATCGAAGCAGCCAAATTGCGTTGGCGCGACCAGCAATTTCCGCCCGTCCCCGACGAGACCGAATTCATCCCACTGCCCGAGCGCTGATACCGCCGGCGCGGAAAAGCCGTAAAATTCCGCATGAATGATAACAACTAAAACCTCAGTAGTGTCCGGTTAAATATCAAACAAGTTCAATTGGTTGGCGATATTTGATTGATTTTCTGGGTATTCGTGGGGCTGGAAGGCGGAAGAGATCTGTATTTTTTCGAATACCGAGACCGAAAGAATCTGCAGCAATGTGTATAGC
>CANJHY010000158.1:0-11071 GCA_947474275.1 Betaproteobacteria bacterium
AGAATCTTGTTTCATTGTGGCAAGTTAGATATGAGCATCGCTTGAAGAAAAAATCACCGCAGATTCGTCGAAGAACCGGAAATTTAATCGCCTCTTTTCACTGTCCGCAACTCTATCGCCGGCCCGGCAAGCGGTCAATCGCACGGTGTTTTGCTGAAAATTCCCTACTCGCGATGACTGTTTTAGCGCTACATCGGCCCGAATCGCCTCACACCGACGCAGTTTGACCGCTACACGCGAGCACGGGCCGCGCGGGATCGTCTGCCCTGTTGCAGAACCGTTCTTGCCTTGAGGATCAGGCCGCCTGGAAGAGAGACAGCGGCCGCGGCACCAAGGCGGGCAGTTTGCGCGGGGCTAGCGGCCGTGGCCAGAGCGTGCAGCCTTGTGGTTATGGGGCCGCGTGGCGCGTTACCCGTCGCTCTACGCGCTGCTCTCATCGGTCGGCGTGCGCGTGCTGGCGTGGCTGGGCGGTTCGCAGCGTTTGATTCATCACCTGCCGTTCGCTGGCGGCTGGACCAGGGGCCGCGATTTGCCGGCGCCGCAGGGCAAAACTTTTCGCGAACTCTACGCGCAGCGCAAACGCTAAAGCAGTTCCTCCATCCCGGGCAGGATGGAGATGAATATCACTTTGAGGTGTTGCCACACGCTGGCGCCCGGTTCACCGGTAAAGCGCACCGTTTTTCCTTCGCTGCTGCCGTTCCAGACAAGATACGTTTGAGCGGAATCCGAAGCCGGCTCAAGCGCGAGCCGCCAGCTGTTCTCAGCGGAAAAATCCTGTTCGATGGTGGCGAGCAGGCGTTCGGCGAGGACCTTGCTGTCGATCATCAAGCCGTCCTCGGTGTTGAGGCGGCGCGAGCGCGGATCGAAATTGGCGCTGCCGATCCAGACCAGATGCCGGTCATAGACCACAACCTTGGCGTGCAGTGCCGACGCCGAGCGTCCGAGGTGCATGAGTTGCTGGCGCCGTTCCGGGCGCGGCGCGTCGGCGCGGTATTCGTGCAAATCGATGCCGCCGCGGAGCAGCCCTTCGCGATAGCGAGAATAGCCTGCATGCACGGCGGGCACGTCGTTCGATGTGAGCGAGTTAGTGAGTATGCGCACGCGTACGCCGCGCTGTACCATTTGCGACAGCAGTTCGACACCGCGCGCGCCCGGCACGAAATAGGCGACCTCCATGGTCATTTCCTTTTGCGCGTGCTGGCGTGCGATGGCATGCGCGCGCGCAATTTCGGATGAGGGCTTCGCCTGGCCCGGCGCCTGGCGCACCGGCGGCTCGGCGATCGCCGAGCCCTTTGCCCAGATCAGCTCGTCGTGGGCATGGCCGACGCGGCGCCGGTATTCGGCACTGCTTTGCAGGTATTCGGCATGCGGGCCGATCGTGTCGTCGCCCGACTTGAGCAGTGCAAAAATTTCGGCGGCGGGCTGCAGCGGCGCGCGCGCAAAGGCTGCGACGGGCGTGACGATTTCGCTGTTCCAGAACGTGTCGAACTGGCGGCCGACCTCATCGACGATGCGGCCGGTGGCAAACACGTCGACGTCGCGGAAGTTGGATTCCGCGCGCGCCTCGAAATAGCGATTGCCGATATTGCGGCCGCCGAGCACCGCGGCCTGACCATCCACCGCAAAAACCTTGTTGTGCATGCGGCGGCCGAGACGGTCGAGGTGCATGACGAGTTGCAGCGCGCGCGACCAACGTGCGCGGCCGGGCAGGGGATTGAACAGGCGTATCTCGATGTTGGGGTGGGCATCCAGCTGCGCCAGAAAGTGGTCCTCGAAATCGAGTTCGCTGTCGTCGAGCAGTATGCGCACGCGTACGCCGCGTTCTGCGGCAGCGAGCAGGCGTTCGAGCAGGAAGCGGCCGACATCGTCGTTGTCGAAGATGTAGTACTGCACGTCAATCGCCTTTTCGGCGAGATCGGCCATGGCGGCGCGCGTCATCAGCGCCGATATGCCATTGTTGAGCAGGCGGTAGCCGGAGTCACCGGGGCGCCCGTATTTGGCGCTGCCCTCATAGGCGCGGCCCAGCGCGGTTTCCTGCGGGCGACTGAAGGCGTCGGAGCGCTCGGCTTTGTGTTGTTCCGGGATCGTCGCGCAGCTTGCGGCAAGAACGAGCAGAAGCAGCGCCGCGACCTGGCGGCCAGGGAATCGACGTGCTGGGCTATCTCTAAGCTGCTGATCCATTCGAATAACTGTAGTACGGGGGCGCCGCCGGCGAATAGGAAATTTAAACGCCTCTTTTGACGGTCGGCAACTATATCGCCGGCCCCGGAAGCGGTCAATCGCACGGTGTTTTGCTGAAAATTCCCTACTCGCGATGACTGTTTGAGCGCTGCATCGACCCCAATCGCCTCACACCGACCGCTACACGCGAACACGGACCGCGGGTATCGTCAGCGCTGTTGCAGAACCGTTCTTGCCTTGAGGATCAGGCTGCCTGAAAGAGAAACAGCGGCCGCGCCGGAGCGCGCGGCGGCGCGCGCGCAGGCAAGCCCAGATGCGTGAGTATCCTGACAATCACGGCGGGCTCTTCGATGGCGGCGATGATCTTCAGGGTGCCGCCACACTGCGGGCAGTGTTCGATGTCGATTCCGAAAACGCGCTTGAGCAGACGCGCCCAGCCCATGCGCGCCGGTGCTTCATACGCGTCGTGAACTGCATCAGCGCCCGGTTTCTCCGGCGGGCCCGGCACGATCGCGGCGCGCAACCCGGCATTGGGTGCCAGCACACCGCGGCGGCCGCCGATCTCGTTTTTGGCGCGCACTCGCAGCTACGCGCGCTGGCGGAGGTCTACGCGAGCGACGACGCGAAGCAGAAGTTCGTGCGTGATTTCGTGGCGGCCTGGAACAAGGTCATGGACCTCGATCGCTACGATCTGCTCGCGAGCGGCAACGGTCGCGCAGGCGGCCCAACGGGTCGCCTGCGCTCGTGTGGCCCCCATCAAGACGGTCCCGCGCGCGGTCGCGCCGGCTGCATGCGGGAGCGCAGCCCTCCAGAACTCAATCTTCGAGCTGCGTGGCATACTAATGGCATTCCGCGCTACAGTGCTGCGCCCGTGCCGTGCAACGGCAGTGCAAAAGCGCTGAGTGGATGGAACTCATCCCGGAGCCGCAACGTGGCCCGTCAGATGATTAATCAAAACCGGAGAAATTTTCGATGACCGTTTTGCGACCGGGGCTCAAGCCCATCGCTGTTTCCCTTCTGCTGTGCGCTGGATTCCCCGGCGTTTCCGATGACGCACGCGCACAGGACAACTACCCCGATCGCGCCGTCCGGCTGGTCATTCCGTTCGCACCCGGCGGCCAGACCGACATCATGGCGCGGCGTTACGGCGCGAAGGTCACGCCGCACCTGGGACAGCAGGTCGTCCCCGACAACCGCTCGGGCGCGGGCGGCACGATCGGCAGCACCGAGGTCGCGCGCGCGAAACCAGACGGCTACACGCTGCTGATGGGCACTTCGTCGACGCACGCGATCAATCCAACCGCGATGCCGAAGATTCCCTACGACGCGGTCAAGGATTTCTCGGCCATCTCCGTGCTCGGCACCGTCTCGATGTCGATCGTCGTGCACCCGAGCGTGCCTGCGAAAGACCTGAAGCAGTTCGTCTCGCAGGTCAAAGCCCGCCCCGGCCAGTATTCGTATGCGTCGACCGGCATCGGCGGCATCAACCATCTCGGCGGCGAGCTGTTCAAGAAGCAGGCCGGCGGCCTTGATATCGTGCACGTGCCCTACAAAAGCTCGGGCCTGAGCCTGCAGGACCTGATGGGCGGCCACATCCCCATGGTCATCGCCACGCTGAGCTCGGCGATGCAGCATCACCGCGACAAGCGATTGCGCATCCTCGCGGCGGCGAGCGATAAGCGTTCGGCCGCAGCGCCCGATATCCCGACGGCCATCGAGGCCGGCGTGCCGGATATGATCGCCTATACCTTCAATGTGATCGTGGCTCCGGCCGGTACGCCGCCGGCCGTCGTCGAGCGGCTCAACAACGCGACGGCGCTCGTGATGCGCGACGACGCGTTCATCAAGGACTTGACTGCGCTTGGCGTGGACCCGATCACGAGCTCGAATCCCCAGCATGCGTCCGATTTCATCAAGAAAGAACTCGCCCGCTGGGCGCCCATCATCCGGGCGACGTTGACCGAAACAAAATAGGCGACGAACCCTGCCGGGCCGGATTCGAGACCCGGCAGGGCCGGAATTTTGCTTCTGGTCGCGCGCCGTCCTTATCTACAGGAGACATCGCGATGACCCAGGTAGCCGCCTACGCTGCACGATCGGCCGCACACTCGCTCGCACCTTTCGACATCGAGCGGCGCGCGCCCGGCCGCGGGTATCGTCAGCGCTGTTGCAGAACCATTGTTACCTTGAGGATCAGGCCGCCTGAAAGAGAGACAGCGGCCGCGCCGGAGCGCGCGGCGGCGCGCGCGCAGGCAAGCCCAGATGCGTGAGTATCCTGACAATCACCGCCGGCTCTTCGATGGCGGCGATGATCTTCAGGGTGCCGCCACACTGCGGGCAGTGTTCGATGTCGATTCCGAAAATGCGCTTGAGCAGACGCGCCCAGCCCATGCGCGCCGGTGCTTCATACGCGTCGTGAGCTGCATCATCGCCCGGTTTCTCCGGTGTGCGCGGCACAATCGCGGCGCCGAGCCTAAGTAGGCCTACCCTGCGGAATAACAAATAAACGCATTATTTCCCCAATATCTCGAACACCGTCGAGCTTAAATAGAGTCGAAAGAATCTCGCGGCTCTGCGCCTCGTCGCAATAATCCCGGCTTAGCGACATGAATTTACGCTCAACCTCCGCCTCACCGAGTGGATTGTTAGCGTGGCCTCGGGGCGATTGGATATAACTCTGAATAGTCGACCCATCCGCCAAAGTAATCGTCATACGACACGGCGCCGACTCCGGAAATTTTGCCGTCAACGCCTTGTCCTCCACGATGGTCGTCACGCCCATTAAACGGGCCTTGCGCGGATCATGCAGCTGTTGCTCAGAAAATGATGTGGGCGTGATCTCACCATCGAGCAAGGCAGTTGCGACAACATATGGAATGCTGTGATCAGCAGTCTCGTGGGTACGCGGCGCCCAGTGCGCAGGGTCACTCCCCATCTCTTCGACCGCACTGTGGTAACCCTCGACGTGGATTTTCGCGATATTTTCCCACTGAACCTTTCCACGCAATTGCAGGGCAGCCCAAACGGCCGACTGGCCATGGTAATTGACTGGAAACGATTTCAGATGCGTCTTGCTCAGCCGTAAGGGGCTAGGATCCAGCTTAGGCCAATCGAATCGACCAACGACATCGAACACCCCGGCCCGGCCTTCGAATATTGCTGTCGGACCTGTACAGCCATCTCGCGCGAGCAACACAGCAAACACGGCATTTCTCGATGCATTCGCGGCCGCGTTGTTTTTCCAGTTTGAAAGTTCGCCACGCCTGGTTTGATGTAATGCCATATTCGGGGCAAGGGCCAGAGATACGGCATGCCCCATCTGTTCACGCGTCAGCCCGAGAAGCTTCCCCGCTGCGAGCACAGTGCCCAGTATGCTGTAGACAGGCTGGTCCCAGCCCTTTGAATTGATATCAACAGCCTCGCAAAACGCGCAATACACTTCGTAAGCAACCACAATGGCAGTGATCAGCGAGCGCCCATCGGCACGGGAAAACTCAGCAACGGCAAGTAGACCCGCGATCACGTCACTGGGGTGCCCGCCACTTTTCACACGATACGAGTCACTCAGATCAAGAAACCGCAGCATTACACCATTCGCATAGGCGGCCATTTCTGCAGTGCTGGCCGTTTCGCAACCGAGCACACTTGCCGCCGGAGTCCCGGTATAACGGTGCGCCATTTCTCGCGTCTGCTTGCAGAGGGGGGCATGATAGGCCCCGATGGCGCAACCGAACGTATCTATCAGCCGGGTCTTGCACGCATCAACAACGACCGGCGCCAAATCCGAAAAATTGACTGCCATTGCATAATCGACGAGCCTCTGAGTCGTCTTGTCCATGTCAAAAACCCGCCCTTTCGCACTGCATTATCACCAAACAAAATAGCACTTTGAAACTCCTAGCCTAGGAGGCCCCGTTTGCAGTTGCGCAGGGCCAAGACAAATTACTTAGGTAGGCTACGCGAGGTCGGCGCCCACATCAACCGGATTGCCGCTGCATTCAGGTGACGTGTATGATCACCGACAAAGGTGGGGCACAGCAGCATGCTATGCAACGCTTCTCAATAAAAAAACTGGTCACGCTTTCGAACGCCACTGAGGACTCGGAATGAATTCACTCGAAACGGTAACAGACAACACGCATCCCGCATCCCTCGCGTATTCGACAGCGATTGCCGCAGGAAAATTCGTTGTCTGCATGGCGCTGACCACACTCGCGGCGTCGCCGTACAACACGCAGGCGCAAAATTATCCAACCAAGGCAATTCGATTGATCGTGCCCTATGCGCCGGGCGGCGGCTCCGATATCTTGGCGCGTCCGGTCGCCGCCAAGCTCGGGGACGCATGGGGACAATCCGTTATAGTCGAAAACCGTGCCGGTGGCGGCACTAATCTGGGCTCGGAAGTCGCCGCACGCTCGGCACCCGATGGCTATACGCTGTTTATGCCAACTATTGCAAACGCCATCAACCCTACGCTCTACGGCAAGCTAAATTACGATCCAATCAAGGATTTCGCATATATCACTAACATTGCGAAACTAGCTGGCATCGTATGCGTACACCCTTCTGTGCCAGCAAAATCGGTCAAGGAACTCATCTTACTCGCCAAAACAAAGCCTGACCAACTACGGTTTAGCTCCGCAGGCAACGGCAGCCCACATCACCTAGCCGGCGAGTTATTCAAGATGATGGCTGGCATCAAAATGATCCATGTGCCTTATAAAGGTGCAACACCGGCTCTCGTTGACGTGCTGGGTGGGCACATCGAGGTGTATATCGGCAGTATCGTACCCGCCATGCCGCACGTCAAAAACGGCCGTCTGCGCCCGATCGGCGTCACCAGTCTGAAGCGTGTGGCAGTTGTCCCGGATCTTCCGACTCTCGACGAACAGGGTCTCAAGGGATTCGAGACTGGCTCGTGGTTTGGAATCGCCGCACCGGCTGGTACCCCAAAGGACATCATTGCAAAGTTGCACGGCGAGATCGTGCGAATCATAAAAATGCCAGAGGTTACTGATCGCATCGCTGCAGAAGGCGCCGAATTCGTTGGCAATACGCCCGAAGAGTTCACCACCTTCGTCTCCGCTGAAATTATCAAATGGAGCAAGGTAGTAAAACTATCCGGCGCTAAAGTGGATTGATAATTGATTCGAGGTAACGCTCAATAACTAACGCGACTTAATTTGTGTTCCGGATGATCCTCCTCGATGCGGATAGCTAGTGTTGGGAGCTGGCGCCATGCCCGCCAAACCGGCAGCGTCGCACCCGGCGCCGGTTCTGACTGCGCGATAAAGAAATCGGTTACAGGTCGTTCAGTGCGGACTCGAGGCCTTTGGCCCCGAACAGGGCGTCGGCGGCTGGCGTCGCAAAGAACCGGATGAACGCGTCCGCGAGAGTCGGCTGCTTGGCGTCGGCGAATATGCCGGTCCCCGACTCGAAAGTCGTCTGGACCTCCGGCGGGATCAGTCCGACGAGGTCGAGGCCGGGCACGGACAGGATTTCGGACACCTGCTGAAACGCAATTTCCGCCTCGCCGGCCACGACAACGCGGCCGATCAGGCCGCCAGGACGGGTGACGATTTTGTCCCGAAGCTGCTCTGTCATGCCAAGGGCTTCGACCATTTTCGGAAAATACATGCCGCTGGCACCGTGCACGGTGTGCGCAATCGAGCCGGCTTCCAGCAGCGTGGACTTGAAGGCTTCCGTCGTACTGATGTCGGGTTTAGGCCGGCCGGAGAGCACACCTAAGCCGATTCTCGAGCGCGAGAAAAGGCGCCGGCTGGCAGTCGTAATAATGCCGAGCGTCACGAGTTCGTCGATCGCGTGTCGCAGCAGCACGGCGGCATCGGCGCGCTCGCCCTGCTTGATGCGGGCGAGCATGACCTTCGCCGAATCGTGCGTTACCGAGACACGGCAGCGTTCAATGCGCTCAAACTCCGCGGCCAGCGCGTCCACCAGAGCGCGGGTCGCGTTGGACGTAAACACTTTCAGTTCTGTGGCAGGATTTTGCATGGCTATGAGGGGAAGTCCACGATGGAGAAACGTAGCGCGTAGGAGCACTAATTTAGCATAGGTATCTGCCTGCACTCGGATGGACTCTACCAGCCGACGATGTCACACTAGCACATCCAATCCGATGCAGCACCAACAGCACAAACGCAGCACACCGAAGGATAAAAAATGAACTTGTCGCGCGTGTTTTCCGTACCGGTGGCGCTGGTCGCCGGACTTCTCTGCGCAGCACCGGCACAGGCCGCCGACGCATCGGCGTCCTCGTATCCTTCGCGCGCAATCCGCTTGATCGTGGCCTATCCGCCAGGCGGCGGCACTGACGTGATCGCACGTATCGTCGCACAGAAAATGAGCGACGGTCTCGGCAAACAGCTCGTCGTCGACAACCGCGGCGGCGCCGACACCATCATAGGCACCGATCTGGTGGCAAAGGCCACACCGGATGGCTATACCATCGGTATGGCAACCAGCACGCTAACCATAAACACCGCGCTCTATCCCAAGCTGCCTTACAACGTCACGCGCGACCTCGCACCCGCGACGCTGCAGGTCAAGGGACTTTATGTGCTCGTGGTGCATCCGTCCGTCCCGGCTAAGTCGATGGGAGAGTTAATCGAACTGATCAAGTCCTCGCCGGGCAAGTACAACGCTGCGAACGCCGGCCCGGGATCCCCAAGCCATCTGGGACTCGCGCAAATCAACGCCCATCAGGGCCTCAAGGTGGTCGGAATCAACTACAAAGGCGCTGGACCGGCCGCCTCCTCAGTGCTCAGCGGCGAAACCCAGATCATGGTGGTTAGCATGCCCACCGTGATCCAGCAGATACAGGCCGGGCGGCTACGTGCACTGGCGGTAACCACAACCAAGCGCTCGCCTTCCGTCCCCGATCTGCCAACAGCAGCCGAAGCGGGGCTGCCGGGCTTCGAGGCCAGCAACTGGTATGGGCTCATCGTTCCGACAGGCACGCCGAAGAGCTACGTCACGCGCCTCCATGAAGAGTCGCGTAAGGCACTGGCGGATCCGACTGTGAAGCAACGGCTGCTCGAACTCGGTGCCGATATCGTCAGCAGCACGCCGGAGGAGTTCGCGGTGTTCATCCGCGCCGAGATCACCAAATGGGCGAAGCTGCTCGGAGACACGGCAGGCAAGCAGGAGTAGGACGGGCCGTCGGCGCGTTAATGCCGGACCATCAGGTTCACCAGAGCCGACGTATCGGACACCCGCTCCAGCGCCCAGATCTGATCAATCAGCGCCTCAACCTGAGCGGCCGGCAACACCGGTCGCGCGAGCGAACGCAGCTTGTCGGCCACCTCTGCATCGGTCATGGGATTTTTCCAATGGCCCCGGTGATAGTCCACGCGAGACGTCAACCGCTCGCCTGACCGCAATTTTATTTCCAGCTCACAAAGACTCACTTCCGCGTCCCTTCGCGTCGCCTCCTCGTGCGGGTAACACTCGACCCGCTGCGCAATATCGAGAAGCGACTCGTCGCGCAGATATTCTTCGTCGAAGTGCCGCGGCTCGATCGCGCCGAATTTCACGGCCAGTGCCGCGGTGTAGGGAATGCTGTGATCGGCGGTCTCGCGGTTGTCCGGCCGCCACTTGCCCGGATCGTCCGCCATGATATCCATGGCCTTCTGCGACACGCCGACACGCACTTGTGCAACGTCCGCGAGATCACCCAGTTTCGGACGCAGTTCCAGTATGGCGCCCACCATCGTCTGAGCAAAATTACAGAGAGCAAACTGCTTGAAGTGGGTGCGCAGTATCCGGAACGGCTCGGCCCCGCCACCCCATGTCGCGAGCTCAAAAGGCGTGCCGCCGGTAACCTTGAAGAACCCGTTGCGCCCCTCGAATACTGATTCCGGGCCGGACATGCCGCGCGCGGCAAGCTGAACGGCAAAGATCGCGTTGCGATTGGCGTTGGCATAGGCACAGGCCTTCCATGCAGAAAGATTGCCAATGCGCGTCTGGTTCAGCGCGACGTTGCCGGCGACGTACAGATTTACCACCTGCACCATCTGCGTTTCGCTCAAGCCCAGCAGCTTTGCCGCGCCGACGGCGCTCGCCAGCCCGCCGATGGTGGCGTGATCAACACCGATCGCCTTGTATTCCAGCGCGTCGCTAAAGCGACCGTACACTTCGTAGGCCAGAACAGTCGCCTGGAGGAGCGCGCGGCCGTCGGCGTGCGCCGTCTCCGCAGCAGCGATCAATGCCGCGATACTGTCGCTCGGGTGCCCGCCGCCCTTGCTGATGTCGCCGTCGTTGAAGTCTAGATAGCGCACCATGACGTCGTTCGCAAACGCCGCCATCTCCATCGTAGTCTTGGCGCCGCTGACGAACAGCGTCGCGGGCGCGCTGCTGTTGACCAGAGAGGCGAGTTCGCGCGCGATACGAACCGGCTCACAATCATAGCCGCCGAGTCCGCACGCGAGGGTATCCATCATAGTACGTTTTGCCTGATGAACGACTCCGGCAGGTAGGTCTTCGTAACGTAGAGCGGCGGCATATGCACCGAGGCTTTCGGCGATGGTCGGCATGGTCGTATCCCTTAATGCGAGGTGGCGAGGCTGGGCATATCATAGCAGTCAGGTATCCTATGAATGCAGCTTCGCAGAGAGCTCTGCACCGTCACGCCGGACCGTTTCTTCTGCCAGTAGACAATCAAGCTCCGTGCGATGTTTCAGACGAGATGCCGCAGTGTTGCGGCCGAACGAATTTTGACCACCTGGGGATGCGGCTATTTTCTTGGACGGATTTACGTCGTTAAACCCAAGCTTTCACGGTACTCGATGGGACTGAGATAGCCAAGGGATAGTTTGATCCGTTTTTCGTTATACCAGCGGATGTATGAGTCAAGCGCCTGAATGAACTGTTC
>CANJHY010000159.1:0-10932 GCA_947474275.1 Betaproteobacteria bacterium
AGGCGAAATGTCCGATCACGTCTACAAGCACGCGATATCAACCATCCAGCCGCTGACGCTGGCCGCCGCCAAGAGCGCCGGCGCCGCGAAGAAAAGCGCGCCGCGTGCACTTGCAGAAATCGAAGTCGCTGCCGCGCCGCGCACACCGCGCCAGCCGACCATAGTGGTGCGCGCCAAGCGCAGGGTGGTCAGGAGCGCCGACGACAACTAACAGCGCGTGGGTCCGCAAGTTCCGTGCGTTCGCAATCAACCTTGTTTTTCTGCCCCTATCCCGAGGAAAGTTCTGACATGACCATTTCGCCCGAGCGCCGGTGTTGCGATGTTTACGGCACTGGCCTCGCTGTTCACCGGCCGGCCGGTGCGCAATGACGTGGCGATGACGGGCGAAATCAGCCTGCGCGGTCTCGTCATGCCGATCGGCGGCGTCAAGGAAAAAGTCCTGGCGGCGCTGCGCGCGGGCATCAAGACGGTGCTGCTGCAGGCGCGGAACCGGCGCGACCTTGAGGAAATTCCCGCCGAAGCGCGCGAGAAGCTCAAGTTCGTGTGGGTAGAGAAAGTCGAAGATGCGCTGGCCGCCGCGTTGTCCGAAGACGCGGCCAGCGCGGAAGCCGCCTGAGTTAAAGCTGGCGGCGGGTTATGCCGGCTGCCAGCGCAGATCGAGGCTGAGCGGAAATGCGGGATGGTGCGGCTGCGGTTCGAGCGTCAGTGGACCAGGCGTGTGGCCGTGGTCCCAGAAGCGCGCGCTTCGGCTTCGTTCGCGTTGACCGGAAACGTTTCGTAGTTGCGTCCGCCCGGGTGGGCGACGTGACAGGTGCAGCCGCCTGTGCTGCGTCCGCTCCAGGTATCGACGATGTCGAACACCAGCGTGGCCTGCACGCCTGTGGTCGGATGCAGCGCGGAGGGCGGCGCCCACGCTCGGTAGCGCACGCCCGCCACCGCTGTGCCGGGCACGCCGGTGGCGTGCAGCGGCACTTCGAGTTCATTGCAGGCATCTGCGCGTGCGGCGGCATTTCGAACGCGCGCAATTCGAGGATACCCAGGCGGCCGGTCGCGGTGTCGGGCGAATACAGCTTGTCGATGCAGAATTCGGCACGATGGGTGTTGCCGGTGAGATCGACCAGCAGGTTGCGCAGCAGGCGGTCGACCAGCCATGGCGCGAGCGCTTCCTTGCCGGACTGCTGGCGTTGCGTCATTTGCCGGAACGCGGTTTCGAGTTCGTAGAGATTGTCGTCGCGCGGCGCCTGGCTGGTGGGGCCGACGAACTGCCCGGCGAAAAGGGCATGTGCCGGTTGGTGGTGCGCGCGTGCGGTGATTGCCGGAGAGTCCCTTGGAAAATCTGCATTAGCGGTCGTTTGAGTGTATTTGTCTAGGTCAAAATATAATATATATGGTAAATTATGGCAATAATCGCCATATATGCATTATTTGTCTATTTCAAAAATGAAATTAAAACAAAGTCCTGCGCCTGAGGCTGCTATCGGCGCGGTTGAGCGCGAGACTGGCCTGTCGAAGGACACTTTGCGTATCTGGGAGCGCCGCTACGGATTTCCGCAGCCAGCACGCGACAGCAATGGCGAAAGAACGTACCCGGCCGAGCAGGTCGAGAAATTGCGCGTCATACGGCGCCTTATGGACGGCGGACTGCGCCCGCGCAAGATTGTGCAAATGCCGCTGCGCGAACTGAACGCACAGATCGGTCGCATGCACTCGACAGGCGGCGCCGCGATTGCGCATGCGGAGTCGCTGGACGAATTTCTGCGCCTGCTCAAGGCGCACAACGTTACCGCGCTGCGTGAGCATCTGGCGCAGTTGCTGTTGCGCCTGGGCCTGCAGCGCTTTGTACTTGAAGCGGTGGCGCCCCTGACTGTGCTGGTGGGCAATGCCTGGACGCAGGGCCGCATCGAGATTTTCGAGGAACACCTCTATTCGGAGCAGGTCCAGCATTTGCTGCGGCAGGCGCTCGGCTCGTTTTCTCAGCCGACGCAGACGCCCCGCGTGCTGCTGACCACGCTGCCCGGCGAAGAGCACCAGCTCGGACTGTTGATGGCCCAGGCATGCCTTACCGTGGAGGGCGCGCAATGTATTTCGCTGGGCGTGCAGACACCGGCGGGCGACATTGCACAGGCGGCGCGCGCGCACCGGGCGGACGTTGTCGGCCTGTCTTTCAGCTCCGCGCTGCAGATGCGCGTCGCCAGTGCGGGGCTCGCCGATTTGCGCCAGCGTCTCGACCGCGACGTTGCGTTGTGGGCCGGCGGCGCCGTCTGGCAGCGCGCGCACAAATTGATTCCAGGCGTCACGCCGATTGCAGCGTTGGAGGAAATTCCGACGGTGCTGGCGGCGTGGCGCGCGACACACCCGGCGCGTGCGGAAGTTTGACCCGGCCGGCATCCAATCCCGCCCGTGCCCCGTATAATCCATCCAGCAAAATCGCGATCCGAACCCGCCGGTGCGGGGGCCGTATCGGCTTACAGGAACATGCAATGACGTCAGCCACGCAACGCGCAATCGACTGGACCGAACAGGGCCTGGTGCCCGACATGGTGATCCGCCAGGGCATACGCCGGCTGCTGAAAGAACGCCTCGGTGAAATACACGCGAATGATGCCGCTGCGGCAGGCGAGGTGGCGACCGCTTTCGCGACGGCGATGGGCGTCGCGCCGGTTGCGCTGGTGCCGGACAAGGCCAACGAGCAGCATTACGAAGTGCCGGCGGCTTTTTTTGCCGGCGTGCTGGGCCCGCACCGCAAATACAGTTCGTGCTGGTGGCCGCACGGCGTGCAAACGCTGGCGGACGCCGAAGCGGCTGCGCTGGCTGCGACCTGCGAGCGGGCCGGACTTGCCGACGGTCAACACATCCTCGAACTCGGTTGCGGCTGGGGGTCGCTCACGCTGTGGATGGCCGCGCAGTACCCGGCGAGCCGCATCACCGCGGTATCCAACTCAAACTCGCAGCGCGTGCACATCGAGGGTGAAGCGGCGCGCCGCGGGCTCGCCAATGTGCGCGTGATTACCTGCGATATGAACTGCTTCGACAGCGACGAGCGCTTTGACCGCATCGTGTCGGTCGAAATGTTCGAGCACATGCGCAACTGGCCCGAACTGTTTCGGCGCGTGAGTTCATGGCTCGCGCCCCGCGGCACGTTCTTTATGCACGTGTTCGTCCACCGCGCAACGCCCTACGAATTTGTCGCGCGCGATGCGAGCGACTGGATGAGCCACCATTTTTTTGCCGGCGGCATGATGCCCAGCGACGATCTTGCCCTGCATTTTCAGGACGATCTCAGGATGGTGCGGCGCTGGCGCTGGGACGGCACGCATTACGAGCGCACCTCGAACGCGTGGCTCGCGAACATGGATGCGAACCGCGCCGGGTTGTGGCCGCTGTTCGAACAGACCTACGGACGTGAGCACGCGCTGCAGTGGTGGTCGCGCTGGCGCATTTTCTTCATGTCGTGCGCGGAGTTGTTCGGCTACGAACGCGGCCAGCAGTGGTGGGTGAGCCATTACCTGTTCGAGCGTCGCGCGTGAACGCTCTGCAATCTGCGCCGGGAACGATGTCGGCTGCGACATCCGCTCCGAACCTCATCGTCAACATCGTGGCCTTCCAGGTGGGCTGGTTCGCCTGCGTGCTGGGCGCCGCGCAGGGCTGGCCGTTGGCCGGCGCCGCACTTGCGCTGGTGATCGCGGTGTGGCACACGGCGCGCGCTGCACGCCCGGCGCAGGAAGCGAAACTGATAGTCGCGGCAGTATTGATAGGCGCCGCGTGGGACAGTTCGCTCGCCGCGCTCGGCTGGCTCTCGTTTGTGTCCGTTATCACGGACGCCATGGCGCCACCCTGGATACTCGGTCTGTGGGCGCTGTTCGCGACGACGCTCAACGTTTCACTCAACTGGCTGAAAGGCCGCTGGCTGGTTGCCGCTCTGCTGGGCGGCATTGCCGGGCCGCTTTCCTATTGGGCGGGTGCGCGGCTGGGCGCAGTGGTGCTGGTCGAACCGGTGCCCGCGTTAGTCGCGCTTTCGATCGGCTGGGCCATCCTGATGCCGCTCCTGATGGCGCTTGCGCGCCGTTATGACGGCATCCACGGCACGCGCTGACGCGGACATCCGGCCATGCTCCACCTTGATACCATTGTGTTCGCCGCGGCCTGCGGATTTGGCGCGATCCTCGTTCTGGCGTTCGCCACCTGGCTGGCAAGTCTCGCCATGCGTGACGTCAGCATAGTCGACAGCATGTGGTCAGCATTGATATTGACCGCCGGACTGGTCTACGCCGCAGTATTGCCTGACGCCGGCCCGCGCATGGCGTGGGTGCTTGCGCTGGCGGCATTGTGGGCGGCGCGTCTCGCCGGGTATATCACCTGGCGCAATTGGGGCGATGGCGAGGACCACCGTTATCAGGCAATCCGCGCGCGTAATCAGCCCAATTTCGAATACAAAAGTCTTTATCTCGTGTTCGGCTTGCAGGGCGTGCTCGCGTGGATCGTGTCGCTGACCCTGCTTGCGGCGCTCGCCGGTTCGCAGGCGATGGGTTGGCTCGACGCCTGCGGCATTGCCGTATGCGTATTCGGTGTGGTGTTCGAGGCGGTGGGCGACGGCCAGTTGGCGCGCTTCAGGGCGCGGCCCGAAAATCGCGGCCGCGTCATGGACAGCGGGCTGTGGCGCTATACACGGCACCCCAATTACTTTGGCGAATTCTGCGTGTGGTGGGGCTTTTATCTCATCGCGCTTTCCGCCGGCGGCTGGTGGACCATTGTTTCGCCGCTGCTGATGTCGGTGCTGTTGCTGAAGGTTTCCGGTGTCACGCTGCTTGAAAAAGACATCGTGGAGCGCCGTCCGGCTTACCGCGACTATATCGCGCGCACCAACGCGTTTTTCCCGGGTGCGCGCAGGGACGCTGCCTGAATGCGCGCAAACGTTACCAGCGTCAATTTTCTGAGCGCAGCAGTGCTGCTGTACGGCGCGCTTGCGGGCATGCCGGCCGCGGCGCAGTCGCGCGTGTGGAATTTTCAGGTTGCGCTCGACGATACGCCGATCGGTTATCACCGCTTCACGCTGCGCGAGCAGGGCGCCGGACGCGAACTGAAAGCCGAGGCGCGCTTCAGCGTAAAAGTGTTGTTCTTTACGGCCTATCAATATGCGCACGAAGCAACCGAGCGCTGGCGCGGTAACTGTCTCGACAGTATCAGCGCGCGCACCGACGACAACGGCGAGCGGCTGGCGGTCGATACGGAGCGCGCAGGCGAACGCCTGGTCGTCACTACGGCCAAAGGGACGGGGAATCTGGACGGCTGCGTGATGAGCTTCGCCTACTGGAACCCGGATATCCTGCGCCAGTCGCGCCTCCTGAACAGTCAAACCGGCGAGTACGAGGCAGTCAAAATCACCGCGCTCGGCGACGCCAGCATCATGGTGCGCGGCACGCCAACTGCCGCCACGCATTACCGCATCACCGGGCCCAAAAACCCGATTGATCTGTGGTATTCCGCGGCCCAGGAGTGGCTGGCGCTCGAATCGACTGTCGCCGGCGGCCGGCGTTTACGTTACCGGCTCGATAAATGAGTACGCCGTTTTGAGCGCCCGCCTGCTTTGTCGCGTCGCTGCCGCTGCGGTGTTGCTTTTGTCCGGCTGCCAAAGTAGCGCCCCGCCGGTCGTAACCGCGGCGCGCGTTGATCTGCAGCGCTTCATGGGCGACTGGTACGTGATCGCCAATATTCCGACCTTCATCGAGAAGGGCGCCCACAACGCGATTGAATCGTACAAGTTGGACGCGGATGGCACGATCGCGACGACGTTTACCTTTCGCGCGGGCGGCTTTGACGGCGAGTTAAAACGCTATACGCCGCGCGGTTTTGTGCGCGACCGCGAGTCGAATGCGGTGTGGGGGATGCAGTTCGTGTGGCCGATCAAGGCCGACTATCGAATCATGTATCTCGCCGACG
Organism: Betaproteobacteria bacterium; assembly: GCA_947474275.1. Lineage (GTDB taxonomy): Bacteria > Pseudomonadota > Gammaproteobacteria > Burkholderiales > SG8-41 > PALSA-1004. Next base: position 5,938 of record CANJHY010000159.1, read on the forward strand.
ACTACAGCCAGACGGTGGTCGGACACCAGCAGCGCGACTACGTGTGGATCATGGCGCGCACACCCGCCATTCCCGAAGCCGATTATCAGCGCCTGCTCCAATTCGTGGGCGAGCAGGGCTATGACATCAAGCAGGTCCTCAAGGTGCCCCAGCAATGGAAATGACCGGCAAGCCGTGGCACGCGCGCCTGTGGAGCAGCATCGTATGCTGGTTCGACAGCAGCGCCGGGGCCGCGCAGATTTCGCGCGACGGCGCGCAGGCGCGGCAGATTGACTGGACGCGTGTCGTGCCTTTCGTCGGTTTGCATCTTGCCTGCCTGGCGGTGTTGTGGGTCGGCGTGAGTGCCACCGCAGTTGCCGTCGCGGCGGGTCTCTACGCGCTGCGCATGTTTGCAATCACCGGCTTTTATCACCGCTACTTCTCGCATTGCGCGTTTCGCACCTCGCGCGCCGCACAATTCGTGTTCGCGCTGCTCGCCGCGTCGGCCGTGCAGCGCGGCCCGTTGTGGTGGGCATCGCACCATCGCCATCACCACGCGCATGCAGACGAGCCGGAAGATGCGCACTCGGCGCGCCAGCATGGATTCTGGTGGAGCCACATGGGCTGGTTCATGGCGCGCAAGAATTTCGCCGCGCGGCATGCGCTGATCGCCGATCTCTTACGTTACCCGGAACTGCGTTTTCTCGACCGCTTCGACGCGCTGGTGCCGCTGGCGCTGGCCGCAGCGCTGTATGCTGTGGGCGCTTTACTCGCGCACTTTGCGCCGGGCCTCGCGACCAACGGACTACAGTTTGTCGTGTGGGGATTCTGCATTTCGACCGTGGTGCTGTATCACGCGACTTTCACGACCAACTCGCTGGCCCATCGCTTCGGCCGCCGTCGTTACGCGACGAGCGATGATTCGCGCAACAACCCCTGGCTCGCACTGCTGACTTTTGGCGAAGGCTGGCACAACAACCATCACCACTATCCGGGCGCGGCGCGCCAGGGCTTTTACTGGTGGGAGATCGACTTTACATACTACGGGCTGCGCCTGCTGGCAGCACTTGGCATCATCTGGGACTTGAAGCAGGTGCCCGCCGCAATGCTGAACGCGCGGCGTTAGAGCGGAGCGCCCGCATGAAAATCGCCATCATCGGCAGCGGCATCGCCGGCAACGTGGTTGCGCACCGTTTGCACCGTGACCACGACATTACGGTGTTCGAGTCTGGCGGCCATATCGGCGGCCACACGCACACGCACGCGATCGAACTGAATGGCGAAAGTCACGCCATCGACACCGGTTTCATCGTGTTCAACGACTGGACTTATCCGCACTTCATTGCGTTGCTCGACGAACTGGGGGTCGAGTCGCAGGCAAGCGCGATGAGCTTCAGCGTGCGCAACGAGGCGAGCGGGCTCGAGTACAACGGCACCACGCTCAACACCCTGTTCGCGCAGCGGCGCAATCTGCTGCGGCCGTCGTTTCACCGCATGCTGCGCGACATCATGCGTTTCAACCGCGAAGCGCCGCGCCTGCTGGAAAGTGGTGCCGAGGTAGCGCTCGGCGAGTATTTGCGGGCGCACGCCTATTCCCGCGAGTTCATCACGGATTACCTGGTGCCGATGGGCGCTGCGATCTGGTCGACCGATCCCGCGCGCATGCTGGCGTTTCCGGCGCGCTATTTCGTGCGCTTTTTTCACAACCACGGCATGTTGTCGGTGAATGCGCGGCCGCAGTGGCGCGCGATCCGCGGCGGCTCGGCGCGTTACGTGGAAAAGTTGGTGGCGCCGTTTCGCCACCGCGTCTGGCTCAATACGCCGGTCGAATCCGTACGGCGCATGCCCGATGGCGTGATGGTCAAGGCGCGCGGCGCGGAAGCCGCACGTTTCGATCAATTGTTCCTTGCCTGTCATGCGGACCAGGCCTTGCGCCTGCTCGCCGATGCGACGCCGCTCGAGCGCGAAGTGCTGGGCGCCATTCCCTATCAGGAAAACGAGGCGGTGCTGCACACCGATACATCGCTGTTGCCGCGTGCGCGCCGGGCGTGGGCGGCGTGGAACTACCACGTGCTGCGCGAAGAAGGCGAGCGGGTCGCGTTGACTTACAACATGAACATCCTGCAAAGCCTTGTTTCGCGCGAGACGTTTTGCGTGACGCTCAATCACAGCGCGGGCATTGATCCCGACCGCATCATCAAGCGGCTGGTCTACCACCATCCGCTTTACACGCCTGCCGGCGTCGCTGCGCAGCAGCGGCAGGCGGAGGTAAACGGCGCGCGCCGCACCTACTTTTGCGGCGCCTACTGGCGCTTCGGTTTTCACGAGGACGGCGTAGTGAGCGCCATCGACGCCTTGCGCCATTTCGAGAGTACAGCCCATGCACAGCGCGATCTATCACGGGTGGCTTAGGCACCGCCGCTTTGCGCCGCAGGAGCATGAGTTCCGCTACCGCCTGTACTTCATGTACCTCGACCTGGCGGAGCTCGATACGGTGTTCCGCGGGCGCTGGCTGTGGTCGACGCGAAAAAAGGCGCTGGCGCGTTTCGATCGCGCCGATCATCTCGGCGATACGGCGATCCCGCTGGACGTCGCGGTGCGTGACCTGGTCGAAGCGCGCACGGCGCTACGCCCCAGCGGCCCGATCCGTCTGCTCACGCACCTGCGCTACTTCGGCCATTGCTTCAATCCGGTGAGTTTCTATTATTGTTTTGACGCTGAGGACACCCGGGTCGAGACCATCGTTGCGGAAGTCAACAACACGCCGTGGGGTGAACGCCATTGCTACGTGCTGAGCGAGCCGTCGCAGGTGCTGGCCGGGAACTACCGGCGCTATCGCAGTGCGAAGGCGATGCACGTTTCGCCTTTCATGCCGATGGACCTCGCCTACGACTGGGGTTTCAGCGCGCCGGATACGACCTTGAACGTGCATATGGCGCTGCATGGCGCGCCGCAGTCGCGGCACGTGTGCGACGGCAAAATTTTCGATTCGACCATGCAGTTGAAGCGTGCGCCGGTCAGCGGTCTGCAGCTTGCCGGCATGCTCGCGCGTTTTCCGCTGATGACCGTGCGGGTCGTCATCGCGATCCACTGGCAGGCGCTCAAGCTGTGGCTCAAAGGCGTGCCGGTTCATGCCCATCCGGCCGGGCTGCCATCGCGCGGCGAAGAGCAGTCAATATCCATTGCACAACGAGGCGCCCGCGCGGCGAAATCGACATGAAGACGACGGCAGCAGAGTATCGACAATTGCATATGCCTTTGCGGGCGACGCCCAAGCCGCATTTTCTCGACGGTGTTGCCGCGCGATTGGTGCGCAGCCGGCTGAGCGGTCTTGAACACGGCGCACTGACGCTGATCGATGGTGAAAGCGTCGAGCGCTACGGCAAAGCCGGCGGACTTGGCGCGACCGTGCGCGTGCATGATCCGCGTTTCTACAGCGAGATTGCGTTCGGTGGCTCGATCGGCGCCGGCGAGGCGTACATGCAGGGCTACTGGAGCGTCGACGATCTCACCGCGCTCATGCGCATCCTGCTGCAGAACCGCGCCGTGCTCGACGGCATGGAAACCGGCGCCGCGCGCATCACCGCGCCTTTGCAGCGCGCGTTGCACTGGACCGCGCGCAACACACGTACAGGCAGCCGGCGCAATATCGCCGCGCATTACGATCTCGGCAACGAATTCTTCCGCCTGTTTCTCGACCCGACACTCATGTATTCGAGCGCGGTGTTCGAGCGTGCCGGGATGACGCTGGAAGAAGCGTCGCTCGCCAAGCTCGACCGCATCTGCCGCAAGCTCGATCTCAAACCGTCTGACCACGTGCTAGAAATCGGCACCGGCTGGGGCGGTTTTGCATTGCACGCGGCGCGCCACTACGGCTGCCGCGTCACGACCACCACGATTTCAGGCCAGCAGTACCAGCTCGCGCGCGAACGGGTCGAGGCCGCCGGCCTCGCGGACCGCATTACCTTGCTGCGCGAAGATTACCGCGACCTCACCGGGCGCTACGACAAGCTGGTGTCGATCGAAATGATAGAAGCGGTCGGACACCGGTTTTACGACACCTATTTCCGGAAATGCGGCGAACTGCTCAAGCCCGACGGCATGATGCTGCTGCAGGCCATCACGATCGCCGACCAGCGCTACGCCGCGGCGCGCGACGCGGTGGACTTCATTCAGCGTTATATTTTTCCCGGCAGCTGTATTCCATCGGTGACGGTAATGAGCGAGTCGATTGCGCGTGTCACCGACATGCGGGTTTTTCATCTGGAAGACATCGGGCCGCATTACGCGACTACATTGAAGCGCTGGCGCGAAAACCTGTTCGCGAACATCGATGGCGTACGTGGCCTGGGCTACAGCGATGAGTTCATCCGCATGTGGGAGTTCTATCTCTGCTATTGCGAAGGCGGCTTCGACGAGCGCGTCATCGGCGATGTGCAGATGCTGATGGTGAAACCCGGCGCGCGGCCCGACCCGATAGTGCCGCCGCTCGCGCCGTAATTGCAGGTCGCGCCCGCATTGCAGCGGCGACGGGTGGCGTGTTTCATTCTGAGCCCACACTTGATGCTGCTTTAGTCATGAACGACTGCCAGCGGGAAAATCCTGACGCTCGCTGTTACGTTTCGTTTAGCCGATTAATAGTCACTCTGCATCCGGCTGCTGGCCAAAATTCCCCGACCTGTGGTGCCTGGAATGTTTGGGCATAATAGTCGGCAGGGGAGAGGCAAATGAATAAACGCCGCATCGGTCTGCAGATCGTGCTCGAGTTCCTGGCTTTTATTTCTCGGAAGATGGCAAATGCAAGAGTTATTTTGACAATGCACTCAGACTTTTAAATCTAAAAGCATGACCGGCGTCGGGCAGCGCGCGGTCGAGCCACCTTTTCGCTATTCCGAACCAACAAAACCGCTATCACATAGCTCGCCGAAGGCTTCCACCCGATTCCGACCTTTTCGTTTTGCGCAATAAAGACTCTTGTCGGCCTGCTCTATCAGTTCACCGCCACCACCATCATTG
>CANJHY010000160.1:0-10814 GCA_947474275.1 Betaproteobacteria bacterium
CGTTTGCGGGAACGGTGACGTGGCTCCCGTGATCGCGATGCGCCGCACGGCTCCCGTCTCCGCCCCAAAGACAAAACCCTTTCGCCGAGATCCGGGAGCTACAGGCCAAAACTCGTGCCAGCCCGAAAGGGTTGCAGCCAGAATCGGCGCTATCTTCGTTGCTCGTCTAAACAGAAGCATGGGGTCAGATCTTGAAATATAAGAAACTAATAATTCAAGACCTGACCCTGTTGTTAGGCACTCTAAATAAAGTCGCACGAGCGACGAGCAATAAAAGTGGCCAGGTTCGGATTGCGTTTACGCGAAACTAATTTAGCACACCAACGTCGGCAACCCTTGGCGATCCAGTTGACATTGCCTGACCGCGCAGCAGTCGGATGCCGACCTCAACAAGATGTTCGATTCCTCAGTCGACAGCATCTACCAGGCGTCGTTTACCTGAAAACGCCTTGCGGATGCTGGTCGGCCCAGCCTGTTGCGGATTCATAGGCCGCCCCCAGCCTGTAGAGCAGAGGTTCGCTCCAATGCGGGCCCGCGATCTGAATGCCTGCCGGAATGCCCTTGCTGTCGAATCCCATGGGAAGCGCCAGCGCCGGCGATCCGGTCAGATTGTATATGCGAATGGTGCCCGCGCGCACGTCGACGGGATCGTCGTAAAGAGTTTGCATGGTTTCAGCGTCGAACTCCTTGGCCGGGCTGACAACGGCGGCCAACCCCGAAGCGAATATCGCGCGGAACTGCGCGCAAAGGCGCAATCTCGCTTCGTTTGCCGAGCTCAATTGCCCGTCCGTGAAGGTTGCCGCCCTGAGGACGCGCTCACGGAAAGCCTTGCCATATTTTTCGGGATGCCGCACGAGGTTATCGCGATGGTATTGATAGGCGTGATTCACCACCAGCATTGCGCCGGCCTGCAGCGCGGACCCGAGACCATCGACCTCGATCGCTTCGATTTGTGCACCGAGATCCGACAGCACGCGTAAAGCTTCCCCGAACACGCCCGCAATGCTGGCGTCCATCGGCAGCGACTCCAGAAAGCTGCGCGGAACGCCTATCCTTACTCCGCGCAGATCCCGTCCGATTTCGGCGCTGAACTCCGGCACCGGCTGCTCGACGGACGTCGGATCCTGCGCATCGTAGCCTGCGATCGCCTGCAGCATGAGCGCGTTGTCCCGCACGGTGCGCGTCATCGGTCCCGCATGATCGAATTCCGCGGCCAGCGGAATGATTCCAAACGAGCTCACCCGCCCATAGGTGGGTTTCATGCCGACGATGCCGCACACGGCTGCCGGGTGACGGATCGAACCGCCGGTGTCGGTGCCGATGGCGCCAAAACACATCCCTGCCGCGACCGCCGCCCCGGATCCGCTGCTCGACCTTCCCGGCGCATAGTCCGTATTCCACGGATTGCGCGCGGCGGGGAACGGCTCGTCCCGCACGGGGTTGCCGTAGGCAAACTCGTGCAGCGATGTCTTGCCCAGCAGGACGGCGCCTGCCGCACGCAGCTTTTCGTACACCGTCGCATTTTCCCCAGGCACCCAATCCTGCAACATCCGCGAGTGCGCCGTGGTGCGTATGCCACGGGTCCAGACGATGTCCTTGAGCGCGATGGGGATTCCGTGCAATGGGCCTCGATATTTTCCCGCACGGATCTCGCGCTCCGCGATTGCAGCGTCCTCGACCGCCTGGCCGGCGGTGACGGTGATGAACGCATGCAGGCGCCCGTCGAGCGCCTCGATGCGGTCCAGGCATTCGCGCGTGAGGCGGACAGGCGAAAGCTCACCGGCGCGGACGCGCTCCGTGACCTCGGCGAGAGTGCAATAGTGCAGCGGCGTGGCGATGCCGGCTCCCAGCACTATTGTTCTATCTGCACGTTCGCATCGACGATGATCTTTGCGAACTGCCTGGATCTCGCGCGCACGAATTCGCGGAACTGCTCCGGCGTGCTGGTGGACGGCTCGAATCCGAGGTCCCTCAGTTTGGCGCCCAGCTCCACGTTTCTGAATCCCTGGACCGCCGCAGCATTGAGTTTTCGCATGACCGCATCCGGCATACCGGCGGGCCCATAAAAGCCGAAGAAATTGATGAACTCGTAGCCCGCCAGCGGCGGATATTCGGCGACCGCAGGCACGTTCGGCAACGTCGATACGCGCGCAAGCGAGGTGACGCCGACGGCCTTCACCTTGCCGCCTTCGATCAGCGGCAGCGTGGCGCCGATGCTGGATAGCGTCATCGTAATGTGCTTGCCTGCCACGTCGGCGAGCTGCTGGGCCGCGCCTTTGTAGGGCACATGATTGACCTGCACGCCCGCCATCTTGTTGAAGAGTTCCATGCCGAGGTGCGTCATGCCGCCCGCTCCCGTCGAGCCGTAGCTTACCGTTTTAGGATTCGCCTTCGCGTACGCAATCAGTTCCTGGACGTTTCTTGCCGGGACGTCGGCATTCACAACGATAACGCTCGGCACAGTCACCAGGTTGGTGATCGGCGCCAGCTCCTTTTCCCAGTCGTACGGCATGACCTTGTAGAGATGGGGATTGACCGCCATTTCGCCGGATGCAACCAGCAACGTATAGCCGTCGGGAGCCGCCCCCTTCGCAACAGCCCGCGTGCCGATCATGCCGGCGTTGCCGGGTCGATTGTCGACGACTACGGGTTGTCCCAGCGCTGCGCGCAACTGCTCACCGAGCAGGCGCGCGGTGATATCGGTGCCCCCCGCGGCAGAAAACGGCACGATGATCTTGATCGACTGATTCGGGTATGCGTCCTGCGCAAAGCCCGGCGCAGCCAGCACGATTGCGGCCGCAACGGCCGCGCCGGCCTGATATGGCAGTAGATGCAGTCTTTCCTTCACGGACCAACCCTCCCTATGATATGACTCGATCGAATTCGAAAAATCGATGTGCAGATTTTCGTATATTCGGCAATTGTCCGCACCTTGTTCAACACTTCCCCGGATCGCGACGCGCGAAGATGTGCGGACCGATTTCCGGAACCCGCCGCGCTGATGCACTGAACTTGCCTCGGGTCGGACCAAGCTAAGTCCGCGCCCCTATTATATTCTCCGCTCACAATCGCCCGCTTTCCGGCCTTAGAGCACCAATTTCGGCATGGAAAACGGCGTTCGAAGTGGTGGTAAGCTATCGATGCATTTCTTAAAGCAACGATTCCGGCCACAAAAATGGCGCCCTAAGACCAGATAAAGCGGAAATGTGAATGGCATATCGCCTCGGATCAATAGGTTATGCTGGTCCGACCCGGACATATGGGGAGTCTCTCGAATTACAACGGCATACCTTGGTTCGAACCGGAATGTTAAGCGAACGGTCTTGGCAACCGTGGAGCTGAGCCCGCACCATCAGCTATTTGATTTGATGATTCTTTCACCGGGGTCTGACCCCAAACGTTTTCGAGAACGGGACACAGGATGAAAATTATCGACAGACGTATCAAGACATTGCTGATCGCCGCGGGATGTTTGTTTGCCGCGGCAGCATCCGCGCAACAGTGGCCCGCGCGCGCGGTGCGCATCATCGTGCCGTTCCCGCCCGGGCAGGCGGCCGATATCATCGCGCGCGTTATCGCGGAGCGCTTGTCGCCGGTGCTCGGCCAGCAAGTCGTCATCGACAACCGGCCCGGCGCGGGCGCCGCGCTGGGTACCGAAATCGGCGCCAAGTCGCCGCCCGACGGCTACACGCTGTTGGCCGGCGGCAGCGCGGCGCTCGCGATCAATCCGCATCTTTACCCGAAGATCGGCTACAACACGCTGCGCGACTTCGCGCCCGTGACGCAAATCGTCGCCATCGCCGAAGTGTTCGTCGTCAATCCATCGGTGCCCGCGCACAATCTCAACGACTACCTGCGGCTCGCCAAGCGGCACCCGGGCGAATTGAACTACGGCTCGTCGGGCGCCGGCAGCACGTCGCACCTCGTCACCGCGGCGCTCGCCGCGCGCGCCGGCATCACGCTCAATCACGTGCCGTACAAGGGCGCGACCCAGGCGCTCACCGATCTCATCGCGGGTCAACTGACGATAGTCGCGGAAACGCCGCCCACTGTACTGCCGCACGTGCAGTCGAAAAAAATCCGTCCGATCGCGGTGTCGATGATCAAGCGCATCCCGCAGTTGCCGGACGTGGCGACGGTGGACGAACAGGGGATCAAGGGCTACGACTTGAATACGTGGACCAGCCTCGTCGCACCGATCGGCACGCCTGAGCCGATACTCGAGCGCCTGAATGCCGAGATCACCAAGATCATCGCGCAGCCCGACGTGCAAAAACGGCTCGTCGACATGGGCTTTATCCCGGTCGGCAATTCGCGCGAGGCGTTCGGCGCGTTCCTGAAGTCGGAACTCGCGAGCTGGGAGAAGATCGTCAAGGCGTCCGGCGCCAAGGTCGAATGAGGCAGAAACGCATCAAATTACCGATTGTCGCCAAAAAATAAACACGTTTCTTATGGGGTCAGGCCCTGTTGTTACTGTTGTTAGTCGCGACCGTTATTTCCTGGCCATGAGCCGGTCGTAGACCGCGCGAATGGATTCGATGCGCCGCCGGTTTGCGCCCAAATCACTGTAACCGACGCGTGAAGCCGACCTGACCGCAATGATCCCCTGCTTTGGACGCAGTTCGAATTCGACGTCGTCGACGAACCTGAAAATCGCGCTGGTCGATTCGGCTCGCAACGCATGCTCCGATTCGGTGACTATTTTCGTGCGCGGAAGCGACAACAAGGCCTCTTTTGCCGCGCGCCAGGCGTTTTCAGCGGGGCCGACAAACTGGAACGCCGCAATCGCGTGGTCGTCGATGGAATCGCTCGAAACGCAATTCGGGGAAGCCGGACAGGTGGGTAACATAGGCATTTTGTCGGTGAAAGTTGCCGTCCAGGCGCTGGACATCATGACGGCCGCAGCAGTCAGCATCGTAAAGCAATGGGGGACAGACCACCATTTCTGAAAATAACCGGGGACAAACCCCGGCTTCGTTTGCAGAAAAGTGCGTCTGGTTGAACCCATGTTTGCCTACCCGTTGTTTGAAATGCCGCCGGGCCCGAAGCTAGGGGCCAGGTCTTGCCTTTTGCCAGAATGAAACGGGCCAGGGTCGAATAAAAAATTCTGTAGCATCACAAAATTGCGAGGGCTTGGCTAATTGCATACCTGATATGCCCTCTGGAAGTTGAGTTCAAAAGCGCGCCCCGCGAATTGGCCTCGCTCCGCTTCCACTAGCAAACGCGTCAGTGCTTACCTGCAATCCGAACCACACTTTTGGCGCTGTGTGATTGCAGCCGCGCCAGTAGCTCCGGAACTAAGGGCGCCAGATCAACCAGAGCTGTGCTGCGCGCCGCCAGCACATAAACTGTCAGCGGTAATGTGCTCAGGTTTTGTTGGTACTGGAGATTTTGGTCAGCGGTGATTAACGCGTCATATGAGGCGGATGCCAATTTGAGCAACTCGCCATTCTTCACCGCCGACCAACCTGCCCGTTGCACCGAACTCACTTGATGACCTTCCAACAGGCGCGCCAACCGCCACGGCAGCGACTCGTCAAGCAGCAGGCGCATGAACCGAGGCGGCATCCCGTGCCAGTTCCAATGCCGTAATAGCTTGGTTGCGCGTCACTGACGGATAGTCCTCCAGAAACTGGTCGAGACTGTCGCCCGCTTCAATTGCATCGAATAAATTCTTCAGCGGCACACGCGTTCCAACAAACACAGGAACCCCGCCCTGAACGTCCGGGTCGCGATGAATGACGATCTTGCTCATGTCGCACCTCCTATGCGGCGCATCATAGCGCGAATTAATTCCAATGAGAAGTTGCGAGCACGAACGAAATAAGCGCGCCACCCACTCTCTCTTTTGTCCGCTCTGACTGACTCCTTGCCTGTAGAATGGAGCTTATGGGGTCAGAGCTTATGGGGTCAGCTTATGGGGTCAGATCTTGAAATATAAGAAACTAATAATTCAAGACCTGACCCTGTTGTTACGGGTCTTCACTTGATCCGTAATGAATATCTGGTGTATTTGCGCTCCCCGGTTTTTAGTAGCGCACCCATTTCAACCAGGTCCTGCAAGTCTCTTGTAGCCGTTGCGCGGGACGTTTTGGCAATGCTGATATATTTCTCGGCGCTGAGCCCGCCCTTGAAACCCTCTGGTCCTTCGCGGAAGAGGCGCGCGATGACTTTTTCTTGGCGCCCGTTCATCTTGCCGCGCAGTTTTTCGTAGAACCTGGATTTCTCTATCAGGAAGTCGACGAGTTTTTGGGTATAGGCCTGCGCTTCAAGGATGGTTTTCGCGAAATAGACGAGCCAATCGGTTATTTCATTGTCCTTATTGTTGTTTTCAAGGCTTACGTAATAGGCTTTCTTGTGCTCTTGTATCTCATGCGATAGTGCGATCAATGTAGGTTGCCCCAGACATTGCGACAGTACTTTCTCGGCAATGGCACGCCCGATACGTCCGTTACCATCTTCAAAGGGGTGAATGCAGACGTAGTGAAGGTGGGCCATACCCGCGCGGGTGAGCGCAGGCAGGTGGTTTTTACCATCCGGAGCGGTACTATTCAGCCACCTGACGAATTGCGTCATCTCCCGGCGCATGGCCTTTGAAGGCGGTGCCTCGAAATGGACCTTGGGTTTGTGGACGGGGCCGGATACTACCTGCATCAGGTCTTCATGCGTTCTGTATGCGCCGGGATCATGAAGGTCTTTGCGTCCCTTCATCAGCATCTTGTGCCATGCGAATAGCTGCTCGTGCGACAGCGGCTTTTTGAAGGTCTTATATAGATCGACCATCATTTCCGCGATGCCTTGCTCGGCAGGCGGGATTTTTTGGTTTTTCTCGTCCAGCCCGAAGTTGCGCCGGATAGACGACTGGAGACTACCGCGATCGAGGATTTCCCCCTCGATTTCGGAAGTTTTCAGGGCTTCGGTGCTCATGAGATCAACGACGAGGGTGTCTTTGTCCCCGGCGGTGACATGCCTCATCGTCCCGAGAAAGACTCCCGATTGACGCAAAAAACGGGCTTCCAGATCGGTGAGGGCCGCTCTTTCATAGCTGAATTGCGGCCAGTCCGGCTGTTGCCAGTTCCATTTCATGAGTTATAGCGCCTTTTTCTATAACTCACTATAACTCATAATTTGAGCTATAGAAGCTTATTCTTTAACTCATTGTTTCAAGGCGCAGCCTGTTTGTCCCTGGCCGGCAACGTCCAACCCGGCCGCACGAAATGGCAGGTGTAGCCGTGCGGAATGCGCTGCAGGTAATCCTGGTGCTCCGGCTCTGCTTCCCAGAACGGGCCTGCCGGCGCGACCTCGGTGACGACTTTCCCCGGCCACAGGCCGGATGCGTCGACGTCGGCGATGGTGTCGGCGGCGACGCTCTTCTGCTCGTCGCTCGTGAAGTAGATCGCTGAGCGGTAACTCGCGCCCATGTCATTGCCCTGGCGGTTTTTGGTCGTCGGGTCGTGGATCTGGAAAAAGAATTCGAGCAGCCGGCGATAAGTGAGCTTCGCCGGGTCGAACACGATCTCGATCGCTTCGGCATGGCTGCCGTGGTTGCGGTAGGTCGCGTTCGCCACGTCGCCGCCCGAGTAGCCGACGCGCGTGGAGATCACGCCGTTCATCTTGCGGATCAAATCCTGCATGCCCCAGAAACAACCGCCCGCAAGCACTGCACGTTCGTTGATGCTCATTGCACTTCCTCCACTTGATCAATGTAGTCGCCGTAACCTTCGGCCGCCATGTCCTCGCGATGAATGAAGCGCAGCGACGCCGAGTTGATGCAGTAGCGCAGGCCGCCGCGGTCGCGCGGGCCGTCGTCAAACACGTGACCGAGATGGCTGTCGCCCGCGACCGAGCGCACTTCGACGCGCGCCATGCCGTGCGACGCGTCACGCAGCTCGTTCACATGCGCCGGCGCGATCGGCTTGGTGAAGCTCGGCCAGCCGCAGCCCGACTCAAACTTGTCGCTCGATGCGAACAGCGGCTCGCCCGAAACGATGTCAACGTAGATGCCGGGCTCGTGATTGTGCAGCAGCTCTCCAGTGCCGGGCGCTTCGGTGGCGCTTTTCTGCGTGACGCGAAATTGCTCCGGCGTAAGGCGCGCCACGGCTTCAGGGGTTTTGCGATAGTCGGTCATGTCACTTCTCTCTATTTTTAGTCGCATTGGTCGCGGCACCCGGCGAAACCTTACGCCTTGCGACCAGCCCACCAATCATTTCTGTACGCGGGACCAGGATTCTTTGATGGCGTCGAGCTTCGCGCGATCGGTTATATAACTTTCCGTCAGGCCGCAGGCCGCGCAGACAAAATCGTCCACTCGCGCAATTTTGAGCATGCTGATGTTGATCGCAGTGCGTTGATTGTGGCCGCGACCCCGGTAAATCTCATCGGAACCGCATTTCGGACATTTGCCGGATTTCATAGCCCTTCCCGCGTAGCAAGGATGATACGGCTTATTCTCCGCCTGTTTTCATCGCCACGCTACCGGCGACACTCAGTTGCCGCGATAGTTGGCGCGTTAGTTGCTGCGATAAAGCGCGGGGAAATTCAGCTTCAGCGCGGCAAGCTTGGGCAGGTCGTTGTGCACGATGTAAGGCTGGCTCAGGTTGCGCGCAAGGTAATCAAGATGATAGTCCTCGGCTTGGTAAAAAGCCTTCAGCGGCACGATCTGCGTGACGATGGGCTGTGCATAGACCTGGTAAACCTTCAATTGACCCACATAGGCATGGGCGATTTTCTGCTGCTCGTCGCTCGTCGTGAAAATCGCCGAACGATATTGCGTGCCCGAATCCGGCCCCTGCCGGTTCAACTGCGTGGGGTCATGCGCGGCGGAGAACAGCACCTTCAACAGCGTGCCGTAAGAAACCTTGGAGGAATCGAACACCACTTTGACGGCCTCGGCGTGGCCGGTCAAACCGCCGCTGACTTTTTGATAAGTGGCGGTGTCCGCGCTGCCGCCCGAATAACCGGACGTGGAAGAAATCACGCCATTCACGTGCTTGAACACCGCTTCAATACCCCAGAAGCAGCCGGCGGCGAACACCGCGGTCTGCTGCCCGGAGGTTTTCGCCACCGGCGCATCCAGCGTGGGATTCGGCAGCGGCTTGACCTCACCCTCGGCGTGGGAATATCCACAAAGGGCAAACGCCAGTGCCGATGCTGCAAGCAGCGCGCGCGGGATACTACGGATCGATGTAGCGTTCATGATTGCTTCCTTTAAGATAAAACAGTTTCAAAAACAATTTGGAACCGCCGATAAACGCAGATGAACGCCGATAAGATTGAAGACAATTCAAATCGTGATGAGGAACGGGCAAGGGGCAATGCGTAACTCACCCTTATCTCATTACTCATTACCCATTACCCTTCACTCATCACCAATTACATCGGCGTCAATCGGCGGTTGCTTGTCGGTATTGTATTTTTGAGATGAGTTATAGTCGAATACGGATAATAATACTTACATGCCAGCGCAATGCCCGGATGCAAAACTGGGCCAACAACCATGACCAAGTTCGTGCAGCGTCTAACGGCGTATCTCCTGGCTCTCATCGCCTGCTCACCGGTGTGGGCAGCGGCGCTGCCGCCGGGCGATTTTCAGTTTGAGTTGCCGGTCGGCGGTAAAGTTCGCAATTATCTGGTCCACGTGCCGCCGCAGGCGGTTACCGGACCACTGCCCGTCGTATTGAGCCTGCACGGCGGTGGCGGCAACGCGCAGCAGCAGCAGCGGCAAAGCTCGGGCATGGATGCAGCCGCCGATCGCGACGGCTATATCGCCATCTACCCGAACGGCAGCGGCGTCCTGCCCAACCGCCTGCTGACATGGAATGCCGGCAATTGCTGTTCGTACGCTATGGACCGCATAATCGACGATGTCGGGTTCATCTCCGCGCTCATCGACGATCTCGCCAAACGAGCCAGTATCGACTTACGGCGCATCTACGTTACCGGCTATTCCAACGGCAGCATGATGGCCGAACGTCTCGGCGCAGAACTGCCGGACAAAATCGCGGCAGGCGCAGGCGTCGCCGGCGTTCATGTGCCCCCAATCCGCGCCGCGAGAGCAGTGCCCATGCTGCACATACACAGCGTAGACGACCCGCGCGCCCTTTATCCCGGCGGACTCGGCCCGCCGTTTCCGATGACCAACAATCGCATCATGCACCAATCCGTCGATGCAATGTTGTCTGCATGGGTGCGGAACAACGGGTGTTCGACGTCGGCGGAAGAGAAGCAATTCAAGGAAGCCGCCGGCCATACCGCGCGACTGCTCGTCTATGGGCACTGCCGCGACGGCGCAGAAGTGGCGTTATGTAAACTGACCGGCGCGGGCCACGGCTGGCCCGGTGCCAAAACTGCTCACAAGAAACTGCTGGAACCTACAACCAACGTTATCGACGCGAACACGGAAATCTGGCGGTTCGTGTCGCGGTTTTCGCTGCCTCGTTAAAACCTGCCAGCACCCAACTCGGCGCCCGGGGGGCGGATTGCTTGACATTTACGTTGAGTGCCGCGCAGTTTTTGCGCGCGCTCAAATTCGAAAGACGGGTCAGAACGAAAAACTGACATCGCGCACGAACGCCTCGACGCGTGCCGCCGACTCTATGGGCCTCGCCAGCAGCATGAAGTGAGGCGCCTCCAACTCTATGACTCTTGCGTTCGGCAGGAATTTATTAATGGTTCTTCGTTAAATGTACTGTGATTTTTTACTCAATTGGCCTATTTCATGTTGTTCCCGGTGTAACAAAATGCGGGGATTGCAAACTGACTTGCGGAGATTGAGATGAAAGACACCATGCTGTACGAACAACTGTTGGGGCTTA
>CANJHY010000161.1:0-10691 GCA_947474275.1 Betaproteobacteria bacterium
ACAGCGGCTTGGGCCCGCCCACGTCGAACGGCAGATTGAGCGCGATTGGTGTGACGGACTTGATCGTCATGGCGACTTAAAGCCCTTCAGCCCTGGCGCCGGAATCCTTGACGACCTTGGCCCACTTCACGATTTCCGTACGTATCCAGGTGGCGAATTCCTCCGGCGTGCCGCCGGCGACTTCGAACCCGAGACCGATCAACTTGGACTGCATCTCCGGCTTTTTCAGCGCGCCGTTCACGACCTTGTTCAAGCGCTGCACGTAATCTTTCGGCGTATTGGCGGGCGCCAGTATGCCGTTGATGGTGACGGCGTCGATTGCCGCGTAACCCGCTTCGGCAAACGTCATGACGTCAGGCATGGCCTGAGTGCGCTTCGGACTCGTAATCGCCAGCGCGCGCAACCGGCCGGACGCAACATGCGGCCGGATGCCGCTTTGCGTGGCGAACACCATGGTAATCTGCCCGCCCAG
This sequence comes from Betaproteobacteria bacterium, assembly GCA_947474275.1. Classification (GTDB taxonomy): domain Bacteria; phylum Pseudomonadota; class Gammaproteobacteria; order Burkholderiales; family SG8-41; genus PALSA-1004. The sequence continues at coordinate 473 of CANJHY010000161.1, forward strand.
CAATTCGGTCAGCGACTGGCCCGCGCCTTTGTACGGAATATGCCGGATGTCGACACCGCCCACCGCGCGCAGTTGCTCGCCGGCGAGATGCACCGCCGTGCCATTGCCTGCCGAACCGAAATTCAATTTTCCCGGCTCTGACTTTGCGAGCGCCACGAGTTCACGCACGCTTTTCGCCGCCACCGCAGGATGCACGACCAGCACCAGCGGCGCGGTGGCCACCAGCACGGCCGGTGTGAAATCCTTCAGCGTGTCGTACGGCAATTTACCCAGCAAACTCGGATTGACGACGAACGCCGCGTCTATCATGCCTATGGTGTGGCCATCGGGTGCCGCGCGCGCGACGATCAACGTGCCTATGGTGCTGCTGCCGCCCGCTCGATTGTCGATCACGACCTGCTGGCCGAACTCATCACTGATGAAAGGTCCGAGCAGACGCGACAGCGTATCGGTACCACCGCCGGGCACGTACGGCACGATGAAACGGATCGGCCGCGTGATCTGGGTTTGCGCAGCGACGGTATTGCACGGTGCGGACGCGACGATGACCAATGCTGCGGCGAAAAGACGCTTCATGCTTCCCCCATTACCTCAAAATCGAAATGGAACCGCCGATGAACACGGATGAACGCCGAATGAATGCGGATGAAAAAAAATCGAATAGCGGACAGAATTAGGCTGGATAAGTGCTCTGTCAAACTGGAATTTATCGGCGTTCACCGGCGTTTATCGGCGGTTGCTTTTGCCTTTAACATCCATCACCACCCCAGCACATAAGCGGGCCGGCGCGGATCGGCGCCGCCATGCAGGATGCCGGTTTTGTGATCGACGACGATAGTGCACGGCGCACCGGCGAGCCAGGTGTAATCGTCCCACCAATGCACTTTGTGGCCGAGTTGCTTCAGCACTTTACCGGTGGCGGCGGGAATGCGTCCTTCCATATACAGGCGGCCCGGATAGTACGCATGCGGCTCGAACGAGCCCGGGAAACTGTAATTGGCGAAGCGCGGCGCTTCGATTGCCGCCTGCGCATCCATACCGAATGCATTGACGTTGAGGAACACCTGCAGCATCGCCTGCGGCTGCACGTCGCCGCCCGGCGTGCCAAAAGGCATTAGCACTTTGCCGTTCTTGAATGCGAGTGCGGGATTCGGCGTCAGGCGCGGTCGCTTGCCCGGCGCAACCGAACAAGGGTGGGTCGGGTCCGACCACGACTGCGTGCCACGTCCCGAGCATACCAGGCCGACGCCGGGGATGACGGGCGAATTATTGGAACCGTCCGACGGCGTCGCCGAAAACGCATTGCCGTGGCGATCGATGCAGCAGGTATAAGTTGTGTCGCCGGGCCCCGGAGCTTCGTCAGCTTGCGCCGGCGTCATCCACCGGTCCGGCAGATTGGCCAGTGTTGCCGGGTCACCCGCGGGTGGCATGCCGGGCCACGCGCGGTCGGCGTTGATCATGCCGCGGCGATACTCGGAGTACTTGTCCGACATCAACCCCTTCATCGGCACCTTGATGAAATTCGGATCGCCGAAATGCTGGTGGCGGTCGGCAAACGCGAGCTTCAGCGCTTCGGTCACGACGTGGATGTACTCGGGCGAATTATGTCCAAGCGCCTGCAGGTTGTCGTTCTTCAGGATATTGAGCGCCATCGGCAACACCGGCCCCTGCGACCACGGGCCGCAGGCGTGCACTTCGACGCCGTTGAACTTCGCTTTCACCGTCGGTTCGAATTTAATGCTGAACTCGGCGAAATCCTCCATGCGCATCAGGCCGCCGACTTTCTTGTGATGCTTGACGATGGCTGCCGCGATGTCGCCCTTGTAGAACGCGTCGCGCGCGGCGCGCAGTGCCAGCCGGCGTCCCTTGCGGCGGTTCGCTTTCTCGACGTCGGCCATGTACTGCAGCGTGCGGCCGAGATCGGCCTGCACGAACATTTCGCCGGGCAACGGCGGCTTGCCTTTGGGCAGGAATATTTTTTTGCTCGCCGGATAGCTTTCGTAAGAAGCCTGGTTGATGGTGATAAATTCCGACATCAATGGATACATCGGAAAACCTTCACTGGCGAAACGAATCGCCGCCGACGCCACTTCGCCGAAGCTCATGGTGCCGAAGCGCTCGAGCGCCGTGATCCACGAATCGGGCGCCGCCGGTACTACGCTGCGCAATTCGTTCGCAGGTATTTTTCCGCCGTGAAATTTCTGGAAAAAATCCGGCGTGATCGCTTTCGGCCATACACCAAGGCCATCGATGCAGTGGATTTCCTTTTTCTTCGCCAGGTACACGATCAGCGGCGCGACGCCGCCAAAACTCACCTTGTCGGTCTGCAGCACGCCCATAGCGATGCCTGACGCAACGCCGGCGTCGATCGCGTTGCCGCCGGCTTCGAGAATCTGAAAACCCGCATGCGCGGCAAGATAATGGCCTGCGGCGATAACGTGGCGGGTGCCCATGATGGTCGGTCTATTTGCCATGCGAGTCGTCCTTATGCTGATTGCAGTTGGAATATTTCAGCCAGGCCAACCGCACCTGGCAGAGTAAAGCGGGGATGCGATTATTTTACCGCTTGTCGGCATCCCGTTGTTCGAATTGTCGTCGCTTGATACCATCAGAGACAGTAGTTCCCCGCGCGCCATGCATTTCATCCCTGTCACCCGGAGCCCCATGTATTCACGAATCGCACCTGCGTTGTTGCTGCTCGCCGTTGGCGGCAATCTCGCGTCAACTGCAGCCCTTGCCCAAACTTATCCCGTCAAACCCATACGCCTGATCGTCCCGTGGCCCGCGGGAGGCGGCGCGGACATCATAGGCCGCACGCTCGCCGTCAAGCTGGGCGAAGCGTTCGGACAGCAAATCGTCGTCGAAAACCGCCCCGGCGCCGCCGGCATCATCGGCACGGAGGCGGCTGCCAAAGCAGCACCGGACGGATATACGATTTACCAGGGCAATAGCGCAACCCTCGGCATCAATCCCGCGCTGCACGCCAAGCTGCCGTACGACGCGATCAAGGACTTCGCGCCGATCTCGCTGATCAACACCGGCACCCTGATTGTCGTCGTGCATCCGTCGTTGCCGGTGACCAACGTGCGCGAATTGATTGCCCTCGCCAAAACGCAGCCCGCCAAAATCAACTATGCATCCGCCGGTCCCGGCAGCCCCGCCCACCTGGTCGCCGAGATGTTCAAGAGCGAAGCGAAGGTGAACTTTACGCACATTCCGTATAAAGGCGCGGCGCCTGCGGCAATCGATCTGATTGCCGGCCAGGTTGATCTGATGTTCGGCGATTTCATTACGTGCTTTCCCTACATTAAAGCAGGCCGGCTGCGCGCGCTCGCAGTCACCGCAGGCAAGCGTTCGCCCCTGGCGCCCGATATTCCGACCCTCAAGGAAGCGGGAGGCCCCGACCTGCAGGCAGTGTCATGGTCGGCGATATTGGCGCCGGCCGGCACGCCGGCGGCGATCGTGCAGCGCCTCAACAGCGAGATAGTGCGAATTGCGACTTCCGCCGACTTCAACGAAAAAATGCGCGCCAATGGCGGCACGCCGATTACGAGCACGCCCGAAGAACTGGCGACTTACATGCGCGCCGAAATCGTGCGGTATACGCGTGCAGTGAAAGACTCGGGAACGAAAATCGAATAATCAGGCGCGCGGCTCCAGCACCTCGGGCTTCGCGTACGATTTCACAAAGCGCTCCGTTGCCGCATCGTAACTTTCGCGTTCGAGCAGATCCTCAAGCCGCCGTCCGTAAAGGTGCAGATGGCAGATCGCGCGCTCGCCGCGAATATGGATGCTGTGAAAATCGTCCGGCAGATAGGCAGCCGCCTGACCGGGCCCCACCGCAAACTCCCGCTGCAACTTCAGAGTTGCCGTTGCACCCGGCCCGATACGCTCGTAGAACCGCGTCGGTTCCTCGCCTTCGATGCCGGCGACCACTGCCCATGTCGTGTGATTGTGCGGTGGCGTTTCCTTGCCCGGCTTGGGCCGGTACACATAAAGCGCATAGCTGCCGTCGGCATCCTCGGTGACCCGGTACAGCGTGGCTTCTTCGCTGTCTCCCGGCGGCGGAAAATGACTGTCGGGAAACAAGCCGCGCTGCTGCGCCAATGTAATGAGTTCCGCTCTGACGCGTTCGAGCGATTCGCGATTAGCGCCCGCTTCGCCGACTATTTTGCGCACTCGCGCCAACGTCGCACTCACCGCTGCCGTTCTATCCGCCGTAATCGTATCCATCATTTGTCCTGAATCGGCGATTTTTTTCCCTGCTTGCCCAGCCATTCTTCCTCGCGACCGAAAGCTTCCGGGTCGCCCGGACGCCCGTAGTAATAATCGGCAAGCGGCGTATACAGTTCGAACACGCGGCGCAGTTCGCCCACCGGCTCATCGTGCGCATCGACCCGCAGGTCGTAATAGGGATAGATTTCTCGGTCGTAAATGACGAGGCCAGCGGAATTCTGCCCGCCGTTTTGCCCGCCCGCGTCGCGCCCTGCTTCCAGCGCCGTCAGCAACCGTTCGGCGAAAGCGAGTTTGGCCCCGCTACGCCACACCTTGGCCATATCGCCGGCGGTTTTTTCGCTTTTCAGATTGTTGCCCATGGCGACGAGGTTCTTGTCGGTGACCGCGCCCGACCACGTTTTATTCGAACTGCCGGTGCGTGCCACGGCGTTGCCATCGCGGTCGATCACGCACAGTTGCCGCCATTCAACGTGCGGATCGCTCGCCGCGATCTCGTCGAGCGTGCGTTGAGCCGAGTAACCAAGCTTGAGCAGGTTGATGCCGAGCGGACCCAGCCGCGAATCGGTGCGCGCCATGGTGACGACGAGGCCGATGCCCGGTGCGATAAAAGGGCAACGCGCAGTGACGCCGAGCGCGCGCGTTGAAATGGCCACGCCCAGGCGCCCGCTTTCGGCGCAGCGCGCGGCAATTGCAAAAGTCATTGCTGAAACTCCTCAGGTTTTACTGCGGTGGAATGCCCGCGACTTTCACTATCTTCGCGTACTTTGCGATGTCCTGCCGGATGAACGCCGCGAACTGCTCGGGTGTGCCGCCGACTGCGTCCAGCCCCAGCTCGGTCAGCCTCTGCCGGATATCAGCAGCGAGCATCTTGTTCACTTCGCCGTTCAGGCGATCGACGATTTCACGCGGCGTGCCGGCCGGACCGAGCAAGCCTATCCAACCCAGCAGTTCGAATCCCTGCAAACCCGACTCGTTCATCGTCGGCAATTCGGGCAGTGCGCTCGAGCGCTTGAGGCTGGTGACCGCGATGCCGCGAATCTTGCCGCTCTGCACGAAAGCAATCGCATTGGGTGCGGGCGTGAACATGAAATCGATCTGACCGCTGATGAGGTCGGTCATCGCCGGTGTGCCGCCTTTGTATGGGATGTGCTCGATCTTGACCCCGGTCAGCATTGCGAACAACTCTGCGGTCATGTGCTGCGATGCGCCTATGCCCGAAGAGCCGTAATTGAACTTGCCGGGATTGGCCTTGGCCAGCGCGATGAATTCCTTCAGCGTTTTCGCCGGCACGGACGGGTGCGCAGTGAGAACGTTGGGTTGGTTGGCGACCTGCATTATGGGCGCGAGATCGCGCACCGGATCGTACGGCAGCTTTGCATATACCGCGGGCGCCGAAGAAATCGAAGCTGCACTGCCCATCAGCAGCACGTAACCATCGGCAGCGGCCTTGGCGACGTAGTCGGTGCCGATGTTGCCGGCGGCGCCGGCGCGGTTCTCGACGATGAACTGCTGGCCCAGCGCCGACGTCAGCCGCTGATTGACGAGACGCGAGACGACATCGATGCTGCCGCCGGCAGGATACGCGACCACCATGCGCACCAGGCGCGACGGATAGGCTTGCGCCGAAACTACCGCAGCAGCGAAGGCAAGAACGGCGAATGCAATGGCTTGCTTCATCGAAGAAGACGCCTGAGCGTATGGTGAGAGAGGTCGGATATAACGCAGAAGCGATGCCAGTACGCTCAAAACCTCACTCCTGCTCGATATTCGCCGCGCGTATCACCCTGTTCCACTTCGCAACGTCGTTGCGTATGAATTCGGTGAACTCCGCCGGGCTGCCGGTTGCCAGCTCGCCGCCCTGCGCCAGCAATTTCGCCTTGATGTCGGGGAGATTGAATATGCGCACCAGCTCGTGGTTAAGCCGCATGACGATTTCCTGCGGTGTGCCGGCGGGCGCGAGCACGCCATACCATACGTAGACATCATAACCGGCGACCCCCGCCTCTATCATGGTCGGGACATCCGGGAGCTCGGTCATGCGTTTGAGTCCGGTAGTAGCCAGCACGCGTATGCGGCCGGACTGCAGATGCTGCAGAGTAGACACTGCGCTTTGTATGATCATGTGCGAACGGCCCGTCAGCAATTCGGTGGTCGCCTCGGCCGGCCCTTTGAACGGTATGTGCACGGTCTTGATACCCGCCACCGAATTAAAAAACTCCATCGCCAGGTGGCTGGGCGAACCAATACCCGACGATGCGTAATTGAGATCGCCCGGATGCGCACGCGCAAAGGCGATCAACTGCTTGACAGTGGTGACCGGCAGCGACGGATGAATGACCAATGCGCTTGCGGCACGTACACCGAGCGTGATTGGTGCGAAATCCTTCACCGGGTCGTACGGAGGATTTTTGCGCAACCCAATCGTGCCGAGACTGCCGACCGATCCCATCAGCAGCGTGTAGCCGTCTGGTGCTGCCTTCGCCACGAACGTCGCACCGACGATGCCGCCGGCGCCGGGCCGGTTCTCGACGATGACGGTTTGCTCCCAGCTTTCGGTCAGCTTCGCCGCCAGCAGGCGCCCGACAATGTCGGTGCTGGCGCCCGGTGAAAACGGCGCGATGATGCGTATCGGCTTCGCCGGATAAGTCTGCGCATGCGCGGCGCCGGAAAAAAATAAAACAGTCGCGATCAATACGGTGCGGCGAATACGTTGGTTCACTTGCATCTCCCCGTAACTTTTTCCCCGGTCAGCCGATATTTTTTGCGATGGCGCGCACCCAGCTTTCGCCGAGCACCCAGCGCATATTTTTCTCGTCGTAGCCGCGTTCCACCATGCCCTGGGTCAGGTTGGGTGTCTTGCGGATGTCTTCCAGCCCGCGCGGATAATTCTGGTTCAGGAAATCATCCACGCTGCCGAAAATATCCGGCCGCAGCGTGCGGTTGCGTACCGATTGCGGCAAGACGACGCCCGCGTCCTTGTAACCTTCAACGTAATCGAGCCCCATACCGACGTGCTCGGCGCCCATGAATTTAACCAGGTAATCGAGATGGTCGAGCATGTGGGCAAGCGTCGGGTCGGGATGATGCACGGAGCGCGGCAACCCGCACAAGCCAATTACGCCGCCTTTGGCCGCGACGATTTTCAGCACCTCGTCTTTTTTGTTGCGGTCGTTGGCCGTCACCGCATACGCATTGCCGTGCGTGACACAAGGCGCGCGCGCCAGCTCAACGGCTTCGAGCGACGTCAGATGCCCCGAGTGCGACACGTCGAGCATCATCGGCAATTCGTTGACCGCCGCAATCAACTCGCGGCCGAGAAAGCTCACGCCGGCGTTGCGCCGCTCGCCGCAGCCGTCGCCGACCAGGTTGGCGAACGTATAGCAGAGCCCGAGAATGCGAAAGCCGAGCCGGTGCATGATGCCGACGCGCTTGAGGTCGTTGCTTATCATGTCCACGGCCTGCGTGATCAGCATCATCGCGATCTTGCCCTGAGCCTTGGCGGTCTTGAAGTCGGCCGCCTTGGTGGCGAGCATCAGGTGCGGGCTCTTTTCAATCTTCTCCAGCGCTGTCTCGGTACGCTGCAGGGTCACGTCCCACGTTGCATCCGACACGACGCTCAACAGAGCGCCGCTGATGCCTCCTTCGAGCAGGCTCGCGGTATACGGTTCGTCCAGCGTGTAAAAAGGCGTCAGCCCGTCGAGCACGATCGACTTCCCATGCAACGCGCGTGCCTCAGGAGAAACAGTTGCGGATTTTTCGGCCATCGGAATACCTTTCAGCTATTGGGGCTCGATGCGCGCCGCTTTGGCGAGCTTCGCCCACTTGTCGAACTCGCTGGCCATATAAGCGCTGAGCTGCGCGGCGTTGAGCGGCAGCAATTCGAAACCCAGCGGCGCCAGCCGGGTGCGGAAATCTGGCACGGCAGTAACCGCAAGCACTTCCTTGCTGAGCGCTTCGACGATTTCACGCGGCACGCCGCGCGGGCCGACTACGCCCTGCCACGAGCGGATTTCTGGAAAATCACCCGCCGATTCTTTCAGCGTCGGCACATTCGGCAGTTCGGACGAACGCTTGTCAGTCGTCATCGCCAGTGCGCGGACTTTGCCGGATGCAATATGCGTGGCCGCAGTCGCGAAGTCCGAGCAGATCGAAGTGATCTGCCCGGCGATGAGTTCGGTGACTGCCTGTGGGCTGCTCTTGTACGAAACCTGCGCCAGGTCGATGCCGGTCTTGAGCTTGAGAGTTTCCATGCAGATCGTCGCGGTACCGCTCGGCGTGCCGTAAGTCAGCTGGCCGGGACGCGCTTTGGCAAACGCGATCAGTTCACGCACGTTCTTCACCGGCAGCGACGGGTGCACCACGATCACGAACGGCACGCCGCCGACGCCGGCGATCGGCGTGAAATCCTTGAGCCCGTCGTACGTCACGCCTTTCATCATCAACGACGCCTGCGAATGCGAGCTGGTGGTCGCCACCATCAGCGTATAGCCGTCGGCAGCAGCTTTTGCCACGTATTCTGCGGCGATGGAGCCGTTTGCACCCGCGCGGTTTTCCACCACGAAAGTCGCTTTCATGCGCTCGGACAGGCCTTGCGCCAGCAGGCGCGCAACGATATCGGTCGCGCTGCCCGCCGCGAACGGCACCACCAGGCGCACCGGTTTTTGCGGATAGCTCTGCGCAATCGCGCCCGCCGCGCCCGCCGCGCCCAGCAAAGAAATCAACACCATTAACCAACGGCACATTGCGCTATCTCCCGATCGTGAATAATTTTAAATCATCTTAAAAAAACGGAAAGCAACCGCCGATAGACGCCGATTCACGCCGATAAAAACCAGAGTCACTGCAGTTTCATTTTGGGGCATTTAGAACTTATCTGCGTTCATCTGCGTCCATCGGCGGTTGCGTATCGTCTTTAACTTTTTTCGACGGTTGCGGCGACCTCGCCACGGATCATGAAACGTACGCGGCCGGCTGCGCCGGTCAGATCATTCTTCTTTCGCGCCGGCTATCTTCACCACTTTCGCCATGCGCTCGAAATCGACCACCAGCATCTTGTTCATGTTCTCGGGCGTCATCGCGCGGGTCTCTATGCCCTGCTTGGCCAGACGCTCCGCCACCTCCGGGTTGCGCAACTGCCTGCCGATTTCAGCATTCATGCGCTCGACGATTTCGCGCGGCGTGGCTGCGGGCGCCAGCAATCCCAGCCAGCTGTCGAACTCGTAGCCGCGCAGGCCGCTTTCAGACAGCGTCGGCACCTCGGGCAGAAACTTGCTGCGCGCCGTGGTAGTGACACCCAGGAGGCGCACGCGGCTGTCGTTCGCATACGGCATCACCGCGATATTCGCGCCTATCATCGCTGCGCCGCGGCCTGCCATCACTTCAAGCACTGCGTCGCCGGTGCTCTTGTATGGCACGTGCAGCATGTCGATGCCTGCCATGTTCACGAGGTACGCCATCGACAAATGCGTGGCACTGCCTTTGCCGGCCGACGGATAAACCATGCCGGGCTTCGCCTTGGCGAGCTGGATGAACTCGCCGATGTTTTTTGCCGCCAACGATGCCGGCACCATCATGATGTAGCCAGTGATACCGACCGAGGCTGCCGCCGTGAAATCCTTCAGCGGATCGTAGGCAAGGTTCGAATACACCGAACCGTTGATGTTGTGGCTGTTGGCCGCGATCAGGAAGGTGTAACCGTCCGCCGGGCCCTTGGCAACACCCAGAGTGCCCACGGTGCCGCCAGCGCCCGGTCGCGATTCGATGATGACCGGCTGGCCGAGTGCCGCCGACAATTCGTTCTGCATCGCGCGCATCATGGTGTCGAGCACTGAACCGGCACCGAAGGGCGCAACGAGTCTCACCGGCTTGGAGGGCCACGCCTGCGCGAGAGCCTGCATGGGTGCCAGCGCTGCAAACGCCATGGCAAGACAACATTTTGATAGCGGATTCATCGTCATCACCCCACGAATTTTTTGAAAGTGCG
>CANJHY010000162.1:0-10599 GCA_947474275.1 Betaproteobacteria bacterium
CCGTAATTGATTTCGCCGGTGCCGGGCTCGTGGCGGCCCGGTGTGTCGGCGAGCTGCATATGCGGAATAAGTTTGAGATGCTTCTCGATGGTCGGTGCGAGATCGCCTTCCATGATCTGCATATGGTAAATGTCGTACTGCACGAACAGGTTGTCGGAGCCGACCGCTTTGATGATGTCGACCGCCTGCTGCGTGTTGCAGAGGAAGAAGCCGGGTATGTCGCGCGTGTTGATTGCTTCAATCAGCAGCTTGATGCCGGCGGCCTTGAGCCGCACTGCTGCGAATTGCAGGTTTTTGACAAAAGTCTCGCGCGCGTCGATCGGATCGAGGCCCGACGGACGCACACCGGCCAGGCAATTGAGCTGCTTGCAGCCCAGCGCTGTTGCATAGTCGATCGCTTTGTCCACGCTCGCTTCGAATTCAGCTACGCGGTCCGGGTGGCAAGCGATACCGCGCTCGCCCGCGCCCCAGTTGCCCGCCGGCAAGTTGTGCAGCACCTGCGTCAGTTTGTTATCGGCAAGTTTCTGCTTTAGCACGTTCTTGTCGTAATCGTATGGAAACAGATATTCGACGCCCTTGAAGCCGGCCTTGGCGGCAGCCGCAAAGCGGTCCAGAAAATCGACTTCGTTGAACAGCATGGTCAGGTTGGCGGCGAGTTTGGGCATCTTCCGTCTCGTTATTGTTGTTAAGTGGCGGGGAGCGATATTGAGCGGACGCAATGCGTCCGCTCAATATCGCGAACTTAATTATAATGGCATTCACGGCTATCGAGGATTGCGTAATTGTGCGCAAGCATTCTCATAGCCTCGTCATTCCCGCGCAGGCGGGTATCCCCTTCCTCCGCTTGCGGGGGAAGGTAGGATGGGGGCATTTTTTCTTCCTGGGTCCCCGCCTGCGCGGGGACGACGGAATATTTTTACCGAATCACCTAAATTCTGTATTTGAAGGGATATTCTGGAAATCTCCGCAATCCTCCTCGCCGCGGGCGCGGGCTCGCGTTTCGGCGGCGACAAGCTGCTGCATCCCATGCCCGACGGCGTCGCCATTGGCGCACAGGCGGCGCGTAACCTTGTAGCGTCGGGGCTGTCGGTGGTGGCGGTCGTCAAGCTCGGTGATTTTCCGCTTGCTGATATGCTCGAGCAGGAAGGTTGCAGCGTGACGATGTTTTCGGATGCCGCGCGCGGCATGGGCGCGAGCCTCGCTCACGGCGTGGCCCAGCGGCGCAGCGCAGACGGCTGGATCATCGCGCTCGCCGACATGCCGTCGATCAAAAGCGCGACCATCGCGGCAATTGCGCAAGAGTTGCAGGCGGGCAGGGAACTCGTTGCGCCGGCGTATCAGGGACAGCGCGGACATCCGGTCGGTCTCGGCAAACGTTTCGGCGCGCAATTGGCGGCGCTCGGCGGTGACGCCGGTGCGCGTGACATTATCGCTGCGCATAAAAATGAACTGGTGCTGATCGAGTGCGACGATCCGGGGGTGTTGCAGGATATTGATCGGCGTGAAGACCTGACAAAATGATCGAGCGTTGATGAATAAAAAAGGCGAGGCACAACAATGAGTGAAGGCAAGGGCGGCAGGGGCAGGTTGCAGGGCAGATGCGCTTTTATAACCGGCGCGGGGGCGGGGATCGCCAAGGTAGCGTCGTCACTCTTCGCGCGCGAAGGCGCCAAGGTGGCGGTGATCGAAATCAACGAGGAAAAGGGCGCGGCGACGGCGCAGGCGGTGCGCGATCAGGGCGGTGAGGCGATTTTCATTCACACCGACATCACGCAGGAGGCCAGCGTGAAAAGTGCGGTGGCGAAGGCCGTCAGTCAATTCGGCAAGCTCGACATCCTTTACAACTGTGCGGGCGGGTCGAGCGTGGAGGATGGCCTCGTCACAGAAGTCGATATCGACAAGGTGTGGAAGCACACCATGTCGCTCGATCTGTACGGCACCATCCTGTGTGGAAGGCGCGTGGTGCCCGAGATCATCAAGGCGGGCGGCGGCACCGTGATCAATATGTCGTCAGGCGCCGCGCTGCGCGGCGGCAGTCCCTTGCACGTATATACCTCGGCTAAGGGCGCGATACTTTCATTGACGCGCGCGATGGCGGGTGCTTATGTTCAGAACAACGTGCGGGTGAACGCGATCTGCGCCGGCCGTATCCAGACCGAGCGCAATGTCGCCAAATACGGGGCTGGCGGCAAAGGCGGCGGCACGATAATCGATCGCCAGGACGCGAAAGGCCGCACGCAGGAATACCCGTTCTGGCTCGGCGAGCCCATAGACATCGCCAATATCGCGCTGTTTCTCGCGTCCGATGAATCGCGCATGATTACCGGCGCGGTGATTCCGGCCGACGGCGGACGCTCGGCGTATTGATTATTACCGCGTGCCCTTCGCGGTTTGCGGCAGCGAATCGATATTCATCGCCCACGGTAGCGCAGACCGGCACCACGATTGTCTGGTCGGGCGCAATTCCGCTTTCTGACGCAAAGTGCCGACGCGTACGCCGTAGACCTGCGGATCCGTCACCGCGGTTGCGTAGATCGGCGTGCCGCACTCGGGACAGAAGCCATGCGCCCGTTTGACGCCGCTTTCGGCGGTTTTTATGTAGATTTTGGGTTGCCCGGTCAATATTCTGAATCCGGCCTTGGGTGCCGCGACCGTGACGCGGAACGCCGAGCCGGTCAGGTTCTGGCAATCGGTGCAATGGCAGATGCTGACGGCGGAAGGGTCGACTTCCGCCTCGAAGGTGATGTGGCCGCAGTGGCAGCCGCCGTCGATGTGCATGGCAATCTCCGAATGTGGGTTAAGTGGAGTGATTTTACCCCTGTCGATATCTTATAATTAGATGCGCGTTCGTTCGAACGGACGCAAAATCGCGCCGTTCAACGCACTTTGAAGTCTTCTCCAGCAGGCATTGTTTAATTCACCTGAGGTTAACGCAGAGATGTCCCGATTCGAAGGCACTGAAAACTACGTCGCCACGCAGGAACTGATGATGGCGGTCAATGCGGCGATCACTTTGGAGCGGCCGCTGCTCATCAAGGGCGAACCCGGCACCGGCAAGACCATGCTGGCGCTCGAAGTGGCGAAAGCGCTGAAGCGGCCGCTCTACGAGTGGCACATCAAATCCACCATGAAGGCGCAGCACGGGCTGTACGAATACGACGCGGTGTCGCGTTTGCGCGATTCGCAGCTCGGCGACCCCAGGGTGCACGACATCAGCAATTACATCGTGCGCGGCATGCTGTGGAACGCTTTCGATTCCGAGTCGCAGTCGGTGCTGCTGATCGACGAGGTCGACAAGGCTGACATCGAATTCCCCAACGACCTGCTGCGCGAACTCGATCGCATGGAGTTTTACGTCTACGAGACGCAGCAGCTAGTTAAAGCGCGCCACCGGCCGCTGGTCATCATCACCAGCAACAACGAGAAAGAGCTGCCCGACGCTTTCCTGCGCCGCTGTTTCTTTCATTACATCCGTTTCCCCGACCAGGAGACGATGGAAAAAATCGTGAAGGTGCATTTCCCCGGCCTGAAGAAGGCGCTGCTGAAGGAGGCACTTGAAGCATTCTTCGAGATCCGCAACGTGCCCGGCCTCAAGAAAAAACCTTCGACTTCGGAGCTGCTCGACTGGCTGAAGCTGCTGATGGCGGAAGACATCTCGCCCGAGACGCTGGCCAGCAAGGACCAGCACAAGATCATCCCGCCGCTGCACGGCGCGTTGCTGAAGAACGAGCAGGACGTGCATTTGTTCGAGCGGCTGGTGTTCATGTCGCGGCGCAAGCCGGGTTAAGGCTTTCATGCAACCGCCGATGAACGCAGATAAACGCCGATGAAAATCAAAAAACACGAAAGATGGTCAGCGTAAGACTTTGCGAACCTATCTGCCCAGCTTTGTTTATTGCTGCCGATGTTTTCAAATTGACATTATCCGCGTTCATCGGCGGTTCCAACTTTCTTTAGATAACTTTTAATGAGTAAAACCGCAACAGGCTTTTTGCCGGTGATCGATGCCGATGTTGAAACATTGATACTGGGCAGCTTTCCGAGTGTCGCGTCGCTCGGCAAGGCGCAGTACTACGGCCATGCGCAGAACCACTTCTGGCGGCTGGTCGGTGCGGTGATAGCCGAGCCGTTATGCGAGATGGAATACGCGCAGCGGCTCAAGGCGCTGCTGCAACACCGCATCGGCCTGTGGGACATCATAGACAAGTGCAAGCGCGAGGGCAGTCTCGACTCCGCTATTCGCGACCCCGCCCATAATGATTTTCAGCGTGTCACCGGCATTGCGAGAAAGCTGCGCCGCGTCTGCTTCAACGGCAAGACCGCCGCCAAAATGGAATCGAGGTTTGTCGAATGGGGTTTTGAAACCGTGGTGCTGCCGTCGTCGAGTCCCGCGTACACGCTTCGCTTCGAGGAAAAGCTCAAGCAGTGGCGGCAGATCGTATCGCTGGATCGATCGACCGTAAGCGTCCCGGTGCGCAGCGGCGCGGTCCTTTCCGCTTCACCCCTTACTCCCCACACCCCAGGTCTCACGTAACTCATGCTGATCGAGTTCTTTCTGAAATTGAAGCAGGGCGGCGTCCCGGTCTCGGTGCGCGAGTTCCTGACGCTGCTCGAAGCGCTCGACAAGCGCGTCATCAGCGGCAGCATTGACGACTTTTATTACCTGTCGCGCGCCTGCATGGTCAAGGATGAGTCGAACTACGACAAGTTCGACCGTGTGTTCGGCGCGTACTTCAAGGGCATAGTCGATTTGCCCGAAGGCGCCGAGGCGCTGATACCGGAAGAGTGGCTGAAAAGGCTGGCCGAGAAGAACCTGACTGAGGAAGAGAAAAAACTCATCGAGGCGCTCGGCGGCTGGGACAAATTGATGGAGACGCTCAAAAAGCGCCTCGAAGAGCAGAAGGGCCGGCACCAGGGCGGCAGCAAGTGGATAGGCACGGCCGGTACCAGCCCGTTCGGCGCTTACGGTTACAACCCGGAAGGCATACGCATCGGCCAGCACGAATCGCGGCACCGCCGCGCGGTCAAGGTGTGGGACCAGCGCGAATTCAAAAATCTCGACGATTCGGTCGAGTTGGGCACGCGCAACATCAAGGTCGCGTTAAAGCGCCTGCGCAAGTTCGCGCGCGAGGGCAATCCCGAGGAACTCGATCTCGAAGACACCATACGCTCGACCGCCAGGAACGCAGGCTATCTCGACATCAAAATGGTGCCCGAGCGGCACAACAGCGTCAAAGTCCTGCTGTTCCTCGACGTCGGCGGCTCGATGGACGACCACATCCAGATCTGCGAGCAGCTCTTCTCGGCGGCGCGCACCGAATTCAAGCACCTCGAGTATTTCTATTTTCACAATTTTCTCTACGAGCGCGTGTGGAAAGACAACCGGCGGCGCGCGACCGAGCGCATGGCGACGTGGGACGTGCTGCACAAGTATCCGCACGACTACAAGGTGATTTTCGTCGGCGACGCGACGATGAGTCCGTACGAGATCACCTATCCGGGCGGCAGCGTCGAGCACACCAACCCGGAACCGGGGGCGTTGTGGATGCAGCGCGTGCTGCAGGTCTACAAGGACACGATCTGGTTAAACCCGCAGCCCGAAGCGGTGTGGGATTATCACGAGTCGATACGCGTGACGCGCGACCTGATCGGCGAGCGCATGTTTCCGCTCACCATCGGCGGCCTCGATCGCGGCATGCGGCTGTTAAGCAAAGGGCGGTAGCAACCGCGGGGCGAGAGACGAGAGGCGGGAAGGGCGAAGAACATGGGAGCGCGTTAATGGGCTGACGTTTCCGCCTCTCGTCTCTCGCCTTGCGCCTCTCGATATTTACCGCGGCAATGCGCGCCGGTCCTGCATCGGCGGCGCGACTTTCATCACTTCATCGACCGTCGTGATGCCGGAAGCCACTTTCATGGCGCCACTGATGCGTAGCGGCTTGACGCCTTCGCGGTAGGACACTTCGCGCAGCCGGTCCATGTCGGTTTTGTCGTTGATCAGGTTCCTGATTTCGTTGTTCAGCACCATGATTTCGTAAATGCCGATGCGGCCGGCATAACCGGTCATGCGGCATTCGAGGCAGCCCTTGGCCACGTACATGAAGTCGGGTTTCTGCGCTTTCCATGGCGCCACCAGCAGTTCCCACGCCGAATCCTCAAGCGGGGCCTGTTCTTTGCAGGCAGGGCACAGCACGCGCACCAGGCGCTGCGCCATGACACCGAGCACCGTTGAACTCAGCAGATAGGACGGCACGCCGAGATCGAGCATGCGCGTAATCGTCGACGGCGCATCGTTGGTATGCAGCGTCGACATCACCAGGTGGCCGGTCAGCGCCGCCTGCGTTGCCATTTCGGCGGTTTCGAGGTCGCGGATCTCGCCGACCATGATGATGTCCGGGTCCTGGCGCATCAGCGTGCGGATGCCGGCGGCGAAAGTAACCCCCAGGTTTGGCACCACCTGCATCTGGTTGAACAGCGGTTCGACCATTTCGATCGGGTCTTCGACCGTGCACACGTTGACCTCGGGCGTGGCAAGGTGCTTCATGCTGGAATAGAGCGTGGTCGTCTTGCCGGAACCGGTTGGGCCGGTCACCAGCACGATGCCGTGCGGCTTGGAGATCATGCCGCTCCATTTTTTCAGGTCGTCGTCGGTAAAGCCGAGTTCGCTGAAGTCCTTGACCAGCACGTCCGGATTGAAAATCCGCATGACGAGTTTTTCGCCGAACGCGGTCGGCATGGTCGACAGCCGCAGTTCGACTTCGCCGCCATCAGGCGTCACGGTCTTGATGCGGCCGTCCTGCGGGCGGCGCTTTTCGATCACGTCCATGCGGCCCAGCAATTTGATGCGGCTGGTCATCGCGGCCATCACGGGCGTCGGTATCTGGTACACGTCGTGCAGCACGCCGTCTATCCTGAAGCGCACATTGCCGGCTTCGCGCCGCGGCTCGAGGTGGATATCGCTTGCGCGCTGCTCGAAAGCGTAGGTGAACAGCCAGTCGCAGATGACGACGACGTGCTGGTCGTTGGCGTCGAGCTTGCCGCTTTTTCCCAGCTGCACCAGCTGTTCGAAGTTGCTGATGGTGCTGTAGGCGCCTTTGTCTTTTTCGGTCGCGAACTTGACCGACTTGGCGAGATTGAAGAACTCGACGATGTAGTTCTGGATGTCGACCGGGTTCGCGATCACGCGCTTGATGTCGAGGCGCAAGACCTGCTTCAGGTTTTCTTCCCAGTCGCGCACGAACGGCTCGCAGGTTGCGATCGTCGCTTCGGTCTTGGTGACGCCGACCGGCAGGATCTTGTAGCGCTGCGCGTAGGCGGTCGACATCAGCTTGGTGACGGCCGCGAAGTCGATCTTGAACGGATCGACGTGCATGTACGGCATGCCGACCTTGCCGGCGAGCCATTCCGCCAGCGCGTCGAGCGTCAGCATTTTCTTGGGGTGGCGCGGGTCTTTGTATTTCTGTTCGCTGATTACAACCAGCGGGTGCATGTCGGCGCGATTGTGGCGGCGCTCGGCGATGAGCTTGTCTGCTTCCTCCTTGCTGACCAGCTTGTCGGCGACCAGATCGGCCATTACGCGATCTAGCGTCAGCCGCAGGCCTGCCGGTTTGGCGGGGGCCGCTGCCGGGGCGGGTGCGGGAGTAACCGGAGTTGCTGCGCTTTCAGCCATGAATGGGAATATAAACGCATTCCATAAACAACTCAATAAGTTACGCCGTTGGCACAGGTCCCGGCAGGTGAAGTGCACAATTCTTCAGTGATAAACGTCGTTTGCCCCGATAAAGGGAAAAAATTTCTCTGTCGCACGCTAAACGTGCAAAATCGGGATGCCGATATGAGGGAATGACTTTTTGTTCTTGATAAACAATGTATTCATTGTCAGGAATACAAGTTGCTCCAAAAAAACCGGCTTTTTCTCAGGGAGACTCATGGAAAATCTAAAAACAGGCAGCGACGTACTGTTTGTTCTGCTCGGCGCGATCCTCGTGCTTGCGATGCATGCGGGGTTTGCGTTTCTCGAATTGGGCACCGTGCGCCGCAAAAGCCAGGTCAACGCGCTGGTGAAAATCCTGTGCGATTTCGCCGTGTCCACCATCGCCTATTTTTTCATCGGCTACACGCTCGCCTATGGCGTCAATTTTCTCGGCAGCGCGGAGCAGCTCGTGGAAAAAAGCGGCTACGAATTGGTCAAGTTTTTCTTCCTGCTGACATTTGCCGCGGCGGTTCCGGCAATCGTGTCCGGCGGCATCGCCGAGCGGGCCAAGTTCAGCCCGCAGCTGGCGGCGACATTTCTGCTGGTGGGTTTTGTCTACCCGTTTTTCGAAGGCATCGTGTGGAACGACAAGTACGGCGTGCAGGCCTGGCTGGAGGCGAGCGCCGGCGCCAAGTTTCATGATTTCGCCGGCTCGGTGGTCGTGCACGCGGTGGGCGGCTGGATCGGCCTGATGGCGGTGCTGCTGCTGGGCGCGCGCAGCGGCCGTTACTCAAGGGACGGCAGGATCAGCGCGCATCCGCCGTCGAGCATTCCGTTTCTGGCGCTCGGCGCGTGGATCCTGTCGGTCGGCTGGTTCGGCTTCAACGTGATGTCGGCGCAGACCATAGACAAGATCAGCGGGCTGGTCGCGGTCAATTCGCTGATGGCGATGGCAGGCGGCACGCTCGCCGGCCTCGTGTTCGGCCGCAACGATCCGGGCTTCGTGCACAACGGGCCGCTCGCCGGGTTGGTCGCCATTTGCGCGGGCTCCGACATCATGCATCCAATCGGCGCGCTGGCGACCGGCGGCATCGCGGGCGCGCTCTTCGTCATCATGTTCACCGTCACGCAGAATCGCTGGAAAATCGACGACGTGCTCGGTGTGTGGCCGTTGCACGGTTTGTGCGGTGCGTGGGGCGGTATCGCGGCCGGCATATTCGGCCTGAAAAGCCTGGGCGGCCTCGGTGGTGTCACGTTCCAGGCGCAATTGCTCGGCACTCTGCTGGGCATTGCGGTTGCCGTGACTGGCGGCCTGCTGGTTTACGGCGCGTTGAAGCTCTTGTGGGGGATACGTCTCGATCCGGAGCAGGAGTTCGAAGGTTCCGATCTCAGCATACACAAGATAGGCGCGACGCCCGAACGGGAAGCGGGCGGCTGAAGTAGTGCGTCCGTAGCAGTGCCGGGCGGCTAGCCTGCTGTAGAGGCAGCAAGGTGGCGCAGAAATTCGCGGATGCGCCGCGCGTTGGTGCCAAGGTCGCTGCGCCCCACGCGCGACGCAGAGCGCATATCGACGCGGCTGCCACCGCCTGCCGCGGCGATGCGGATCACCACGTCGTCCTTGAAACCGAACCAGTCGGTCGTCGCGACCGCCTCGATGCGGTTGTCTTCAGGCACGGCGGCGACAATTTCCCAGCCCGCTGCGCGCGCGAGATTGAGCGCGAGGTCGAACGCCGCGCGCGGCGCCATTGGCAGCATCGCGGGCGCGAGATCGGGATAACCTTTCTTTTGCTGCGCGGCGAGTTCGGCGCCGCCGTATTCCGCGGTATTCGGCGCGTCCTTGCGCAGAGGCAGCACCGCCACGAAAGCCGGCGGCCGTTCGGTGTCGGTCGTGATGTCGTGTATCGGCGGCAGCTGGCGGCTTTGGTTCACCAGGTACCACGGCACGCCGAATACCAGCGCGCTGATGATCAGGCCGTGGATGCCGAACACGATGGCACGGCGCCGGCGGTCACGCAACGTCACCACGATCGCATAAACAGAAATGGCGGCCGCGGCCATGGCGCTCCACACCGCGATGCGCAGGATCAGGAATCCGCCGCGATAGTCCCACCAGCCCCAGCGCACGCCGAGGCCGGCCAGCAAAGCGGCGACGCCCGAGGCCAGCGCAATGCCAAAACCGCTGCCGGCGAGTATCGCTCCTGTGGGACGTCGCGAGGTTGCTTGAGAGCTGGGCATGCGGGCTCCGATCAGAAATGCCGGCTGCGCGCAGCTTTGCGCGCGGTATTGCGGAGCCCACTTTACACCGTTTGCGACGGTTCAGAAGTAAGCGGTGCCCGCCATGGCGAGGTTGCCGGCGGCATTGGCGGTCCACAACCCGGCGCTGGACCCGTCGGCAGCCGGATTGCCGTTGACGGTGAAGCGCTCGCCGTGAAACACCGGATGCAGCGCGCGGTAGTCGAGTTTTTTGAGCGGACGCGCAGCATGCCGGCGGCACAGGTCGAGCAGCAGGGTGGTTTGCAGCGGGCCGTGCACGATGAGACCGGGATAGTGCTCTTCGTTCTTCACGTAATCGAGATCGTAATGGATGCGGTGGCCGTTGAACGTGAGCGCCGAGTAGCGGAACAGCATGACGGGGTCGCCCGTCAGGCTGCGTTGCCACACCGCAGCTTGCGGCGCGGGCTTGCCCGGCGGCGGCGCGTCGCCGGTTTTGGCGGCGTCGCGGTAGACGATGTCGTGCTCTTCGCGCACCGCCGCGGTTGTGCCGGTACTAATGGTATGGCGCACCGTCACGAAAACGAGATCGCCGCTGCGCCCGTGCTTGGGTTCGACGCTGAGGATTTCGGAATCGCGGCGGATCGTATCGCCGATGCGCAGCGGCGCCAGAAACTCGATGCGGCCGCCGGCCCACA
>CANJHY010000163.1:0-10539 GCA_947474275.1 Betaproteobacteria bacterium
CGCTCGTCGCCACCAGCAACCGGGTGTGGGACGCGATTCGCGCGAGCAAGCACTACCGCCATTACTTCAACTGGGTGAAGATGCGCGCGTGGATAGAGGAGCCGAAGGCGCGCATGATGGGCACGCCGCCCGAATCGCTGATCCGCAGTCTCGCGCAGGCGGTGACCATGATGCACGACGAAGGTCTGCCCAATGTTTTCGCGCGCCACGCGCTGCTCGCCGAAGCATTCCACGCGTTCGTGCATGCGGCTGGTTGCGAGCTGGTGGCAAAAGAGCCGCAGTATCGCTCGCATACCGTGTCGGCGATGCTGCTGCCGGCGGGAATCAAGGCGGGCGACGTCGTGCAACGCGCGCTGAAGAACGACAACGTCAGGATCGCCAGCGGTCAGGACGCCCTGAAGGACACTGCGATCCGCATCGGCCACATGGGCCCGGTGCGGCCCGACATGCTGCTGCGCGGCGTCAAGGCTCTGGCGCGCGCACTTACCGAGCTCGGCATGGATGCGAAACTCGCGCAGGCCGGCGTCGATGCGTGCGCGCGGGTGCTTGCGCGCAGCGAACAAAAAACCGCAGCAGTTTGAAAAATTTATTTGCCCCATCCTGACCTTCCCCCACGTTGCAGGGTAAGGGACCTGGTTTTAAATTTTTCTCTCTTGCAAAGCGGGAGAGGGGCAGGGAGGCGGCGGGTGAGACAGGGAGTCAGATCATGAAATTGCGTAACGTCTTTTACGCGTTCGCTGGCGTCGCGGCGATTTACTCGGTGGCACACGCTGCCGACAATTATCCGTCGCGGCCTATCCGCATCATCGTGCCGTCGCCGCCCGGCGGCGGCAACGACATCATGGCGCGCATAGGCGCGCAGCGCCTGAGCGAAGCGTGGTCGCGGCCGGTCATCGTCGACAACCGGCCCGGTGCCGGGGGCGCGATCGCTTTCGAACTGGTCGCGCGAGCGGAGCCCGACGGTTACACGCTGCTGCTCGGCAGCACGAATCTGACGGTGCTGCCCGACATAACCACGGTCGCCTACGACCCGATCAAAAGTTTTGCCCCGATATCGTTGATGACAACTTCAATGAACATTCTGCTCGTGCATCCCGGCGTCGCCGCCGAATCGACCAAAGAGCTGATCGCGCTCGCCAAAGCCAGGCCGGGACAGTTGTTGTTTGCGTCGTCCAGCGTGGCGACATCCTCCCATCTGGCGGCCGAACTTTTTTGTCTGCAGGCCGGCGTCAAGATGGTGCACGTGCCGTACAAAGGGGCCGGGCCGGCCATCACCGAGTTGATGGGCGGCCAGGTGCACATGCTGTTCGCCAACCCGGCGGCGTCGATTGCACACGTCAAGTCAGGCAAGCTGCGCGCGCTGGCGGTGTCCGGCGACAAACGCTCGGTCATCATGCCTGAAGTGCCGACCGTGGCCGAGGCCGCCATCCCCGGTTTCGAGGCCAGTACCTGGTGGGGCATACTCGCGCCGGCGCGGACACCCGACGCGCTGATCGCCAAGCTCAACGCAGAGCTCGCGCGCTCGCTGACCCAGTCCGATGCATTGAATCGCATCGCCGCGCTTGGCGCCGACGTCGTCGGCGGACCGCCGCAAAAACTCGCCGACCACCTGCGCGCGGAGATCCCCAAGTGGGGACGCGTGGTGCGCGCGGGCAACATCAAGCTTTAGCATTGCGCAGTCAGGCCAATTGATGGAAGCCGCGCCGCGTCCCGCTATTTTTAAAACCGCGCTGCTATGGGCGGTGGTGCTGGGCGCCGTCGGTTTCGGCGGCGGCTTTTTCGGGCCGATCGCGCTGTCGCCCGATGCCAACCAGGGGCCGCTGCTGGGGATTTTTATTGCTGGCCCGGCCAGCTTCGCCGCGGGGCTGGTGCTCGGCGCGGCGGCATGCCTGCTGCCACTGTCGGGCAATGCGCGTAGCGGCGTCCTGCTCGTGGCGGGCATCGTGATCGCGGCAGTCACGCTGTACTTCAGCATGCCATCGCCGGCCCATATCGGCCGCGTCATCGATGCAGACATCGCAGGATGCGCGCCGCCGGTCAAAGCGCTGCCGGCAGCCATCGAACGCTGGCAGGCGCAGATCGCCAAGGTGACGTGGGCGGTGCCGCGCGCCGGCTGGAAAGAAGACGCCGAGCGTCTCGCGCAAACCGATCGCGGGGTCGTGCTCGAATTGCGTATTTATCGCCAGCGCGCGATTTACGAAAACCGCAAACCGTGGAACAAGGGCAGCGTGCGGCCGGCCGAGTGGCGCTCCGATCCTGAAATCAAACGCTTCTACGCGCGCTTTGCGGGTGCTGCGTGCGCGGACTATCCGCTGGGTAAACGCGAAACGTATTTTCCCGTCAGCGAGCGCGAGGTTGAGACCAACTGGCCGTCGCTCGCGTTGCCCAATTTTCTCGACCTGCAGGTCTTGGGGCCGGTGCCGGAAAAGTACCGGGTATTGCCGGGTGAAGGCGGCTAGGGCGGCCGCCTGGTTTTACAGCTCCCGCGCTTTAAACGTATCGCAGGATTTCACGTCGCCGGTTTCGAGTCCCTGGCGCAGCCAGCGCACGCGTTGCGCAGACGTGCCGTGCGTGAACGAATCGGGTACCACGCGACCCTGCGTCTGCTGCTGTAGCGTATCGTCGCCGATCGCGGTGGCGGCTTTGAGCGCACCGTCGACGTCGCTGGGATCGAGGAAGTGTTTGCTTTGCTCGGTGCGGTTGGCCCACACGCCGGCGAAGCAATCGGCCTGCAGTTCGAGCCGCACCGACAACGCGTTGTAGGCTTCGGGCGATACGCGGCATTGTCGCTTTCGCGTTCGTCGTCGAGGCGCATGGGAAGGTTCGTGATAGTACAGGAAGCTTCAGTATAGACCCGCCCAAGTGTCCGGGTACGTGCGATACCGCCCAAACAATTGCGCATGCGCGAACGACGCTATGACGGTCAACCAGCGGTGCCGTCGATCACGTTTCGAGCCGTACAAAAAAATCCCCCGGCGCGAGCCGGGGGAATGCAAAGGTGCTGCTGGGATGAAAGAGTAACCGGCGAGTCCTAGCGACGTCCGCCACGACCACCCGCTGCGCCGCTCCTGCTGGCCATCGCGACGTTGGTGGTTTGCATGCTGTGTGCCGGCTGCGCGCCGCCGAACGTGCCGCGGGTGCGCGACGTGCCAGCTGACGTGCCCGTGGTGGACGGGGTGCCCTGGGTCGGACGCGTGCCGCCCCACGAACCGTGCGTGTTGCCGCCGGTCGTGCTACCGCCAGTAGTAGTGCCGCCGGTGGGCGTGCCGCCATGGTTCCAGTGACCGCCGCTGGAGCTGCCATTGTTCGACTGTCCGCCGTTGTTGGACGAGCCGTGATTCCACTGCCCGCCGCCGAACCCGCCACGGTGGTCGCCGCGGTCCGCGAAGCGGTTGTCCTGCCAGTCGCCGCGGCCGTTGCGGAAGTCACCGCGGTTATCGCCGCGGAAGTCACGCCGGTCGTTGCGGAAATCGCGGAAGTCGGCACGGCGGTCATGGCGGTCGCCGCGCAGATCGCGTTGATCATGGCGCAGTTCGTGCACGTCGCGGTTGCGCTCAGCGATGTCCCGGCGCAGTTCCTGGCGGTCACGATGGATCTCAGCGTAGTCACCCCTTATTTCGGCACGTTCCTGTGCAACACGGCCCCAGTCGCCCCTTTGCTGAGCGGCGCGCAACTGGCGTTGATCCTGCTGCAGCGCGCGGTAGTCGTGCGCCAGTTCGTGGCGGTCGCCCGCGATTTCGCGATTGTCGTGGCGAATTTCCGCGATGTCGCGGCGGATTTCGCGACGGTCGCTGTGGATTTCACGGTTGTCGTTAAAGATCTCGGCGCGGTCGTTGCGATAGTCTCTTGCGAACGATCCATCCTGCGCAAAGGCGACTGGTGCCGCCAGCGCGCATGCCGCACTCACTGCCAAAGCGAGCAAAGTTTTCTGGAACATGGAAATCTCCTTGGGTCTACGGTGCGGCACATGCCATCACCAGTAGCCGCAACGTTACGTCTGCTGTCGCCCGGGCTCCCGCGGTTTTACATTGGATTACCCCCGCTTACACCTGCTTACACGTGGGGCCGAATGTAACCAATTGTTACGAGCGGGCGATGGCAACATATTGTTACTTTTCTCCAGTGGAATTTTCGCGCGCGCGAGTCAATCATGGCTGCACGGGTACACGTACACAGACGCCATGCGTTGAATGTCAGTAAGCAAAGGCACGAACCGCCGGCGTCTGTGTAGTCCCCGATTATGGAGAAGGAGACCGATCATGTATGCGCGTGCCAAAACGATATTGACCCTTTTAATGGCGCTCGTCTTTGCCGTGCCCCTTGCAGGCGCGCAGCAATACGGGCCGGGGCCGGGCCGGGCAGCATTTTCGCAACAGCAGCTCGACCAGATGCTGGCGCCGATCGCGCTGTATCCCGATGCGCTGCTGTCGCAGATCCTGATGGCCTCGACTTATCCGCGCGAAGTCGTCGAAGCGGCGAGTTGGTCGCGGCGCAATCCCGGTCTGAACGGCGACCGCGCAGTGCGCGCGGCAGAGCAGGCCGACTGGGACCCGAGCGTCAAATCGCTGGTCGCGTTTCCGCAGATCCTCGACATGATGGACGAGAAACTCAATTGGACCGAAGACCTCGGCGATGCTTTCCTCGGCCAGGAAACGCAGATCATGGATACGGTGCAGTACCTGCGGCGCAAAGCGTATACCGCGGGCAGTCTGTCGTCTTCCGATCAGTACCGGGTCGATCTCGAGGACTCGAGCTTCGTCATCCGCTTTGCGAATCCGGAAGCCGTCTACCTGCCGTACTACAACCCGACGATCGTCTACGGCACGTGGTGGTGGCCGGCGTATCAACCGGTGTACTGGGCGCCGTGGCCCGGCTACTATTCGCGGGCGGGATACGCGCGCGGTTACGCGTGGGGCCCGGCCATTCCGGTTTCGCGCGGGTTTTTCTTCGGCGCGTCCGACTGGCGGCAACGCAGGGTCACTGTCGTCAACGTCAACAACTACTACTTTCGCCCGGTGACCGTGAACCGGACGGTAGAAGTCACGCGCAACGTCAATGTCGCTCCTGCTGCTGCGCATGTCTGGCAGCACGATACCGCGCATCGCCGCGACGCTCCTTACCGCGATGCGGCCTCGCGTCACGCCATCGCGCGCGCCGCAGCGGCACCCGAGGTGCGGCATGAACAACAACACGAACGGCCTGATTTCAACGGCAATCGGAACGACGAGCACAATCGCCATGACAACGGCCGTCGTAACGACAATGACAATGGTCGCGGCCGTGCCGGCAATGCGCCGGCCCCCGCGGTGGCTGCGCAGCCGGAAGTTCGCCAGGCCCCGGTCCAGTCGCACGCGCCGGCCGCAGCAGACAACACGCCGCGTGGCGCAGATACGCGCGGTGGCGAGGGACGCGGGCGTGACCAGCGGCCGCAGTTCGAGGGACGCGCGCAAATCGCCAATGCGCCGGCCCCGGCGGCAGTGGCTCCGCAACCGGTGCCGCGCAGCGCCCCGGTTGCGCCGAATACCACTGACAGCACGCCACGTGGCGGGCCGGGACGCGAGCAGGCAACGCGCGAACAACGTGGAAATGACAGGCCTTCGTTCGAAGGCCGTGGGGAAGGCGCTCGCCGCCCCGAGATGAATCAGCGTCCGGAAGCGCGCGTCGAATCCGGCAATCGCCCAGCGCAACGCGAGAACATGCAGCCGACGGTTGCATCTACCAATACTCGCCCGGCGCCCGCGCCAGCACCTGTGGTTGCAGTTGCCAGGGAACCCGCGCCGCGCGTCGCTCCGGCGCCCGTGCAGGCGCCGGCTCAGCCGGCAGCGACTCCCGCCGCAGTCGAACAGCGGCCTGCGGCACCTGCCGTAGCCGGTCGCGCGGAAGCCCGTCCTGCCGGTGGACGCGACCGCGCGAACAATGCCGCGCCGGAACGCGCCGACAACGCAAATTCGCGGCGCCCCTGATTGACCTGCAGTCCGGCGCCGGGAGCCGCGTCACGCGCTACGGTCTATAATCCGTAGTCAACTCGAGATATGCTTTAGTTGCAATCAACGCGGCCTGTTCTGGCCGCGTTTTTTTCGGAGATTCGCATGCCTGACGACATCCAGCAGGCCGCGCCTGACGTTTTCGCGGCTGCGCGCACGCGGCGGTCGATACGCGCTTATAAGGCCGACCGCGTCCCGGCCGACACCCTGCGCGAGATCGTCGCGCTCGGCAGTGAAGCGCCCAGCGGCTCCAATATCCAGCCGTGGCGCGTGCACGTGCTGACCGGCGCCACGCTGCTGCGCGTCGGCACGGCCATGCAGCAGGCTTTCCTCAACGACGAACCGGGCCACCGGCGCGATTACGATTACTACACCGATCCGATGCAGGAGCCTTATCTCGCGCGCCGGCGGCAATGCGGCTGGGGCCTCTACGGCACGCTCGGTATCGGCCGCGGCGACCACGCGAAGTCGAAGGCCTATCGCGCCGCCAATTACATTTTCTTCGGCGCGCCAGCCGGGCTCATATTCACCATCGACCGCCAGCTCGAGCGCGGCAGCTGGCTCGATTACGGCATGTTCCTGCAGACCATCATGCTTGCGGCGCGCGGGCGCGGCCTGCATACCTGCGCGGAAGCGGCAATCGCCAATTACCCGGACATCGTGCGGCGCGAGCTGAACATCACGGCGGACAACATCGTGATCTGCGGCATGGCGATGGGATATGCAGACGCCGGGGCCGCCATCAACACGTTCAGGCCGGCGCGTATCGCGGTGGAAGATTACGCCGTATTCATGGATTGAACTGCGCACGGTTCGATGACAAATCACACCTCCCGACTGGATCCGAAATGCTGATCGCTCAACCGGGCCGCATGGGCCCGCTGCGCCTGCGCAACCGCATCATCATGGGGCCGATGGGCACCAATTACGGCACCACCGACGGCCTTTCGACCGAGCGCGACAAGCTGTATTACGCCGAGCGCGCGATCGGCGGCGCCGCGATGATCATCACCGAGGCGATGGTCGTCACCGAAGGCGCGCGCAATCACACCAACTCGTTGTGCCTCTATCACGACCGCTACATCCCGGGCCTCGCGGGCATTGTCGAAGCGATTCACGCCGGCGGCGCGCTGGCGGTCGGGCAGCTCAATCACCGCGGCGCGATGCTGAAGCGCTCGGTGCTCGGCATGGAGCCGGTGTCATCGTCGGATTGGCAGAATCCCAACACCGGCGAACCGGCGCGCGGACTGACCGTTGCCGAAATCCCGGTGATACAGCGCGCGTTTCTCGATTCGGCGCGCCGGCTGTATCGCGCGGGCTACGACGCCGCCGAACTGCACGCCGCCAACGGTTATTTGTTCCAGCAGTTTTTCAGCCCGCGCATCAACCGGCGCACCGACCGCTACGGCGGCTCGCTGGAGAACCGCATGCGTTTCCTGCTCGAGACCGTAGAGCTCATCCGCGGCGAGCTGCCGGATTTTCCGCTGCTGGTGCGCGTCAGCGCGACCGAGTACTGCGAAGGCGGCTATACCGAAGCGGACATGATTGCACTGTGCCAGGCACTGGAGCGCGCCGGCGTAATCGCCATCGACATGTCAGGCGGCAGCAATGAAAGCCCGGAGTTGTCGCGCTATTGCATACAGCCGCCGTCGTTCGCGCGGCGCTTTCTCGAACCCTATGCACGGCCGATCGCCAAGGCGCTGGGCATCCCGACCATCATGGCCGGACGTGTCATAGATGCGGAAGATGCGGAGGGCATATTGCAGGCGGGTAGCGCGGACTTCGTGGCAGTTTGCCGCGCGCTGGTGGCGGATGCGTACTGGCCGCGCAAAGCGTTTGGCGAAATCGCCACGCCGATCCGCAAGTGCATTTCGTGCAACGTGTGTTTCGAGCGACTCACGCTCGAACGCGATGTTGCGTGCGTCGCCAACCCGATGGTCGGCACCGAATTCGAGCACATTGAAATGGCCGAGCCGCAATTGCGCAAAGGGCGGCCCAGGGGCACGGGCAAGCGCATCCTCGTGCTAGGCGCAGGTGTTGCGGGTATTGAGAGTGCGCGCGTCGCTGCAGCGCGCGGTCATCACGTCGAAATCTGGGAGAAGGCAGCCAAGCCGGGCGGGCAAATGCCGCTTGCTCTTGCCGCGCCGGACAAGGCCGACGTCGCCGGCATCTGGAGTTATCGCTGGCAGCAGATCGAAAGCCTCGGCGTGCCGGTGCGTACCGGCGTGACGGCCACCGCGCAGTCGATAAAAGATTTCCGGCCCGACCTCGTGGTGGTCGCTACCGGTGCGAAGTCCCGGCCGCTGCCGTTTCCAGTGCAGACCGACATTCCGGTGCTGCAGGCGTGGGACGTGCTGCTCGACCAGGAACGCGTGCCGCGGGGCGCGCGCGTCACCATCGTCGGCGGCGGCATGGTGGGCATCGAGACTGCCGATACTCTGATCCACTATCGCGGTGTCAAAGCGGTCGTGCTCGAAGGTTTGTCTGTCATCGCCAAGGAGATGGCGCGCAACAACCGTTACGACGTGCTCGACCGCATCGCGAAAGGCGGCGCGCAGGTGCTGACCAACGCGCCCGTCGAGTCTATCGAGGGCAACACGATCTGGATCAAGCGCGACGGCAAGCGCGAAGCCATCGATGCCGGCGACATGATCATCGTGGCGATCGGGCCGCTGCCCAACCGCGACATCGTGCCGGAAGTCGAGCGCGCCGGCGCGCAGTACGTGCTGGCGGGCGACTGCAACCAGATCGGCGATTTCCTGGCGGCGGTGCGCGACGGCTGGATGCTGGGAACCGCGATAGACTTCCGTCTGCCGACAAGCGCCTAACGAAATAAACGCGCGCCTGCCGCGCTGGAACGCCGCTGCGAAAAGAACTAAACTGAGGCTCTACACTGCGACAGTGCACTGTGTTTTGCCGTTCGACCATAAGTCAAAAAATCAGTAGCGAGGAGTTTTCCCCATGCGTCTTTTTGCAGCCCTGTCTTTGTCCCTGCTGGCCGCCGGTATTTCCGCACACGGCCACGCGCAGACTTATCCCTCCAAGCCGATACGCCTGATCAACGCCTATGCGCCGGGCGGATCGAGCGATGTCGTCGCGCGCGCCTTCGCCCAAAAACTCACGGAATCCCTCGGCCAGCAGGTGACGGTCGACCCGCGCGTCGGCGCCGGCGGCAACATCGCGGCTGAAATCGCGGCGCGCAGCCCGGCCGACGGCTATACGCTCCTGATGTCGACTATTTTCCTGTCGACCAATCCCAGCCTCTACACCAAGCTCACTTGGGACCCGCAAAAAGACTTTGCGCCAGTCTCGATGCTGACGGCGTCGCCGCTGATCCTGTGCGTGCATCCGTCGCTGCCGGTCAAGAACACCCAGGAGCTGATCGCACTCGCAAAGAAACAGCCGGGCCAGCTCGATTTTCCGTCGGCGGGCAACGGTAGTTCCATGCATCTCGGCAGCGAGCTCTTCAACATGATGGCCGGCATCAAGGCCACGCATGTGCCGTACAAGGGCTCCGGCCCCGGCGTGCTCGATCTCATCAGCGGCAGGCTGCATTTCATGCTGAACCCGATGCCCGAACCGGTGCAGTTCATCAAGGCCGGCAAATTGCGCGGGCTCGGCACTTCAACGTTGAAGCGCATCGCCGCGCTGCCTGATTTGCCGCCGATCGCCGACGTGCTGCCCGGCTTCGAAGTTCTGACGTGGCAGGGCATAGTCGCGCCGGCAGGCACGCCGGTTGACATCATCAACCGCCTGAACAGCGATCTCATCAAGGCGCTGAAGAACCCGGAGTTCGAAGCGCGTCTGCGCGACATGGGCCTCGAGCTCTATGGCACCACGCCGGAGCAGTTCGCGAAACTCATCCGCGACGACAATGCGAAATGGTCCAAGGTCATCAAGGCCACCGGCGCGCGCATCGATTGATCCTGCTTATCATTGATAAGAGAGTAAATTTATGATTACTGCTACGCTTGCATTCGATCACGTTCACGTCATCGCCAAGGACCCAGCCGCCGCCGCCGGCTGGTACGTCGATCAACTCGGCGGCAAACTCGTCAAGAGCGTAACGATGCACGGCGCGCCGCAGATTTACCTGTCATTCGGCGGCGCCATGATCATTGTGCGCGGTCAGCGGCCCGGGGAGACCGCGCAGGATAAATCGAACCTGGAATGGGGCGCCGACCACTTCGGGTTCCAGGTCAAAGGCGACTTCGATGGTTTTTGCGCGGGGCTGAAAGCAAAAGGCGTCGCGTTCAGCATGGAGCCCACCGATATCAATCCAACTACGCGCATCGCGTTCGTCGCTGCGCCGGATGGTGTGAGCGTCGAACTGCTCAGCAGGAAAGAGCAGCCTTAACAGCCCCCCATCCCATCCTTCCCCCGCACGCGGAGGAAGGGGATTGGTTTGTAGTGGTCAAGTTTTTTCGGACACATCGATAGGTTGTTTGGCTGCCGATTTGAATTCATACGCATTGGGCGGCAGGTAACCCAATGTCGAGTGCAAGCGGACGCTGTTGTAGAACCCGACGATGTAGTCGGCAACGTCTCGTATCGC
>CANJHY010000164.1:0-10281 GCA_947474275.1 Betaproteobacteria bacterium
ATGCAAGCTAAGATCATGAAAATCATGCCGATCGCGTTCAGCGTGATGTTCTTCTTTTTCCCGGCTGGCCTGGTGCTCTACTGGCTGATCAACAATATTCTGTCGATCGCCCAGCAATGGCAGATCACACGCGCCGTGGAGCACGCCAAGCCGGCGCATGGCAAATGAGGTTGTAGCCGCCATAGCTACGCCCCCAGGTCGGGGCGGCATTGGGGTCGTGCGCATCTCGGGTCCCAACCTTGCGGGTATGCTGCACGTGTTGATCGCGCAAAAGTTGGAGGCGCGCCACGCGACCCGCGCCGACTTTCTTAACGCCGATGGCAGCGTAATCGATCAAGGCCTGGCGCTTTATTTCCCCGCGCCGCATTCCTATACGGGGGAAGACGTCATCGAGCTGCAGGGACACGGCGGGCCGGTCGTGTTGCAGATGGTGCTGCAACGCTGTCTCGAACTCGGTGCGCGGATTGCCGAACCCGGCGAATTCACTAAACGCGCATTTCTCAACGATAAGCTCGATCTCGCACAGGCGGAAAGCGTCGCCGATTTGATTGATGCGTCCACCGCGCGGGCAGCGCGCTGCGCAGTGCGTTCGCTGCAGGGGGAGTTCTCCCATCAGATCGGCGCGATGGTGGACGCCTTGACCGAACTGCGCATGCTGGTCGAAGCCACCCTCGATTTTCCGGAAGAAGACGTGGAAATGCTCGAGCGCGGTAACGCGCGTTCCAAGCTTGAGCGTGTGCGCCAGCAATTGGCGCAAATTATCGCGGCATCGCGCCAGGGCAGGTTGTTGCGTGAAGGCATACAGGTTGTCCTGGCGGGCCAGCCCAACGTCGGCAAATCGAGCTTGCTGAATGCTCTGGCCGGCGCCGAGCGGGCGATCGTCACCGAAATCCCGGGCACGACGCGCGACGCGATACGCGAGACGATCAACCTGGGCGGAGTGCCGTTGCACGTTATCGACACCGCGGGCCTGCGTGAACCGCTTGATCCGGTCGAAAAGATAGGCATAGAGAAGACCTGGGAGGCCATAGCCGCAGCAGATCTGGTGCTGTGGGTAAGCGATGCCGTGCGGTTGGAAACCCGCGTAACCGACCCGGCGCTGGCAACGCGCCTGCCGGCTGGAGCCCCCCAGCTAAATATAGTGAACAAAATAGACCTGGCTGGTAGTCAGCCTTACCAGCGCACCGAGGTTGGCGTGCCGGAGGTCGCAGTATCCGCCAAGACCGGGGCGGGGCTGGATTTGCTGCGGTCAGCCATCTTGGAAGCCGTCGGCTGGGGTGGCACTGGCGAAGGCGTTTTCATGGCGCGTGAGCGCCATTTGCAGGCTTTGTACACCGCCGCAGGCCATTTGGAGCAGGCGTATGCCAGAAGCGCCGAGCTCGAGCTATTCGCCGAAGAGCTCAAGCTTGCGCAAAACGCGCTGTCTGGCATCACCGGGGAAGTCTCAGCCGATGATTTGCTCGGCAAAATCTTTGCGCATTTTTGTATCGGGAAATAATTAACCGGCCGATGTTTCACGTGAAACATCGGGCTGTTGCGGTATGCGCATTCCTGACCGAAGGAACTTAGTTAGCGAACTCTACAAGCGCCGGATGTTCCACGTGAAACACTTCCGATCACCGCCAAGCGCTTCGTTTCCACTTTATTTTCGGGTATCATTGCCGCCCGGATATCAGGCAACAGATCGCATGTATTTCCCTGAAAAATTTGACGTAATCGTGGTTGGCGGCGGTCATGCCGGCACCGAGGCGGCGCTTGCCAGCGCGCGCATGGGCCGGCGTACGTTGCTGCTCACGCATAACGTCGAAACGCTGGGTCAGATGTCGTGTAACCCGTCGATAGGCGGCATCGGCAAAGGCCATCTGGTCAAGGAAATCGATGCCCTGGGCGGCGCCATGGCGGCCGCCACCGACGAAGCGGGCATACAGTTTCGCATCCTGAATTCCAGCAAGGGCCATGCGGTGCGCGCGACACGCGCCCAGGCCGATCGCGTGCTGTATCGCAAAGCGATCCGCAATCGTCTGGAAAATCAATCTAACTTATTGATATTTCAGCAATCTGTAGATGATCTGACGGTGGAGGGTGATGCCGTAACCGGCGTCGTTACCCAGCTCGGTTTACGCTTTGCGGCAGACGCCGTAGTACTGACCACCGGCACTTTTCTCGCGGGTTTGATACACGTCGGGTTGAAAAACTATGCGGCAGGACGCGCGGGGGATCCACCGGCTACCAGTTTGGCAGCGCGTCTGCGCGAACTGAAACTGCCGGTTGGCCGGCTCAAAACCGGTACGCCGCCACGCATCGACGGGCGCAGCATAAATTTTTCGCAGCTGGTCGAACAACCCGGCGACGATCCACGGCCAGTGTTTTCTTTTCTGGGTTCGCGCGAGCAGCATCCGCCGCAATTGCCGTGCTGGATCACGCATACCAGCGAGCGCACGCACGAAATCATTCGCGGCGGTCTTGATCGCTCGCCGCTGTTTACGGGAGTCATCGCCGGCGTCGGTCCGCGCTACTGTCCGTCGATCGAAGACAAGATCACGCGCTTCGCTGACAAGTCTTCGCACCAGATATTTCTCGAACCCGAAGGCCTGACGGTCAACGAGTTTTATCCCAATGGCATATCTACGAGTTTGCCGTTCGACGTGCAGCTCGCCCTGGTGCGCTCGATACCGGGACTGGAAAGCGCGCACATCACGCGGCCGGGTTACGCGATCGAATACGATTACTACGATCCGCGCGGGCTCAAGAGTTCGCTCGAAACCAAGGCGATCAAGGGCTTGTTTTTCGCCGGCCAGATCAACGGCACGACGGGCTACGAAGAGGCTGCCGCGCAAGGATTGCTGGCTGGCGTCAATGCCGCGCGTTTTATCGCCGGCGACGAAGCATGGTGTCCGCGCCGTAATGAAGCCTATCTCGGCGTGCTGGTAGATGACCTGATCACGCGCGGCGTATCCGAGCCCTATCGCATGTTTACCAGCCGTGCCGAGTACCGTCTGAGCCTGCGCGAAGACAACGCCGATATGCGGTTGACCGAAATCGGCCGCGGGCTGGGCGTCGTGGACGACCGCCGCTGGCAGCACTTCGAACGCAAGCGCGAAACAGTGACGCGCGAACTCGAACGCTTGAAGACGACCTGGGTAAATCCGAACGTTATTGCGCAACATGAGTACGAACGTGTGCTGGGACAAACCATTGAGCGCGAATATACGTTGCTCGATTTATTGCGTCGGCCCAATGTCAATTACGCTTCCCTGATGACGCTGCCTGATGTGGGACCGGCAGTTGCCGACCCGAAAGTGGCCGAGCAGGTGGAAATTCAGTGCAAATACCAGGGCTATATTACGCGTCAGCAGGACGAGATCACGCGCCAGGCGGCGTACGAAACGACGCGCCTGCCGGCTGACCTCGATTACCGCGGAGTGCATGGGTTGTCGATCGAGGTGCAGCAAAAACTCAATCAACATCGTCCCGAAACGCTGGGCCAGGCGGCGCGCATGTCGGGTGTCACGCCAGCGGCCATTTCGTTGTTACTGGTACATTTGAAGCGAGGCTTCGGTGCTGCGCAAAAAACAGCATGACACCCACCGCGCAGTTGGCACAGGGCATAGCGGAGCTCGGCTTGCTGATTTCTGCCGACATCCAGACACAGCTCGCCGACCATCTGGCGCTGATCGCCAAATGGAACCGGGTCCACAATTTAACCGCGGTGCGCGAGAGCGCGAAGATGGTGAGTGTACACGCGCTGGATTCTCTCGCCGTAGTACCGCATCTCAAGGCAGGCTCGGTCGTCGATGTGGGCAGCGGTGCCGGCTTGCCGGGAATTCCGCTTGCACTCATGTGGCCGCAGGTGCGCGTTGTTTTGCTCGACAGCAACCACAAGAAGGCTGTGTTTTTGCGCCAGGCCGCAATCGAACTCAGGTTGAAGAACGTCGAAGTGGTATGCGAGCGCGCCGAATCGTGGCGCCCCGCGGAAAAATTTGACCTCGTGATCTCGCGCGCATTTTCCGATCTGCCCGAATTCGTGAAACTCGCGGGGCACCATTGCGCTGCCGGCGGCGTGCTCGCAGCGATGAAAGGCGTCTACCCCGACGAAGAGCTTGCCCAGTTGCCGTCGACTTTCAAGCTGCACAGTGCCCTCCCGCTCAAGGTGCCCGGGTTGAACGCGGAACGGCATCTGATTTTGCTTAACCCGGCACCAGCATGATATGACGCGCATACTCGCAATCACGAATCAAAAAGGCGGGGTCGGCAAGACCACCACTGGCGTCAACCTGGCCGCGAGTCTCGCCGCCACCAAGCAGCGCGTGCTGCTGGTCGATCTTGATCCGCAGGGCAATGCCACGATGGGCAGCGGCATCGACAAGCGTTCTCTCAAGCAGACGATTTATCACGTGCTGCTGGGCGAAGCAGAAATCGGCGCGGTGCGTGTGCGCTCGACAAGCGGCAATTACGATGTCGTGCCGGCGAACCGCGAATTAGCGGGCGCCGAGGTGGAACTGGTCGATATCGATCACCGTGAAACACGGTTGAAAACGGCGTTTGCCACCCTCGAGCATGAATACGATTTCATCCTGATCGATTGTCCGCCCGCGTTGAATCTGCTGACCGTCAACGGCTTGTGCGCGGCGCACGCAGTCCTGATCCCAATGCAGTGCGAATACTATGCGCTAGAAGGTCTGAGCGATCTGGTGCAGACCATCAAGAAGGTGCGCGCCAATCTAAATCCGCAACTCCAGATCGAAGGCCTGCTGCGCACCATGTTCGATCCACGCAACACGCTTGCCCAGCAAGTCTCGGCACAACTGCAGCAGCATTTCGGCGACAAGCTGTACCGCACGGTGATTCCGCGCAATGTGCGGCTCGCAGAAGCGCCGAGCCACGGCGTGCCTGCGATGGGCCTGGATAAAGGTTCGAAAGGCGCGCAGGCCTATCTTGCGCTCGCCGGCGAAATGCTCAATCGCGCGGTACCCGCTGTTTAAGAGACGATGAATATGGCAAAGATGAAGGGTTTGGGGCGCGGGTTGGATGCCTTGCTTGGCGGCGAAGAGCCGTCCGCGGCACCCGCCAGCGCTGACCAGCAAGCTGAACTGAAAATTGATTTGCTGCAGCCGGGCAAGTATCAGCCGCGTTCGCATATGGACGAGGCGGCGTTGAAGGAACTTGCCGAATCGATCAAGGCGCAGGGCATCATCCAGCCGATACTGGTGCGTCCCGTCAGCGGTGGCCGCTACGAAATCATCGCCGGTGAGCGGCGTTGGCGGGCCGCGCGGATTGCCGGCCTGAACGCCGTGCCCGCCCTGGTACGCGAGGTGCCGGACAATACCGCGCTGGCGATGGCTTTGATCGAAAACATCCAGCGTGAAGATCTGAATCCGCTCGAGCAGGCAAACGGCATTCAGCGCTTGATTGCGGAATTCGGCATGACTCATGACAAAGCGGCCGAAATGGTCGGCCGCTCGCGCAGCGCGGTGACGAACTTGCTGCGCCTGCTGGGGCTGGCTGAGCCCGTGCGCGACCTATTGCAGCAAGGCAAACTCGACATGGGACACGCCCGCGCGCTGCTGGCGCTGACCGGCATGCAACAGATCGAGACTGCGCGCCTGATTGCGGAACGCGGAATGTCGGTGCGCGAGACCGAAAAACTCGTCGGCAAGCTGGTCAGCGGTAATGCCGGCAAGAAAACGCGCCGCATTACCGACCGCGACATACTCCGCCTGCAGGAAGATTTGGCGCAAAAACTCAGCACCGCCGTGACGATCAAGACGGGCGCCAAAAAGGGCAGCGGCAAACTGACCATCGCGTACAGCACGCTGGATCAACTCGACGCCGTGCTGGCGCGGCTGATGCGGTGAACGGGAAGCCGGTGTTGCAGCGCAACGCGGTTTGACGCAGGGCGCTAAGACTTAGTACAATCGACGGGTTTGCTCTTAGGACGAACCGGGTGGTTTTCAAAATCGAGAGCAAACCACTACGCACCGTACTGCGTTGGCAGCTTTACGCCACCGGGGCAATGGCGCTGGGGGCCGGGGCGATAGCCGGGATGCACGGCGCATTTTCTGCAGTATTGGGCGGAATCGTAAGTTGGGCGGCAGGGTTGGTCTTTGCCGTGATGGTGTCGGGCGGCCGGGTGAGGACCGCAGGCGAGGCGCTAAGGATCTTGTTTCGCGCGGAGGCGAGCAAGATTATGCTGATAATTATCCTGTTGTGGCTGGTGCTGACGACGTATCAAGAAGTCGTGCCGGTCGCGTTTTTTGCGGCTTTCATAGTCTCGGTGCTGGTGTCCCAGGCAGTAATGTTGGTAAGTGAAACATGAATCAAATTAGGAACAAGTAATGGCTGCCGAAGCCGAACTGACTGCCACCGCATATATCGGTCACCATCTGACCAATCGCACCATCTCGTTGGGCGATGGGCCGTTTTGGACGCTGCACCTCGATACGTGGCTGACGGCAACCGCGTTGGGTGTCATCGGCTTTGGTTTTCTCTGGTGGATCGTGCGCGGCGCAACCGCGGGCGTGCCCAATCGGCGCCAGGCGTTTGTCGAAATGCTGTTTGAATTTGTCGACGACCAGGTCAAAGGTATCTTCCACGGTAACCGCGCATTTGTGTCGCCCCTGGCCCTGACCGTGTTCGTCTGGGTGCTGTTGATGAACTCGATGGATTTTATCCCCGTCGATCTGGCCGGCAAGTTTACCGAGCACGCGTTGGGTCAGCACGAGTGGAAGCCGGTGCCGACTTCCGACGTGAATACGACGTTTGGATTAGCGCTGTCGGTGTGGGTGCTGATGATTTTCTTCAACCTGAAAGTCAAGGGCATAGGCGGCTGGACGCACGAGTTGTTCTGCACGCCGTTTGGCTCCAATCCGCTTTTGTGGGCATTCAATTTCCTGTTCAATCTGGTCGAGTACATCTCCAAACCGCTTTCGCACTCATTACGGCTGTACGGCAACATTTACGCCGGTGAAATCATCTTCCTGCTGTTGTGGATGTGGGCGGCAACCGGGGTTACCGGCGCTATCTTTGGCGGTACCTTGGCGCTGCTCTGGGCGATCTTTCATATTCTGATCGTCGTTTTACAAGCCTACATATTCATGATGCTTACCGCGGTTTATATGGCGATGGCACACGAAGGTCATTAAACAAACAACTCGACGAAATAATTTTCCCTGAAAGGAGACTGTAATGGAGAAGTTGCAACTAATAGCGATGGTTCAGGCTTACACCGGAGTCGGTATTGGCCTGATGATCGGTTTGGGCGCCGCCGGCGCGTGTATCGGCGTGGGCATTATGTGTAGCCGCTTTCTCGAAGGCGCTGCGCGCCAGCCTGAACTCATGCCGCAATTGCAGGCGAAAGTTTTTCTGCTGCTGGGCCTGATCGACGCGTCTTTTATTATCGGCGTCGGCCTTGCCCTGTGGTTCGCAACCGGCAATCCGTTACTCGCCAGCCTGAAATAATTTCCGGGTATTTTTAGCAGGGGCAGTCCATGAATCTAAACGTCACGCTTGTTGCGCAGGCAATCACGTTCATCGTGTTTATTGCGCTTTGTGCGAAGTTTCTCTGGCCGCAATTGATCACGGCCCTTGAAGCCCGCCAGAAGCAGATTGCCGACGGACTCGCTGCCGCCGAACAGGGCAAGCGCTCGCTGGAACTGTCTTCGAAGCAGGCCGACGAGGAAATCGCCAAGGCGCGCGCGCGCGCCGCTGAAATCATGGGGCAGGCAGAAAAACGCGCCTCGCAAATGATCGAAGAAGCGAAAATGTCGGCACGCGAGGAAGGCAATCGCGAAAAAACCGCCGCCAAAGCCGAAATCGCGCAGGAAGTTTCGCGTACCAAGGAAGCGTTGCGCGCCCAGGTCTCGCTGCTTGCCATTGCCGGGGCGGAGAAAATTCTGCGCCGCGAAGTCGATGCCAAGACGCACGCCGATCTGTTGCAGGCCGTACAGGCGGAGTTATAAGCCGATCATGGCTGAATTAGTCACCATCGCACGACCGTACGCTGAGGCCGCGTTCCGGCTGGCACGCGAAAAATCCGCTTTCGACCAGTGGTCGGAAATGCTGCGGCTGCTCGATATCATCGTGCAGGACGAGCGCGTTGCGCGCTCGATCGGCGACCCCAACGTGAGCGGGCAGCAGCTCGAAGGCCTGATTCTGGGAATTTGCGGCGAACAGCTCGACGGCGCCGGCAGAAATTTCGTGCAGATACTGGTACACAACAACCGGTTGATTGCAGTGCCGGCGATTCGCAAACTGTTCGAACAGTTGAGACTTGAGCATGAAGGCGTGCTCGAAGCGCAGATCCATTCGGCATTCGCAATCGATAGTGCGCAGGTGAATGAACTGGTTAAAAAGCTTGAAGCGAAATATGAGCGCAAAGTCCGCGCCGAGGTCAGCGTCGATCCGCAATTGATCGGCGGCGTCAAAATAGTGGTCGGCGACAAAGTATTTGACGCGACCGTGCGCGGCAAACTGGACGCGATGTCCGCCGCGCTTACCCGTTAGTTAGGAGTTACAGATGCAACTCAATCCGTCAGAAATCAGCGAACTTATCAAGAGCAAGATGCAGAATCTGGGTACGGCGAGCGAATCGCGCACCCAGGGCACCGTGATTTCGGTGACCGACGGCATCTGCCGCGTGCACGGTCTGGCTGACGTCATGCAGGGCGAGATGCTTGAATTCCCGAACAACACCTTCGGTCTTGCGCTCAACCTCGAGCGCGATTCAGTGGGCTCGGTGGTGCTCGGCGAATACGAGCATATTTCCGAGGGCGATCCAGTGAAGGCGACGGGCCGTATTCTGGAGGTCCCGGTCGGTCCCGAACTGATAGGCCGCGTAGTCAATTCACTTGGCCAGCCGATCGACGGCAAAGGCCCGATCAACGCCAAGTTGACCGACGTGATCGAAAAAGTAGCGCCGGGCGTGATCGCGCGCAAATCCGTGAGCCAGCCGGTGCAAACTGGTTTGAAGTCTATCGACGCCATGGTGCCCGTCGGCCGCGGCCAGCGCGAACTCATCATCGGCGATCGCCAAACCGGCAAGACGGCGGTCGCGGTGGACACCATCATCAACCAGAAAGGCAAAGACCTTTTCTGTATCTATGTTGCGATTGGCCAGAAAGCATCGACGATCGCCAACGTCGTACGCAAGCTCGAAGAATACGGCGCGATGGAATACACCATCGTTGTTGCCGCCAGCGCATCGGAATCCGCCGCCATGCAGTACATCGCGCCCTACTCGGGCTGCACCATGGGCGAGTATTTCCGTGATCGCGGACAGGATGCGCTGATAATCTATGATGACCTGACCAAGCAGGCCTGGGCCTACCGTCAGGTTTCCCTTCTGCTGCGCCGGCCGCCGGGCCGCGAAGCCTATCCGGGTGACGTGTTTT
Organism: Betaproteobacteria bacterium; assembly: GCA_947474275.1. Classification (GTDB taxonomy): domain Bacteria; phylum Pseudomonadota; class Gammaproteobacteria; order Burkholderiales; family SG8-41; genus PALSA-1004. The sequence continues at coordinate 9,390 of CANJHY010000164.1, forward strand.
ACCTGCACTCGCGCCTGCTCGAGCGCGCCGCGCGCGTGAACGAAGCTTACGTCGAGAAATTCACTGGCGGCAAAGTCAAAGGCAAAACCGGTTCGCTGACCGCATTGCCGGTGATCGAAACCCAGGCCGGCGACGTGTCGGCATTCGTGCCGACCAACGTTATTTCCATTACCGACGGCCAGATCTTCCTCGAAACCGACTTGTTCAACGCCGGCATCCGGCCTGCCATCAACGCTGGTATTTCCGTCTCGCGTGTCGGCGGCGCCGCGCAAACCAAGGTGATCAAGAAACTCGGTGGCGGCGTGCGTCTCGCGCTGGCGCAGTATCGCGAGTTGGCGGCGTTTGCGCAGTTCGCGTCTGATCTGGACGAAGCCACCCGCAAGCAGTTGGAGCGCGGCCGCCTGGTAACCGAGTTGATGAAACAGCTGCAATATCGTCCCCAGCAGGTTTGGGAAATGGCGCTGACGCTGTTTGCCGTCAACAACGGTTATTTCGACGACGTCGACGTCAAAAAAGCGCTGGCTGCTGAAAAAGCGCTGCGCGATTTCGTGAAATCCAAGTACACCAAGCTGGCTGATTCCATCGAGAACACCAAAGACCTCTCGAAGGATGACGAAGCCGAGCTGCATGAAGCGATCAAGGACTTCAAGAAAAACGGTTCGTATTAATCACTGACCGTTCGCATCAGTCAAACAGGCAAACATGGCCGGCACAAAAGAAATACGCACCAAGATCAAGAGCGTGCAAAACACGCGCAAGATCACCAAGGCGATGGAAATGGTCGCGGCGTCCAAGATGCGCAAGGCGCAGGAACGCATGCGCGCCGCGCGGCCCTATGGCGACAAGATACGCAATATCACGGCCAACCTGGCGCACGCCAATCCGGAGTACA
>CANJHY010000165.1:0-10189 GCA_947474275.1 Betaproteobacteria bacterium
GCTTTCGCACGCTCATCGGCGCGCAGAATTTCTGCACCATCCGCTCCTATCTCGATACCATGCACAAGCAAGGGCATAATCTGTTCGAGGTCTTGCGCCTGGCTTTCATGGGATGCCATCCATCTCCTGCCTCAGGCTGAATAGTCACTAAAAAATGAGCAATGTAGCAAAACTCGTTACAGGCAAGTCACTTACGCAAACTGTGTACAAACTTTACACATAGTTATCCACAGTAATTGTGGACAAGTATTCGGGCGATTATTCCGCATCCGACTGCCAAAACTGCACGCCGCCAAGGCAGCGCAGAAAACTCTTGCGCGCATCAGCAGCGTTGGCGCAGACTCAGCGCGGTCGCGCCGCATCAAACGCCTGCAACTACCGGTTCGCAGTCGTTCGCCGCTTCAACATGGCAGCGATTGCACATGGCAGCGATTGCACTTGCCGAAATGTCATTGCCCATATACAGTTGCGCGCATTAATTCGGCGACTCCGGAGAAACATGTTTGCATTAATTGAAGCTGCGGGATGGCCGGTCTGGCCATTGGTGCTGGCGTCGGTCATTTCGCTGGCCATCATCGGCGAGCGCGCGTGGTCGTTGCGCAGCAGCGTCGTCACCCCGCCTGAACTCCTGGGTCAAGTCATCACGGAATTCCGCCAGAACGGCGTCAATCCCATGTTGCTCGCCCGCCTTGCCACCGGTGCGCCACTCGCGCAGGTGTTCGCTGCCGGCCTGAAAAACGTCAAGGCCGCGCCGCAAGTCATGAAAGAAGCGATCGACGACGCCGGCCGCGCCGTGGCGCACGATCTCGAACGTTTTCTGAGCACGCTGGGCACCATCGCTTCCATCAGCCCGCTGCTCGGCCTCCTGGGCACGGTCATCGGCATGATAGAAATCTTCGGCTCGCAGGCGCCGACCGGCGGCAGCAATCCCGTGGTGCTCGCGCACGGCATCTCGATTGCGCTGTACAACACGGCCATGGGCCTGATCGTGGCGATACCGAGCATGATTTTCTACCGCTACTTCCGCAGCAAGGTCGATTCGCTGATCGTCGAAATGGAAAGCCAGGCGGTCAAGCTGGTAGAGATTCTGCACGGCGAGCGCCAGGGCTAGGCGACAGCCCACCGTGAATTTCCGCGTCGGCACACAAAGGGAAGAACCCGAGATCAACCTGATCCCGTTGATCGACGTGCTGCTCGTCATCCTGATCTTCCTGATGGTCACCACGACTTACTCGCGTTATGCCGAGCTGCAGATCAACCTGCCGACCGCCGATGCCAACAAACCTGAAGAGCGCCCGAACCAGATCAACGTCGCGGTCGACGGCCAGGGCAAGTACGTCGTCAACAAATCCACGGTGCCTTTCCGCAGCCCCGACAACTTCGCCGACGAACTGAAACGCGCCGCCGGCGGCACGCCCGACCCGGTCATCATCATCAACGCCGACGCGGCCGCCACCCACCAGTCGGTCATCAATATCATGGAAGCGGCGCGCATCGCGGGCTTCAGCCGCATCACCTTCACCACCCAGGCAAATAAGAAGTGAGGTGAGAGGCGTGATGCGAGAGGGGTGTTGCGAGGCCCAGTGCCAAGCACGTTTCGGTCTTTCGCCTCTCGCCTCTCGCTAAATGCACTGGCTGGAACAATACTGGTACCGCCTCTCGGCGCTGCATCTCCTGCTGTGGCCGCTCAGCATGCTGTTCGCCGCGCTTGCCGCCGCGCGCCGCTTCTTCTATCGCACCGGCTGGTTCGCCAGCACGCGCATCGGCGTACCGGTCATCGTGGTCGGCAACATCAACGCTGGCGGCACCGGCAAAACGCCGTGCGTCATCTGGCTGGTGCAATGGCTGCTCGATCACGGCTTCAAACCGGGCGTCGTCACCCGCGGTTACGGCGGCAGCGCGCAAGGTCCTCTGCACGCGGCACCCGATGGCGACGCCGCGGTGCTGGGCGACGAAGCAGTTTTGCTCGCGCGCCGTTGCGCGTGCCCGGTGTGGGTCGGCCGCTCGCGCGTCGCCGCGGCGCAGGCCCTGCGTACTTCACATCCGGAGTGCAATGTCATCATCAGCGACGACGGCCTGCAGCACTACGCGTTGAAACGCGATATCGAACTCGTCGTGCTCGACGGCGAGCGCGGCTGCGGCAACGGCATGCTGCTGCCGGCGGGCCCGCTGCGCGAGCCGTTGCGGCGACTGGAGAACGTCAACGCGATGGTGATTAACGGCGGCGCGGCGTTTGCGCTCGAGACCCTGCCGTCCGGCGTGCCGGCGTTCGACATGCGCCTGGAGGGCAGCGCGTTCCACGATTTGCGCGATGCGCGCCGCGTGGTCGGCGCCGACCACTTCGCCAAGCTGAGCGTGTGCGCTGTGGCGGCGATCGGCAATCCGCAGCGTTTTTTCAACACCCTGCATGAACTCGGCATCTCGTTCACCGCCCGCGCCTTCCCCGACCATCATGCGTACAGCGCCGACGATTGCGCTGCCGGCACGCACGCAGCGCTCATAATGACCGAGAAGGATGCGGTAAAATGCGAACGCCTGAACGGTGAAAACTGGTGGGTATTGCGGGTAGACGCCGCCATCGACCCCGCGCTGGGCGACCTGATACTGCACAAGATCGGACAAAAATAGATGGATTCCAAGCTGCTCGACATCCTGGTGTGCCCGCTCTGCAAAGGGCCCCTGCTCTACCGCAAGTCGCGGCAGGAGTTGATCTGCAAGGCCGACCGCCTCGCCTACCCGATCAAGGACGGCATCCCGGTCATGCTGGAAGACGATGCGCGCAAGCTGCCTGCCGAGGAAGAGGTTTGAAAAGCGAGAGGCGAGAGGCGAGAGGAGAGAGGCGAGAGGCGAGAGGCGCAAGACGCGCGGCGCGCAGTTTTTCGTCCCCCCCTCTCTCCTCTCGCCTCTCCCCTCTCCCGATGAACTTCATCGTCGTCATCCCCGCGCGCCATGCCTCGACGCGGCTGCCGGGCAAGATGCTGGCCGACATCGGCGGCAAACCGATGGTGGTGCACGTGGCGGAAAGAGCGCGCGCCAGCGGTGCCGCGGAAGTCATCGTCGCCACCGATCACGCCGACATCGCGGACGCTGTCACGCGCCACGGATTCACTGCGGTGATGACGCGCGTGGACCATGCGTCCGGCACCGACCGCATCGCCGAAGTCGCGGCACAACGCGGCTACGCGCCGCGCGATATCGTCGTCAACGTGCAAGGCGACGAACCGCTGATCGAACCCGCACTCATACGCGCCGCCGCGCAGCAGCTGGCGGACCACGCGGACGCCGCCATCGCGACCCTGTGCTGCCCGATTGACGCGGCCGACCAGTTCGCCAATCCCAATATCGTCAAAGTCGTGCTGGATAAAATGGGCTATGCGCTCTATTTCAGCCGCGCCCCCATCCCCTATGCGCGCGACGCATTCGCGCAGGGCATCAAGAAAATTCCGGCCGGCCTGCCGGTTTACCGCCATCTCGGCATTTACGCCTATCGCGCGGCATTTCTGGCCAGCTACGCGCAGCTGGCACCCGCGCCGCTCGAGCAATTCGAAGCGCTCGAGCAGTTGCGCGTGCTGTGGCACGGCCACCGCATCAGCGTCGCCATCGCGCCCGCCGCGCCGCATGCCGGGGTAGACACCGCGGCAGACCTCGCGCGCGTGCAAACGCTAGTGCGCAACCAGCGCTAGCGCAGGCGGCGACAGCATTTCGCCGCGGCGCGAGTACCGGTATAATCCGCCGCAACATCAACCGGTCCCGATATCTTGCGCAATTCCGGCAGCCGCGCCGCAGAGCGCGCGCCGTAGGCACACCAAAGAAACCATCATGATGCGCATAATCCTGCTGGGACTGCCCGGCGCCGGCAAAGGTACGCAGGCGCAGTTCCTGATCGCGCGCTACGGCATCCCGCAGATTTCGACCGGCGCCATGCTGCGCGCCGAAATCGCCGCCGGCAGCGCCCTCGGCAAGGAAGCGCAGAAGTACATGGACGAAGGCAACCTGGTACCCGACCAGCTGGTCATCGACATGGTGAAAGGCCGTATCGCGCAGCCGGACTGCAAATCCGGTTTCATCATCGACGGTTTTCCGCGCACAGTCACGCAGGCCGAGGTCTTGCGCGAATCCGGCATTGATGTCGATTTCGTGATCGAAATCGAAGTCGGCGACGTCGAAATCCTGCGCCGCATGAGCGGCCGCCGCGTCCATCCGGCTTCGGGACGCACTTATCACATCGAATTTAATCCGCCGCGCGTGGCGGGCAAGGACGACCTGACCGGCGAGCCGCTGGTGCAGCGCCCCGACGACAACGAAGAAACGGTCAAGCGCCGCATCGCGGGCTATCACGAGATCACCAAGCCGCTCATCAACTATTACCTCAAGTGGGCCGAAAGCGGCGGCCAGCACGCGCCGACCTACGTCAACCTGTACGGCCGCGGCGCGATCGAGCACATCCGCGACAAAATGCTGGCTGCAATCTCGCAGCGCAATATCAGTTGATCTCCATGCGTTTTCCGTGACCCGGTTATCATTTCAGCCATGAAAAAAATGAACGTTTTTTACGCCCAGTCGGGCGGCGTGACGGCGGTAATCAACGCCACGGCCTGCGGTGTGATCGAGACCGCGCGCAAGCACAAAGGCAAAATCGGCAAAGTCTACGCCGGCCGCGACGGCATCATCGGCGCGCTGACCGAAGACCTCATCGACACCTCCAAGGAATCGCCGGCCGCCATCCGCGCGCTGCGTCACACGCCCTCCGGCGCGTTCGGCTCGTGCCGCTACAAGCTGAAGGGCCTCGACGAGAACCGCGCGCAGTACGAGCGCCTGCTCGAAGTCTTCAAGGCGCACAACATCGGCTATTTCTTTTACAACGGCGGCAACGATTCGGCAGATACCGCCTACAAGGTTTCGCAGATTTCGGGCGCGCTCGGCTACCCGGTGATCTGCGTAGGCATACCGAAGACGGTAGACAACGATCTCGTCGTCACCGATTGCTGCCCGGGCTTCGGCTCGGTGGCCAAGTATGTCGCCACCAGCATCCGCGAAGCGGGTTTCGACGTGGCGTCGATGGCACGCACTTCGACCAAAGTGTTCGTGCTCGAAGTGATGGGCCGCCATGCCGGCTGGATCACCGCCGCCTGCGGGCTGGCCGCCGAAAAAGCCGGCGACGCGCCGCAGATCCTGCTGTTCCCGGAACTCACTTTCGACGCCGACAAGTTTCTCGCGCGCGTAGACGCCACCGTAAAACAATACGGCTATTGCGCGATTGGAGTCTCGGAAGGCATACGCAATGCGGACGGCAAGTTCCTGTCCGAATCCGGCCTGAAAGACGCGTTCGGCCACGCGCAACTGGGCGGTGTTGCCCCGCAGATCGCCAACCTCGTCAAAGACAAGCTCGGCTACAAGTACCACTGGGCGGTGGCCGATTACCTGCAGCGCGCAGCGCGCCACATCGCATCTAAAACCGACGCGCAGCAAGCCTACGCTGTGGGCAAGGCCGCAGTCGAGCTCGCCCTGCAGGGGCGCAATGCCGTGATGCCGGTGATCGTGCGCAAATCGAACAAACCCTACAAATGGGCAATCGAAGCCGCCGACCTGAAAGACATCGCGAACAAGGAAAAAATGATGCCACGCGATTTCATCACTGCCGACGGCTTTCACATTACCGAAAAATGCCGCCAGTACCTGTCGCCCCTTATCGCGGGCGAAGACTATCCGCCGTTCAAAAACGGCCTGCCGGACTACGTCAAACTCAAAAACACGGCGGTAGCCAAGAAGCTCAAGACCGGATTCAAGGTCTGAGCGCACGGTGGCACGGTGGCTGGCCCGGCGCCGTATTCCGGGGCGGATGGGCTCTCGATGCCCGGCGCCGAATCAGGTAGAATCGCGGCTTTTCCGATCTCGGTCGGATTGCAAATGATCGAAATCGCTTTAGGGAGGCATTCATGCAAGTTGTTCAATCAGGGTTGATTTTTTCACTGGTGTGCGCGGTCGGCGCGGTGCTATACGGCATCGTTTCGCGCAACTGGATATTGTCGCTGCCCAGCGGCAACGACCGCATGCGCGAAATCGCGGCGGCGATCCAGGAAGGCGCGCAGGCCTATCTCAAACGGCAATATACGGCGATTTCCATCGTCGGCGCGGTACTGTTCCTGGTCGTCGGCTTCACGCCCGCGCTGGGCTGGACTACCGCGATCGCGTTCCTGATCGGCGCGCTACTGTCGGGCCTGTCCGGGTTCATCGGCATGAACGTGTCGGTGCGCGCCAATGTGCGCACTGCCCAGGCGGCCACCATCGGACTGAACGACGCGCTGCAAGTCGCGTTTCGCGGCGGTGCCATCACCGGCATGCTGGTGGTCGGACTGGGACTCCTGGGTGTTGCCGGCCTGCTCTGGTATCTCACGGACGGCCGCATGGAAGGCGAAGTGCCCCTGGCCGATTTAATCAAGCCGCTGATCGGCTTTGGTTTCGGCGGTTCGCTGATCTCGATTTTCGCGCGTCTGGGCGGCGGCATATTTACCAAGGGCGCTGACGTCGGCGCCGACCTCGTCGGTAAAGTCGAAGCCGGCATTCCCGAAGACGATCCGCGCAACCCCGCGGTGATCGCCGACAACGTCGGCGACAACGTCGGCGATTGCGCCGGCATGGCGGCCGACCTCTTCGAAACCTATGCGGTCACCATCATAGCGACCATGTTGCTGGGCTCGCTGGTCCTGAAGAACTACGCCGCCAACGCGGTTGTTTACCCGCTGGTGCTGGGCGGCTTCTCGATCATCGCCTCCATCATCGGCTGCATGTTCGTCAAAGCCACCCCCGGCGCGAAAATCATGAACGCGCTGTACAAAGGCCTGATTGTCGCCGGCGTGCTCGCCCTCATCGCGTTTTATCCGATCACCTCTTACATGATGGGCGACATCGGCACGAAATATCCCGAACTGTCGGTCATGAAGTTGTACGGCGCCGCCGTCGTCGGCCTCGTGCTGACCGGAGCGCTGGTGTGGATCACCGAATACTATACGGGCACCGAATACGCGCCCGTGCGCTACGTCGCGCAAGCCTCGACCACCGGCCACGCCACCAACATCATCGCCGGCATTGCAGTGTCGATGAAATCCACTGCCTACCCGGTGCTGTTCGTGTGCACCGCAATCTGGGCCTCGTTCACCCTGGCCGGCCTGTATGGCATCGCCATCGCCGCGACTTCGATGTTGTCGATGGCCGGCATCATCGTCGCGCTCGACGCTTACGGCCCGATCACCGACAACGCCGGCGGCATTGCGGAAATGGCCAAGATGCCGGAATCGGTGCGCGCCATTACCGATCCGCTCGACGCCGTGGGCAATACCACCAAGGCCGTGACCAAAGGTTATGCCATCGGTTCGGCGGGCCTCGCCGCCCTCGTGCTGTTCGCCGACTTCACGCACGCTCTTGAAGCAGCGCACAAAGCCGTGCCCTTCAGCCTGTCGGAACCCGCCGTCATCATCGGGCTCTTCATCGGCGGCCTGATCCCCTTCCTGTTCGCCGCCATGGCGATGGAAGCCGTCGGTCGCGCTGCCGGCTCGGTGGTGGTCGAAGTACGGCGCCAGTTCAAGGAAATCAAAGGCATCATGGAAGGCACCGCCAAGCCGGATTACTCGAAGGCGGTCGACCTGCTGACCAAGTCCGCCATCAAGGAAATGATGATCCCGTCGCTGCTGCCGGTGCTCACACCGGTGATACTGGCGGTGGTCATGCGTCTCGCGATGGGCGCGGACGCTGCGCGCATGGCAGTCGGCGGCATGCTGATGGGCACCATCGTGACCGGCCTCTTCGTCGCGATATCGATGTGCACTGGCGGCGGCGCGTGGGACAACGCCAAGAAGTATATTGAAGAAGGCAACCACGGCGGCAAAGGTTCCGATGCGCACAAAGCGGCGGTCACCGGCGATACCGTGGGTGATCCCTACAAGGACACCGCCGGCCCGGCCATCAACCCGCTGATCAAGATCATCAACATCGTCGCACTGCTGATCGTGCCGCTGTTGTAAGCAGAACATTGCGGCAATAAAAACGGGGGCCGCGGCCCCCGTTTTTATTTGCCGCTGCCGGTGCGATACCGGCAATGGACGCAAAGTATAATCGTCTTCAATCCAACATCTCATTGAACATCGACATGAAATATTCGCTCGCTGAACGCAAGGTCGTCACCACAGGCGATTACTGGATCGCGCCGAACGCGACGGTGATAGGCTCGGTCGTGATGGAAAACAACGCGAGCGTGTGGTTCGGCGCCGTCATCCGCGCCGACAACGACACCATTACCCTCGGTGAAAATTCGCAGGTGCAGGACGGCTCGGTGCTGCACGCCGACCCGGGGTTTCCGCTGACGCTGGGCAAGAACGTAAGCGTCGGCCACATGGCGATGCTGCATGGATGCACGGTCGGCGACGGCAGCCTGATCGGCATGAAAAGCGTGATCCTCAATGGCGCAGTCATCGGCAAGAACTGCCTGGTCGGCGCCAATACGCTGATCGCTGAAGGCAAGACGATACCGGAAGGCTCGCTGGTGCTGGGCTCGCCCGGCAAGGTGGTGCGCCAGCTGTCGCCCGAGGAAATCGCGCGCATCAACGCCACGTCCGAGCACTACGTGACCAAATTCAAGCTCTACAAAGCAAGCCTCAAGGCCGAGCCTTAATACTACATCGGCTTGCGCTGACTCGCGCCGGCGGCCGTGGGATAATCGGCGCATCGCCTTCACGGGAACACCTGTGATCAAGTTCGGCTTCAAGATCAAAACGCGCGGCGGCATGGTGGTCGACAACCTGCAGGTGTCGGCGCGCGACCGTGCCGAGGCCGAGCACAAGGTCAACCAGATTTATCACCGCTGCGTAATCATCGAGTGCCTGGAATTACGCCAGATGGTGAAAGAAGAGGGTTTCGATCTCGAAAGCGCGATCAACCTGATCGGCAAGGAAGGCGAGCGCGAACCGCCCGCCAAGGACTAGAGCAGAAAGCCCGCCGCTTCCAGTTCGTCTAGCAACGCGGTGTAATCGGCGGCACCGCGGCTCTGCGGCGCATGCTTGAACACATCGCAATTCTGTGCCGGGCTTTCGCCGAGACTTACGTTTTCCGTAATGCGCGTTTCGCACATTTCCGCGCCGAAGCGCTCGCGCAACTTCTTGTCGATGTCCCACGACATCTTGCGCCGCGTATCGAAGCGCGTGATTACAAAACGTTTCATCGGCGGCTTTTTCAGCACGCGCTCCAGTGCCCGCAGGGTCTTGTCGACCTGTAGTGCGCCGTTGATTGCAAGGTAGTCGGCGGAAATCGGGATCAGCACGCGGTCGCACGCGAAAATTCCGTTCAGCGACAGCACCCCCAGCATCGGACAAGCATCCATCAGGATGGGCCGCTCGGTATTCAGGTTCTCTTTTACGATGCCGGCGTGCAGCCGGTACAGCGCATGCGGCCCTTTGCCGAACTGGGTGTCGACCTTGGACAGATCGAGGTGCGAAGGAATGACCGGGCAACCCGAATTGCCGTCGCGCACGAGTTGCCCAAGCGGTTTCGTATCCTGGTAAAACGCGTAGAGGCTGTCGCGGCCATCGCTGGCGGTGACGCCGCTGATGGCCGACAGGTGCGCCTGCGGGTCGAGATCGATGACGAGGGGCGTGCGTCCGCGGCGCGCCAGCAGCGCGGCCAGATTCAGCGTGGTCGTCGTTTTGCCGACCCCGCCTTTCTGATTGAACACAACAATTTTGGCCATAGCGCCCTCTTGGCTATCGCAGGACGGACACGCGCATCGGCAATGGTCGGACTGCAGTTAGATAGTCTCTCAAAAACAATAACTTGGCAATGGCATATGCTGCCATTTCTGCATAGTTAGCCAAAGTCCATCAGCGGATTGAAGATTCTATTTTATTAATAAATAACTGTTTATAAACAATTATTCCAGGATATCGCATATTTTCCGCCTTGACACGTCGTCGCGCCGTTCGTAATACTCGGGCGTTATTGAATGCAATACGAGCATGCTGCGGTCGAAATTGTCCGCCGGCGATCTACTCCAGTGAAGTGCAAAGACGTGGAAATATGACCGAATTCAACTGGCTGCTTAAAGGCCGCTGCTACAAGCTGGGACATGATGTGCCGCACGCGGGCGGCGTGATCCCGAACCGGATCATCGTCGCGCGCGAAATGGATCCGCAGAAGATCATCC
>CANJHY010000166.1:0-10100 GCA_947474275.1 Betaproteobacteria bacterium
TCGACCGCGTTGTGGCACAGATTGGTTTCGCCGCCGACGAACCAGCGCGCGAACGGCGGCCGGCTGTAATCGAGGACCTTGCCGAAAGGTTTGTGCCAGTCGATCAGCTTGGCCTGCTCGCCCCAGAAGGCGTCGGGCGAGTCGATCGAGCGGCGGTGAAACTCCTTGTAACTGACCATGCTCTCCCCCGAAGTATTGACCTGCCTGCCGACCGGATTTGCCCTGTGCTAGTTTATTTTAACGACCACTCTGCCTTTGGTTTCCTGTTTGAGCATGGCCGCAAACGTTGCGGGCAATTGATCGAGCGTTATCGTCCGCACGATGTCCGTGAGATGGCGCGGCTTGAGATCGCTGCCCAGTCTTGCCCACACGCGGCGGCGGACATCCATCGGCGTATAACCTGAATCGATCCCGATCAGCCGCACGCCGCGCAGAATGAACGGCAACACCGTCATGTTGAGTTCGATACCGCCGGCATTGCCGAAGCTCGCGATCAGTCCGCCCTGTTGCATGCTGCGCGTCAACGCGGACAATTGCTCACCGCCGACCGAATCGAAGGCCGCCGCCCACACGCCTTTTTCCATGGGCCTCGTGCCGAGCTTCAATACTTCGCGGCCCACCACTTCGGCAGCGCCGATTTTCCTGAGATAAGCGTGCTCGCTCTCTTTGCCGGTCACCGCGGTAATTTTGTAACCGCGCCCGGCCAGCATGTCGATGGCAATGCTCGCGCAGCCGCCGGTCGCACCGTTGACCACCACCTTGCCCTGCTCAGGCGTCATACCGTTATGTTCGAGCAGATGCACGGCCAGCGCCGACGTATAGCCGGCGGTGCCTATCGCCATCGCATCGAACAGCGTCAGCCCGGGCGGCAGCGCTACGACCCAGGCGGCCGGCACCCGCGCATAGCCAGCGTAACCGCCGTCGTGCGACATCGCGAAATCGTAGCTGGTGCAAATCACTTCGTCGCCGGGCTTGAAGCGGCTGTCGCTCGACGAAACCACGGTGCCGCTGCTGTCGATGCCGCCGACGCAGGGGTAGCGGCGCACGATCTTGCCGGCGCCGGTGCCTGCCAGCGCGTCCTTGAAATTGACGCTTGAATAGGCGACCTTGATGACGACTTCGCCGGCATCGAGTTCGTCCAGCGTCAGATCGACGAGACGCCCCTGGCCCTTACCGTTCTCCTCGAAGATGCGGTATGCCTTGAATTTTTCCATGCTGGTCTCCCCCAACGTTAATTGCTCTACGGCAAGTGCGGCTCGCTCAGATAATCGCGCGTCTGCATCTCGATCAGGCGGCTGATGGTGCGCTCGAACTGGTCGCCGCCTGCCGCCCACGCATAAAGCTCGGCCGGCTGCACCGCGGCGGAAACAATCAGCTTCACGCGCCGGTCGTAAAACTCGTCGATCAGCCAGGTAAAGCGCCGCACGATGTCCGCCTCGTCGACCTTGAACTCGGGAATGCCCGACAACAGCACCGTATGATAGCGGCGCGCCAGTTCGATATAGTCCGCCTTGCCGCGCGGGCCGTCGCACAACTCGCGGAAATCGAACCACGCCACCCCGCGCGCAAGCCGCCGCGGGTGGATGATACGCCCCTCGATCTCCAGCTCCGCGGATTCGGCCGACTCGTGGCGTGCGATGCCGATAAAGGCCTGCTCCAGCCGTTCGTCCGCGTTGTCGCCGATATGGTAAACGCCCGCGCGCTCAAGTTCACGCAAGCGATAGTCGGTGCCGCCATCGACGTTGACCACTTGCAAATTCCGCTTCATGAGTTCGATGGCCGGCAGGAACTGGCTGCGCTGCAGGCCGTCTTTATACAATTGATCCGGATGCTGGTTGGACGTGGTGACCAGCACCACGCCGTGCGCGAACAGGCCTTCCAGCAGGCGCCGCATCAGCATGGCATCGGTGATATCGGTGACGTGGAATTCGTCGAGGCACAGCAGGCGAATTTCCTTCGCCGTTTCGCGCGCGATGATGGCGAGCGGGTCTTCCTTGCCCTGGTGGCGGTTCAGTCCCTGGTGGACTTCCTGCATGAAACGGTGAAAGTGTATGCGCTTCTTGCGCGCGACTGGCGCGCAGTTGAAAAAGCTGTCCATCAGGAAGCTCTTGCCGCGGCCGACGCCGCCCCACAGGTAGACGCCCTGCACGGTCTGCTTGCGCGCGAGCAGGCGAATCAGCGAAGCTTCCAGCCGCTCCAGTGCGATCAGGTCTTCGTAGACGCCCTGCAGAATCTGCAAAGCGGCGGCCTGCGATGCATCGAGCTCGAAACCGTGCTCCTGCCCGTGCTGCCGCACCCAGCCGGCAATGTCGGAGCTGTCTTCGGGAAGGGCAAAATGGCCGTAGCGGTTGGCAGCCCCGGCGCGCGCGTCCTCGTTCATCGGAACGCGCTACTAAAGGCGATCTCAAAAACAATTTGGAACCGCCGATGAACGCGGATGAACGCAGATAAGGTCAAGTGACTTGTCGTTGGTTCGCGATAAGGTCTGGAATTATATCGGCGTTATCCGCGTTTATCGGCGGTTGCTTGTCGGGGTGGCGTTTTTAAGATGGCTACTAGAAGTTCAACGTGCGCTTATCGACCGCGAGTGCTGCTTCCTTCATCGCCTCCGACAAGGAGGGATGAGCGTGGCAGATCAGCGCGATGTCCTCGCTCGATGCGCCGAACTCCATGGCGACCACCGCCTCGGCGATCAGCTCTGAAGCCATCGGCCCGATGATATGCACGCCGAGTATGCGGTCGGTTTTGGCGTCCGCCAGCATCTTGACCATGCCGGTGGTGTCGCCCAGCGCGCGCGCGCGGCCGTTGGCCATGAAAGGAAATGTGCCGGCGCGGTATTCAACGCCGGCCGCTTTGAGTTGCTGCTCGGTCTGGCCGACCCACGATATTTCCGGCGAGGTATAAATCACCCACGGCACGGTATTGAAATCGACGTGCCCGTGGCGTCCGGCAATGCGCTCGGCCACCGCGACGCCTTCTTCCTCGGCCTTGTGCGCCAGCATGGGCCCGCGCACCACGTCGCCGACCGCCCACACGTTGGCCACGTTCGTTTTGCAATCGCCGTCGACCGCGACAAAGCCGCGCTCGTCCAGCTTGAGCCCGATAGCGGCGGCTTCCAGCCCGGAGGTATTCGGCACGCGGCCGATGGAGACGATCAATTTGTCGAACGTTGCGCTTTGCGCGGCGCCCGCGCTGTCGTTGTATTCGACAACGACCGTTTTCTTGCCGGTGACTTTGGTGATCTTGACGCCGGTATGTATCGCCAGGCCCTGCTTGGTAAAAATCTTGGCGGCTTCCTTGGCGATCTGCTCGTCCACCGCGCCGAGAAAAACCGGCAGCGCTTCGAGTATCGTGACTTCAGCGCCCAGTCTGCGCCATACACTGCCCATTTCGAGCCCGATCACACCGGCGCCGATCACGCCGAGGCGTTTCGGCACTTCGCCGATAGCGAGCGCGCCAGTATTGGAAAGTATGAGTTTCTCGTCAAAATCGGCGCCGGGCAGCGCGCGCGGATTGGAGCCCGTCGCGATGATGGCGTGTTTGGCGAGCAGGGTCTCCGCCGCTTTGCCCGTGACCTTTATCTCGCAGCCTTCGGTATCGGTTTTCACAAAACTGCCGCGGCCGTGGAAAAACTCGACTTTGTTTTTCTTGAGCAGGTAAATGATGCCGTCGTTATTCTGTTTGACGACCTTGTCCTTGCGCGCCAGCATCTGCCCGATATCGACGCTCAGCCCCTTGACCTGGATGCCGTGCTCCGCGAACTGGTGGCCGGCGTGCTCGAAATTCTCCGACGACTGCAGCAGCGCCTTGGACGGAATGCAGCCGACGTTGGTGCAGGTGCCGCCGAGCGCGGGCTTGCCGTCAGACGTGCTCGCTTCGTCTATACAGGCGGTTTTCAAACCCAGTTGGGCAGCCCGGATAGCAGCGATGTAGCCGCCGGGCCCGCCGCCGATCACTACGACGTCAAATGTTTTTGCCATTTTCTTTTCGTGAAAGGGTGAATGTGTGAAGAAGTGAACAGGCAGGAAGCTAGCGCGAACGCGCGCTCCTTCACTCTTTCACGCCTTTACTCCTTCACGTTTTAAATATCCAGCAACATGCGCGCCGGGTCTTCCAGCGCTTCTTTCATCGCCACCAGTGCCAGCACCGCTTCGCGGCCGTCGATGATGCGATGATCGTACGACATGGCAAGGTAATTCATCGGCCGGATCACGATCTGCCCGTTTTCGACCACCGCACGCTCCTTGGTCGCGTGCACGCCGAGGATCGCGCTTTGCGGCGGATTGATGATGGGCGTGGAAAGCATGGAACCGAACACGCCGCCGTTCGAAATCGAGAAGGTGCCGCCGGTCAGCTCTTCGATGGTGAGCTTGCCGTCCTGCGCGCGTTTACCGAAGTCGGCGATCTGCTTTTCTATGTCGGCCAGCGACATCTGGTCGGCGTTGCGGATGATAGGCACCACCAGCCCGCGCGGGCTGCCCACTGCAATGCCGATGTCGAAGTAACCGTGATAAATGACATCGTTGCCGTCGATCGATGCGTTGACCACCGGATAGCGCTTGAGCGCGGTGACCGCGGCCTTGACGAAGAACGACATGAATCCCAGCTTGGCGCCGTGCTCTTTTTCGAACTTGTCCTTGTAGCGGTTGCGCAACTCCATCACGGGCTGCATGTTGACTTCGTTGAACGTGGTCAGTATCGCTGCCGTCGATTGCGACTGGAGCAGGCGCTCCGCGATGCGCGCGCGCAGGCGCGACATCGGCACCCGTTGCTCCGGACGTTCACCCAGCGCGCCGAGATCGATCGGCGGCGCGGCAGCGCGTAAAGAAGGAGCCGGCGCGGACGGTGCTTTAGTCGCCGGTTGGCCGCCCTGCATAGCATCGAGCACATCGCCCTTGGTCACGCGGCCGCCACGGCCACTGCCGGCGAGCCCGCCCGCATCGATATTGTTGTCCGCCGCGACCTTTTGCGCAGCGGGCATCACAACCGGCGTCGCAGACTGCGCGGCGGTGGCTGCGGCCGGTGCAACAGCAGTTGCCGCAGGAGCACCCGCGGCAGCCGGCTTGGCATCGGTATCTATGGTGGCGATGATTTCCTTGGCGACCACGGTGCTGCCATCGCCCTTGACGATCTTGACCAGCACGCCGGAATCGGGCGCCGGCGTTTCGAGCACGACCTTGTCGGTTTCAATGTCAACGAGGTTCTCGTCGCGGTTGACGAATTCACCGACTTTTTTATGCCACGATACGAGTGTCGCCTCGGCCACGGATTCCGAGAGTTGCGGCACTTTGACTTCGACTAACATGCTTGCTCCAGTTTAGTAGCTTACTTCGTGCCGTCGGCGCGCGAGGCGGCGCCCAGAGTCAGCGCGAGATTGACGAGTTCTTTTTGCTGCTTATCGTGCAGCGCCTTGTAGCCTGCCGCCGGGGTCGCCCAAGAATCGCGTCCGGCGTAGGTGAGTTTCTGATGCGGCAGCAAGTGACGCTGCAGATAGTGCTGGATGCGGTGCCACGCCCCCTGGTTGCGCGGTTCTTCCTGGCACCAGACGATTTCGGTCGCGTTCTTGTATTTCTCGATCTGCGTCTTGAAGACATCGTGCGGAAACGGATAAAGCTGCGCGATACGCACCAACGGAATGTCTTTCAACTCGCGCTCGCGCCGCGCTGCGCGCAGGTCGTAAAACACCTTGCCGCTGCAGACCACTACCCGCTTTACCTTCGCGGCATTGGTGGTGTTGTCCCACTCCTCGTTGACCGGTTTGAAATTGTCGTTGGCGAATTCTTCGAGCGGCGACACCGACTCCTTGTGGCGAAGCAGGCTTTTCGGCGAAAAAATAATCAGCGGTTTGCGGTACGGACGCACCATCTGGCGGCGCAGCAGGTAATACATCTGCACCGGCGTCGCCGGCACGCAGACCTGCATGTTGTAGTCGGCGCACAGCTGCAGGAAGCGTTCGATGCGGCCTGATGAATGCTCCGGTCCCGCGCCCTCATAACCGTGCGGCAGCATCATCGTCAGCCCGCACAGGCGGCCCCATTTGATTTCACCCGAGGCGATGAACTGGTCGATCACGACCTGCGCGCCGTTGACGAAATCGCCGTACTGCGCCTCCCAGACCACCAGTTCCTTCGGCCCTGAGGTTGCGTAGCCGTATTCAAAACCGAGCACCGCCTCTTCCGACAAAACCGAGTCGATGATGACAAAGTCACCCTGCTTCTCGCTGATGTGCTGCAGCGGCATGTAAGTGCCCTGGTCCCACTTCTCGCGGTTCTGGTCGTGCAGCACCGCGTGGCGATGAAAGAACGTGCCGCGGCCAACGTCCTGTCCTGAGATGCGCACCGAGAAACCCTCGTTAAGGAGCGTCGCGTAGGCGAGGTTCTCGGCCATCCCCCAGTCGAGCGGCAGCTTGCCTTCCGCCATCAGCCGGCGGTCGGCCATGATTTTCTCGACGCGCGGATGCAGCTTGAAATTCGGCGGCACCACGGAGATTTTACCGCCCAGTTCTTTCAGCAGTTCAAGCGGCAGTCGCGTGTCGTCGTTCTCGTTCCACTTGGTGCCGATATACGGCTTCCAGTTGGCTTCGAACGGCGGCTTGAAATTCGACAGTATTGTTTTGTTCGTGTGGTAACCGCCGTCCAGCGCACTGCGGTAGCTTTTGACCATATCATCGCCATCAGTCTCGCTGATGACGCCGGCCTTGACCAGGCGTTCAGCGTAAATTTTGCGCGACGTCGGGTGCTGGTGAATTTTCTTGTACATCAGGGGCTGCGTGACCATCGGCTCGTCCTGCTCGTTGTGACCGAGCCGGCGATAGCAGACGAGATCGATTACCACGTCCTTGCTGAACTTCAGGCGGTAATCAAGCGCGATTTCGGTCACCAGGCAGACGGCTTCCGGGTCGTCGCCATTGACGTGAAAAATCGGCACCTCGAGCATTTTCGACACGTCGCTGCAGTACAGGGTCGAGCGCGAGTCGCGCAGATCGGACGTGGTAAATCCGATCTGGTTGTTGATGATGATATGAACCGTGCCGCCGGTGCCAAAACCGCGCGTCTGCGCGAGATTCAGCGTTTCCATCACGACACCCTGCCCTGCGTACGAAGCGTCGCCGTGGATAAGCACGGGCAGCACGTGCGCGCCGGTCTTGTCGCGGCGGCGATGCTGGCGCGCGCGCACTGAACCTTCGACCACCGGATTAACGATTTCAAGATGCGACGGATTGAAGGCGAGCGACAAATGCAGCGGGCCGCCGGGCGTCATGACGTTCGACGAGAAACCGTCGTGGTATTTGACGTCACCCGCGAGCATCATCGACTCATCCTGCTTGCCTTCGAATTCGGCGAACAGGTCTTTCGGCATCTTGCCGAGCGTATTGACGAGCACGTTGAGGCGCCCGCGGTGTGCCATGCCGATCACGAGCTCCTGCACGCCGGCCGCGCCCCCGTGCTGCAACAGCTTGTCGAGCATCGGAATCAGGCTATCGCCGCCCTCCAGAGAAAATCGCGTCTGGCCGACGTACTTGGTATGCAGATAGCGTTCCAGCGTCTCTGCCGCCGTCAGACGCTCGAGGATGTGCTTGCGGTACGCCGCGTCGTAGGCGGGCATCGCGCGCGACGCTTCCAGGCGTTCCTGGATCCAGCGCTTCTGCGGCACATCGCTCATGTACATGTATTCGGTGCCGATGGTGCGGCAATAGGCGTCCTGCAGCAGCTGCACGATATCCTTCAACTTCATCTCGCGCGGCCCGACCAGCGAACCGGTGCCGAACACGGTTTCCATATCGGCGTCGCTCAGGCCGTAAAACGAGAGCTCCAGTTCGGCCATTACCGGCTTTTCGTGCCGCCGCAGGGGATCGACATCGGCGATGCGCGCGCCCTGGAAGCGATACGCGCCTATGAGTTGCAGAACACCGTATTGTTTTTCGCTAAGCTGCGACTTGCCGCCCGCAGAGGCGGCAACGCCCGCAACGCGCGGGCGTTTGGCAAGTTGCGCGAAATATTCCTGCACAGGTGCGTGCGCGACGTCGCGCGCGCCATCGTCGAGTTTCTGCAACTCGTCGAAGTAGGTGCGCCAGCGCGGCTCGACCGCGGCAGGATCCTCGAGATAGCGCTCGTAGAGCGCCTCGATAAACGGCGCGTTGGCGCCGAACAGGTACGAATTGCCGCGCAGTTCGCTATAGGCCATGACGCTAGGTGGTCGCCGGCGCGCGCTTACTTGCGCTGCGCCATCGGCACGAATTCGCGCTTGCCGTGCCCGGTGTAAAGCTGGCGCGGACGCGCGATCTTCTGGTCAGGGTCGCCGATCATCTCGTTCCACTGCGCGATCCAGCCGACGGTGCGCGCCACCGCGAACAGCGCGGTAAACATGGTGGTCGGAATCCCCAACGCCTGGTAAACGATGCCCGAATAAAAGTCGACGTTCGGATAAAGCTTGCGGGTGACGAAATACTCGTCTTCAAGGGCGATTTTTTCCAGTGCCATCGCCAGCTTGAACAGCTTGTCGTCCTTGAGGCCGAGTTCGGCCAGTACTTCGTGGCAGGTCTTCTGGATGAGCTTCGCGCGCGGGTCGTAATTCTTGTAAACGCGGTGGCCGAAGCCGTAGAGCACCGAATGGTCGCCCTTGTCCTTGACGCGTTTGATGAATGCCCCGATTTTCGATTCGTCGCCGATTTCGTTGAGCATCTTCAGCACCGCCTCGTTGGCGCCGCCGTGTGCCGGGCCCCACAGGCTGGCGATGCCGGATGCAATGCAGGCAAATGGATTGGCGCCCGACGAGCCGGCGGTGCGCACGGTGGAAGTCGACGCGTTCTGCTCGTGATCGGCGTGCAGAATCAGGATGCGGTCGATCGCCTTAGTGAGTACCGGGTTGGGCTTGTATTCCTCGCAGGGGTTGCCGAACATCATGTACAGAAAATTGTCGACGTACGACAGCTTGTTCTTTGGATACATGAAAGGCATGCCGACGTTGTACTTGTAGCACATGGCAGTGATGGTCGGCAGCTTGGCGATCAGCCGGAACGCCGAGATTTCGCGGCTGCGCGGGTCGTTGATGTTGAGCGAGTCGTGATAAAAAGCCGACAGCGCACCGACCACGCCGCACAACACCGCCATCGGGTGCGCATCGCGCCGGAAGCCGGAATAAAAACGCGACAATTGCTCGTGCACCATCGTGTGGTGCATTACAGTGGAATCGAATTCAACCTTCTGCGTGGGGTTGGGCAGTTCTCCGTTCAAAATGAGATAGGCCACTTCGAGAAAATCGCAGTTTTCGGCGAGGTTCTCGATCGGGTAGCCGCGATACATCAGGATGCCCTCGTCACCGTCGATGTAGGTGATTTTCGAGGAGCAGCTGGCGGTTGACAGGAATCCGGGGTCGTAAGTGAATTTTTGGGTCTTCGCGTACAGCGGCCGGATGTCGATAACATCGGGGCCGACCGAACCTGCCACTACGGGGAAATCAATTGGCGGGGTACCATCGGTAAAAGACAGGGTTGCAAGCTTTTCAGCCATAAAATTCTCCACGGATTCTTGAACTTGGAAAAAATAATTATACGTCAACGAAACGCCGTTGCACCGACAACTAACGTCCCTTTTCAGGGCGCCCGCAACAACTGCAGTAGGGTGTCAAATCGCTGGTCTGATGTCGCAGTACGCCCCATGACCAGGTCCAACAGATCATTATCGGGTAAAACGAGTAATTCCTTGAAGCGGGCAAGCTCTCCAGCGTCCAGAGCGGCCAGATGCCGCGCGTTGAACTGCTCCAGTATCAGATCGAGTTCAAGCAACCCGCGCCGGCAATCCCATCTGATCCTGCCCATTTCACCATGCGTGGCCGCGAGTGCCATAAAAACTAAACCGTCCGCTTGACCATGAGTTCTTTGATTTTGCCGATCGCGCGCGTCGGGTTAAGTCCCTTGGGGCAGACGTCCACGCAGTTCATGATCGAATGGCAGCGGAACAGGCGGTACGGGTCTTCGAGGTTATCGAGGCGCTCGTTGATCGCCTCGTCGCGCGTGTCGGCGATGAAGCGGTAAGCCTGCAGCAGCCCCGCCGGGCCGACGAATTTATCGGGGTTCCACCAGAACGACGGGCACGCCGTCG
>CANJHY010000167.1:0-10086 GCA_947474275.1 Betaproteobacteria bacterium
CGAGGCAGTTGTCGTCCTCGTCGCCGCTCATCATGTGCAGCGGCACCTTGAGCTTGCGAAGCTTGTTCTCCAGGCTGTAAATCGTCGGGCGCTTGCCCTGGCAGCCAATCAGCGTATTGGCCGAGCCCAGCGCCGAATGTTCGGCAAACTCGGCGCAGAAATCGGCGAAGCCGCGCGGGTCCTTGTTCTGGTACTGCACACGCGAGGGGCCGACCTGGTAGGGCTTGATCGCCGCTTTGGTGCCGAGCTCGAGGAAGCGTTTGATCATCACGTCGTTGTCGCGCAAGAACTGGCCGCGCTTGTCGGGATCGGAGCCGAAGCCGACGCCGATCGCGGTCAGCGACAGCGCCATGCGCGGATAGGTCAGGCCAAAATGCACCGTTGCGAAGCCGCCCATCGAGCAGCCGATAATGTGCGCCTTGCGAATTTTCAGGTGGCGCATCACGTTGGCGATATCGGCGGTCGCAATCGCTTGTGAGTATTTGGAGGCGGATTTCGGCACGTCCGAAGGCGGATAGCCGCGCGCATTGAACGCAACGCAGCGGTAGCGCCGGCTGAAAAAACGCATTTGCGCTTCCCAACCGTGGAGATCATCGGCAAATTCGTGCACGAAAATAATCGGCGTGCCGCGACCAGCTTCTTCGTAATAAAGTTTGACGCCGTTCGAGTCTGCGTAGGGCATGTTGTTCTCCGCTTAAAAAATATTTAGAACTCATCTCGAAAATGCAAGATCGACAAGCAACCGCCGATTGGCGCCGAATTATTTCAGACTTTAGCGCGAATCAACGGAAAATCCCTTGGGCTTATCTGCGTTTATCCGCGTTCATCGGCGGTTCCATATTGTTTCTGACACCGCTTTTAACTGGAACTGTTGATATTACTATACGGTGGCCGCGGCCGAAGGCACGGTGGTGCGCGCGAGCGATGCCGCGTCGTTGGCAGTGTCGAACGACCAGATCAATTCGATGACATCGTGCGTGTTGCAGGTCGAGAAGCCCCACGCGGCGAGCGCGCGGAACTTGTTTTCCAGGTCTGCATCGCTCATCGGTCGCTGCAGGCTGCCCGTTGCGTAGGGCACATACACTTCGTGTTTGGTGCCATTTTTGAGGGTGACGCTGACGCCTGCGGCCTCCTTGCCCACGGTCGCGTCCTCAAGTGCGGTGACACGCGCGCGCAGCCCAACAGCCGCCGGATCGTGCACGCAGGCATCGGTGAATTCCTTGACGCCCACCGCACCGAATATGAAGGCCATCGCAGCGCAATGATGCACCGACAGTTTGGCTTGCAGCGCGGTCGCCGGCACGGCATTGCCCATTAGCATCAAGACGAGCGGGTGAACACGCATGTCGATGCGCTCTATGGCGTCGGGTGCAATGGAATGCTGCTTGCGCAGGTCGAGGCAGGCATCGATCACCGCGTGTCCAACGATGCCGCACGGATACGGTTTATAAGCGTTTTCTGAGAGCTCCCAGCTTGCGCCGAGACCGTCGGTGATTGCGTTGAGGTCACAACTCGGCGACAGCACATGTGCGAAGCCGCGCGGCGCTTCGATCCCGCGCTTCGAGCTGGTGAAATTTTTCTGCGCGAGCAGCGCTGCCAATATGCCGTTGCGCGCGGCGTGTCCCATGTTGAAACATTTGCTCATGCTGCCGTGCACAGCGGTGATCCCGGCCGCCTGCGTCGCCGCGATGCCGAGCGCCCAGGTCATCTGCTGTTCGTTGAGCTTGAGCAGCTTGCCGCACGCGGCGGCGGCGCCGAACACGCCGCACGTCGAGGTGATGTGCCAGCCGCTGTCGTAATGCGCGGGCGAAACTGCATTGCCGATGCGGCATTCGACTTCGACGCCGAGGATGAAAGCGTGCAGGAATTGTGCGCCCGTCGCCGGGAACTTCTCGACGAACGATGCGAGCGCCGCCGCGACCGGCACCGTCGGGTGTATCACGCTCTTCAAATGGGTATCGTCGAAATCGAGCGCGTTCGAGCCGATGCCGTTGACCACTGCCGCGTTCAGGATGTCGAGCCGCTCGTGACGGCCCAGCACGCTTGCCTGCGGCGGGCCGGAAAATTCGCGCAGCGCGGCGAGAGCAGTGTCTACGGCGGGGTCATTGCTTCCACCCAGCGCGCAGCCCAGCCAGTTGAGCAGGGAGCGCTTCGCTTCATGCCGTACTTCCTCGGGGATGTCGCTCCAGCGCGATTCGACGATAAAGCGCGCCAGTTGCTTGGTTTCATCCGCCATTTATTCGACTTTCATCCCGGCGTCCTTGACGACTTTCGCCCATTTCGGAATCTCGGCCTTGATGAATTCGCTGAAATGCTGCGGCGTATCGCCGACAGCATCGGCGCCCATGATGGAGAGCCTTTCCTTGACGTCGGTCAGCGCCAGCGCGCGGCTGACTGCGGCATACAATTCGCGGATGATGGGCTTCGGCGTGCCGGCGGGAACGAACATGCCGTTCCAGCCGACGATCTGGTAACCCTTGAGTCCCGTTTCATCGAGCGTCGGCAGTTCGGGCAGGAGCGGCGAGCGCTTGAGGTCGGTCACCGCGAGCGCGCGCAGCTTGCCGGTCTTCGCGAACGGCAGGGTGCCCGGAATGTTTTCAAGCATGAACTGGATTTGTCCGCCGACGAGATCGGCCAGCGCCGGCGCGCCGCCCTTGTATGGAACGTGGGTTGCCTGAAAACCCGCCATGGTCTTCAGCATTTCACCGGCGAGATGCGGTGTCGTGCCCGGCCCGCCCGAGCCGAAATTGAGTTTGCCGGGATTGGCCTTCGCATAGGCGACGAATTCCGGCACCGTTTTCGCCGGAATCGACGGATGCACGACCAGCATCAGCGGCGCCGATGCGACCATTGTCACCGGCGTCAGATCTTTAACGGTGTCGTAAGGCATTTTACTGAAGAGGCTCGGGTTGACAGTGAAAGTCAGGCTCATCATGAGCACCGTGTAGCCGTCGGGCTGCGCCTTGGCGACGATGTCGCAGCCGATGAGCCCGGAAGCACCGGGCCGGTTGTCGACAACGAATTGCTGGCCGAACCCTTCGGATAGTTTTTGCGCGACCAAGCGCGCCATGATGTCGTTGGAGCCGGCGCCGGCGGCAAACGGCACCACCATGCGCACGGATTTGACGGGATAGTTTTGTGCCATCGCAGCAGTGGAGAGCGCGAGGAAAAGTAAAGACATCGAAATGCGTGAGAACCAGATCACAAGGTACCTCCGATAAATTCCAGCTGTCAGGCAGGGTGGGCAACTGGTTGCCCACGGTTTTTGCCGGGCTATCCGCGTGGGCAACCAGTTGCCCACCCTACCGAGCGTCACCGAAGCATAAAGAATGCCGACGCGTCGAACAAGGCTTAATCACCGCGGGTTTTCCGCCAAATGCACCAGGCGGATGCCGATCAGCACCGTAATGCCGCCCGCCAACTGCAGCAGGCTTACGGACTCGCCTAGGATGACCCACGCAAACAGCGTCGCCATGATCGGCTGGAACAGCAGACCGACCGACGAAAAAGTCGCCGGCAGGTGCGCCATCGCGTACGCGATGAGGCTTTGTCCCGCGACCTGCGAGATAAGGGCAAGAGCGACCAGCTTGATCCACCCCATGTCGCTGACCGGCAGCAACTGTTCGCCGGAGACGAGCGCCAGCGGCAGCAGGACGATGGCGGTAATCAGGCTGCTCCATGCCATGATGGTCGAGGTGGCTACGCGCGAGCGCAATTTCGTCACCGTCAACTGGTAGCCGGCGTAGAACATGGCGGTCACCACGCCGAGCGCATCGCCGATCAGTTCCTTGCCCTGCAACTGAAAATCGCCGCCGATCAGCACCGTCATGCCGGTGACCGCGACAGCAAGCCCGATGAGGAATTTTTTCTGTACCTGCTGGCGAAACAGCAGCCACGCCGCCAGCGCGACAAAAATCGGCGCGAGGTTGGCGAGCAGCGTTGAATTGGCGACCGAGGTCAGCACCAGCGACCAATGCCACACCGCGAGATCGCCGGCGAAAAAGAGGCCGCTCGCAATCAGCAATTTGCGCTCGACGGCGAAACTTTCACGGTGGCGTTCGCGCTGTTCGAGTAGCGACCACAGCCACAGACAGGGCAGCGCCAGCAGCACGCGCCAGAACGCAGTCGCGATCGGGCCGGTTTCGCTGACCTTGACGAAGAGGCCCGACGTGCCAATCGCAGCGGCGCCCAGCAGCAGCGCGCCGATGGCGATGAGATTGGCCGGCTGCGCGCGCGCCGCGGGTGACGGTGAATTCAAATGCGGCGGTTACTTGCCGATGAACTTGGCTTTGCGTTTTTCGATGAAAGCCGCCATGCCTTCCTTCTGGTCCTGCGACGAGAACAGGATTTGCACGGCCTTGGTTTCAAATGCGAGCCCGGCAGACAGCGGCGCTTCCATGGAAGCGAGCACCGCCTCTTTGGCATGCAGCAAGGCCAGCGGCGGCAATTCTGCGAGCTGCAGGGCCATTGCTATCGCGCGTTTTTCCACATCGGCGTCGGGCACGAGTTCGGACACCAGTCCCATGTCGAAAGCCTCTTTCGCGCTGAAGACATCGCCGGTCAGGATATAACGCATGGCTTTGTACTTGCCGATCGCGTGCGTCAGGCGCTGCGTGCCGCCGCCGCCCGGGATGATGCCGATCTTCACTTCAGGCTGGCCGAACTTGGTCGACTCGCCGGCGATGATGATGTCGCAGGTCATTGCCAGTTCGCAACCGCCGCCCAGCGCAAGGCCGTTGACTGCGGCAATCACCGGCTTCGGGCACGAGTAAATCGCGCGCCACAGCTTGTGCGAGCCGCGCTGCATCTGTTCTATGCTGCCGACGCCGGCCATCTCCTTGATGTCGGCGCCCGCCGCGAACGCTTTCGCGCTGCCGGCCAACACGATGGCGCGGATGCTGTCGTTCTCCGTCATGTCCGCCAACCCCTTCACCAGGGTTTTGCGCACTTCCATGTTCAATGCATTGCGCGCCTCGGGGCGGTTGATGCGCAGGAGGCCGACGCCGGGTGCCGGGCTTTCGATGAGAACGACGGGTTCGGTCATTTTGAATTCCTTTTGATAAAAAGCGAGAGGCGAGAGGCGAGAGGGGTTAGGAGATAGCGTGTTCTGCTTGGTGATTATGCCGCCTCTCCCCGCTCGTCTCCCGCCTCTCGACAGATGTCATTTGGCCAGCCCGAGATCGCCCAGCACCGCTTTCATGCTGACGTAATCCTGCTGGAGGTCAATCTTGAAGCGCTCGCTCAGCGCGAAATCGTCCGTCAGGTAGTTGCGCTCGAGGTCATTTTTCCAATCGGGTGATGCGGCGACTTGCGCCATGATTTTTTCCCAATAGGCGATCTGCGGCGCGTTCATGCCTTTGGGCCCCATCACGCTGCGCCAGCCGCCGAACACCACGTTTATGCCCTGTTCCTTCCAGGTCGGCACTGCGGCAAATGGCGCTGTCAGCCGCTGGTTCGCGGCGATGCCGACGATGCGCAGCTTGCCGGCTTCGACTTGTTCCGCGACATTGCCCGCGGCCGTCGTCACCAGGTCGATATGTCCGCCGAGCAAAGCGGCGATAGCCTCGGACGAGCCTTTGAACGCGATGACTTTCAACGCACGCACGTCGCCGCCGATGGCTTTGGCGAGCAGGCCCGCCGCGATGTGGTTGTGGCTGCCGACCGCAGTGGCAAAACCTATGCTCACCGACTTGGGGTCTTTTTTCAGGCGCTCGCCGAGATCGCGCCCGGTTTTGATGTTCGAGTCAGCCTTGACCGCAAATACGATGTACTCGTTGAACAAAGACGCGATAGGCGTGAAGTCGGTGTAATTAAGAGGGCTGGCGCCGATGATGTGATTGGTGAGTATGGTCGGCGTGCCTATCATCATGTAGTGCGCATCGCCCAAGTGCTGGTTCAGGTAGTTCATGGTCATTGCGTTGCCGCCGCCGGGCTTGTTGACGACGGTCAGCGTGGACGTCAGCAGGCGTTTGTCGTGGATGATGCGCTCGATGCCGCGCGCGGTTTTATCGTTGCTGCCGCCGGGCGCGGATGGCACGACGATTTCGACATTGCGGGCCGGCTGCCACGCCGATTGCGCGTTGGCTTGTAATGCAGTTAGCGCAAGTGCGAATTCCAGCAACAAACCTGCCGCAACCGCCGATGAACGCAGATGAACGCCTATAAAGTCAAAAACCCCAACGCTAACAGGTGAAGAACAGATTCGAATTTTCATCTGCGTCTATCGGCGTTCATCGGCGGTTAACGTGCGCTTTAGTAAAATCGAGCTTAATCGCTGGTAAGTGCCGGCCACAGGCGGTCGGCGCCGGCAGCGCACATTGCACGCCCGAGTTCCATGGCCCAAATGGCCTCGTTGCCGAATTCCTCGCGCCATGCCCACAGGCGTAGTGTCGAATGGTGCAGCGCGTATTCGTCGGTGACGCCAATTGCGCCGTGCACCTGGTGTGCGATAAGCGCGCCTTCGTGCGCCGCTTGCGCGGTGCGTATCTTGGCCGCGGCGACCGCGAGCGTCGTGTTCTGACCGCGTTCCATCGCGCCTGCCGCCGACAAAGCGGCCGCGACGGCAGCGGCGACTTCACCTGCACAGCGCGCGAGTTCCTGCTGTATCGCCTGGAACTGGCCAATCTTGCGGCCGAACTGCGAGCGTTCCGTCGCGTAGCGCACCGCAAGCTCCAGCGCGCGTTCGAGCGCGCCCGCCATGGCAAGCGAGCGCATCAGCGCGCCGCGTTCCCGTAGCGTTGCGTGATTCACGCCATCAGCTGCCGGTGCGGCGAGACCCGCTGCTACGGCGACGTTATCGAGCACGACATCGTCGCGCGGTTCGAAGGCAAGATTTTGGCCCGCAGTGATTTTGCATAGACTGCTTTCAACGCAAGCGACTATGTCGCCGTCGGGGCCGGCGGCGAGCACCGCGATATGGCCTGTGATGCGAGCCCACGGCACGCGTTTCATTTCACCCGACAGGTTCCAGCGGGCGCCGTTCTTGCGCGCGGTGATTTTTTCGCCGTGCACTGGCGCCAGCGTCAGCGGACCGATGGGGATTTTCAGGCCCGAGCTCGCCAGCATCCAGCCCGCGATGGCGGTTTCGGCAAGCGGTATTGGTGCTGCATAACGTCCGGCGATGCGAACGACCGCGGCAAGATCGGACAACGAGCCACCGGCGCCGCCGGCTTCCTCCGCAATCGACACCAGGGGCAGTTGCGCTTCCTCGACAATTTTCCATAGCGCCGCCGACCAGCCGTCCTGCTTGGCGGCATCGAGCATCTTGGCGTTGACCTGGTCGGCGAACAGGCGCGTCGCCGACTCGACCAGCATCGCGCGAACATCACTCACGTCATTCATTTGAGCGGCCCCAGCAGTTTGCGCGCGATCAGGTTACGCAGCACCTGGGTGGTGCCGCCGCGTATGGTTGCGACCGGTGCGCACACGATGGTCTCCGCGAGATGGCGCTCGAATGTGTCGTCTGCGTCGGGCGTAGGCTCAGTCGTTGCGAGCAGCCGCGCGGCGTCGATGATTTCGCGCTCGTAGAAAGTGCCCATGTCTTTGACCAGCGCCGCCTCGGTGGCGAGGTCGACGGTCGCTTTTGGTGTTCCCTTTTCACCATCGGGTCCAGGATCGAGCGTGATGGCAATGGCGAGCGACATGCGGCGCAACGACCACATACGCGCGGCAAGCTTGCCGGCTGCTTCTGCTGCGCGCGTATCCGGCGTGGCGCCGAGCCGGCGCATGAGTGCAGTGAACAGCGGAAACGTCGTCATGTAACGCTCGGGGCCGCTGCGTTCCAGCGCCAGTTCGGAGGTGACCTGTTTCCAGCCCTGCCCGATTTCACCCACTACCATGTCGTCGGGCACGAACACGTTGTCGAGAAACACTTCGTTGAATCCGTGATGGCCATTCATGAAGCGGATCGGACGCACCGTCACGCCCGGCGCGTTGAGTTCGATGATGAGTTGTGACAGGCCATCGTGGCGATTGCCGGCGTCCGGTGAGGTGCGGCACAGCACGAAGAAGGCATGTGCTTTGTGCGCCCAGCTTGTCCACACTTTCTGACCGGTCACACGCCAGCCATTGGCCACGCGCTCGGCGCGCGTTTTTACCGACGCGAGATCGGAACCTGAATTTGGTTCGCTCATGCCGAGCGCGAAAGAATATTCGCCGCGCGCAATTGCAGGCAGGAAGCGTTGTTTCTGCTGCTCAGTGCCGTAGCGCAACAGGCTGGGCCCGGTCTGGCGGTCACCGAACCAGTGCGCCGCGCACGGCGCCGCGACCGCGAGCATTTCCTCGGTGACGACGAAGCGCTCCAGATAAGAACGTTCCTGGCCGCCGTAGCGCTTGGGCCAGGTCATGCCGATCCAGCCGCGCGCGGCGACGCGGCGCGTGAACTCGGGATGGAATTCGGTGTGTCCGAGACGCGGTTTGAAATTCAGCGCGGCGAATTCGGTACGCAGGAACTCGCGCACTTCCTTTTGCAGCTGGCGTGCGGCGGCGGGCAGCTCGAGCGCCGAGAAGTCGACTTGATCAAACACGGGGATGGTTCCTGAATGTGTAAGGCGGTTTTTTCGTCACTCTAGGCCTGCGTAGAGAGCGCGTCAATTTTTGAGCACGATCAATGCGTCCGCTGCAATCGCACCGTGCACATTCACGAATAACGGGTTGACGTCGATTTCGGCAATACGGTCGGCGTGGTCGGCGGCGAGCTGCGAAACGCGCGCCAGGGTGTCTGCAAGCGCATCGACGGCGAGAGGCGCGCTGCCACGGTAGCCTGATAACAGTGGCGCTGCTTTGATTTCGCCAATCATTTCAAGCGCCGTCTCTTTGTCGAACGGCGCAAAGCGGTAGGTCACGTCCTTCAACAATTCGGTAAACACGCCGCCAAGACCGAACATGAGGACGGGACCAAAAAACTTGTCGTTCACGACGCCGATGATGACTTCAGTGCCGGCGGCCATTTCGGCGACCAGTACGCCGTTGATATGCGCACCCGGCTTGTAGCGCTGCGCATTGGTGACGACGGTCGCGGCAGCTTCTTTCAGTTCGGCAAGATTCTGCACGTGCAGGCGCACTGCGCCGGCTTCGGTCTTATGCGGAATGTCCGGTGAGTCGATTTTGACCGCGAGCGGAAACTTGAGCGGCGATTCTTTGAGCGTGGCTATTGCAGCAGGCGCTAATACCAGTTCACGCGCGATGGCGATGCCGTAGGCGGCAAGCACTTTTTTGGAGTCGGCTTCGCTCAGACGTGCGGCGTTGGCGGGCAGTGCGAGTTCCTGGCGCGCCACGGAGCGCTTGGCGGCGCGCGCTTGCGCGGCAAGATAATGACGCTGCTTTTCGGCGTACTGGTTCAGCGCGCCGGCAGCCATGGCGGTACGGGTCGGTGTCAGCACCCAGGGAATACGCCGTTCGGCGAAAACTTCGATTGCCGCGGTGGCAGTATCCGGCGTGCGGCCCAGAGAAACTATCAGCGGCTTGCCGGCTTTATCGACGATGGCCGCGAGGTCGCGTGCCCACGCAGCACCCTTCTCGCCCTGTACCGTGCCGTAGCGCACTATCATCTGGTCGACGTTGGCATCGTTCAGCGCGAGTTCGACGATGCTGTTGAAATCCGCGTTGTTGCCGCTGATTTGCGCGGTGAGGTCGATCGGGTTGCCGAGCGCGCAGTGCTTGGGCGCGATTTGCTCGATGGCATTCGTCGTTTGGTCGGTCAGCCGCGGCAGCTTGAGCCCGTAGCGGTCGCATTCGTCGGCCATCAGTACCGCGGAACCGCCGGACGTCGTGATGATGCCGATGTTGGAGCCGCGCGGCATGCGCTTGCCGAGAAACACGCGGGTGATGTCGACGACCTCGTGCACGTCGCGGACTTCGATGAAGCCGCCTTCACGAAACGCCGCGCGATACAACTCGTAGTCAGCGGTCATGCTGGCAGTGTGCGATTCAGCGGCGGAACGGCCGATTGCGCTGTTGCCGGCTTTCCACGTCAGGATGGGTTTGCCAAGTTCGAGCGCGCGTGCGCCGAGCGCACGCAGACGCCGGCCGTCGGTAACGCCTTCCAGGTACAGCACCAGCACTTCGACTTCGTCACGCTCCAGAAAA
>CANJHY010000168.1:0-10005 GCA_947474275.1 Betaproteobacteria bacterium
CCACTCTCATCATGAGCACCGCCACCGCAACAGCATCCGCCAAAGCAACGCCGCGTTCCTCCAGGGAAATCTGGCTGCTGTCCGCAGGCCACGGCCTCACGCACTGGTATACCGCGACGTTCTACGTGCTGCTGCCGCTGATCGGCAAGGAGTTCGGTCTCTCGTACACGCAGATCGGCCTCATCATGACGGTGCAATATGCCGCCGGCGCGATTTCGAACATTCCCGGCGGCATGATAGTCGACATGGTCGGCAAAAAAGGCTACCTGATGGCGACGTCGCTGTTCTGGGTCGGCTTCCCGTACGCGCTGATGAGCCTCACCCACAGCTTCTGGATGCTGCTGATATGCGTAACGCTGGTCGGCATCGGCAACAACCTGTGGCATCCGGCGGCGATCCCTACCCTGGCGTACCGCTACCCGGAGCGCCGCGCGCTGGTGCTGGGCTTCCACGGCATGGGCGGCAACGTCGGCGAGGCCCTGGCGCCGTTCGTGGTCGGCGTGATGCTCGGCTGGTTCAGCTGGCGCACCGTGGTCGTCATCAACGTCATCCCCGGCCTCGCGATGTCGATGCTGATCCTGCTGCTGATGGGCGCTTTCGTGATGAACAAGTCGAAAGACGAGAACGCTCTCAATGCCGGCGGCGCGGGGCAAGGCGCGAAGCAGTACCTGCGCGATTTCGCGGGCCTGCTCAGGAACAAGACGCTGATGCTGGTCGGCTCCAGCTCCGCCATGCGCACCATGACGCAATCGGGCCTGATGACTTTCCTGCCGGTCTACCTCGCCTACGAGATGGGGTATTCGCCGGTCGCGATCGGCACCTGCATGACGGTGCTGCAGGTCGCCGGCTTCATCGCCGCCCCCATCGGCGGGCATCTTTCCGACAAATGGGGCCGCCGCCAGATGATCATGTCGAGCATGCTGCTGTCAGGCGTCACCATCATCGGCATGGTGCTGGCGGGCGGCAGCGCCTGGTTCGTGGTCTTCATCGCGCTGGTCGGTTTTTTCCTCTACGCGATGCGCGCGGTGCTGCAGGCGATGGCGATCGAAGCCGTGCCAAAGAACCTCGCCGGCGCCGGCGTCGGCCTGCAGTTTGGCTTTACGTCACTTGGCGCGGCCATCTCGCCGGCGATTTTCGGTCTGATCGCCGACAGTTACGATATCCACAAGGCGTTTTACTTCCTCGCCGCCACCATAGTCGTCGCCAACCTGCTCGTTTTCTTCCTGCCCAAAGACAGCCCACGGCCCGCCGCGCAAGCCGCAGGCTGATTTGCGTCCGCGGGCATGCAACCACCCGGAGCCCTCATGAAAAAAAGCGCGCTGTACAAAAAAGGCATGGCGACCCGCACGAAAGTGCTGGGCAAGAAACACATTGCGAAACGGCAGGCGAGCGCCGACAAGTACACCCAGTTGCAGAATTCGTTCGTCACCGAATTCGCGTGGGGCGCCTTCTGGTCGCGCAAGGACCTGCCGCTTAAAGTTCGCAGCCTGGTGACGATCGCGATGATCACGGCGCTGAACCGTCCTGATGAAATCAAGGGCCATATCCGCGGCGCGCTCAACAACGGCGCCACGCCTGACGAAATCATGGGCGTGTTTCACCACGCGACGGTCTATTGCGGGTTCCCCGCCGCCAACGGTTCGGTGCGCGCCGGCGTCGAAGTGTTCAGGGAACTCGGGCTGATTTAATTCGAGGTGAGCAACCCGCATTCCGTGTGGCGCCCGCAGCACGCGATCGAAATCGTCGCCGGCACCCCGCGCGGAGCCGGGCTCGACCGCACTGCGCGCGCGCTGGCCGCAGCACTCGAGGCCACAAGCAAGCTCGACGTGCCTATCCAGGTCACCAATATGCCGGGAGACGCCAGCCGAAAGATCTGGGCGCACCTTGACCGCCATCCAGGCGACCCGCACGTGCTGGTCATCACGTCGCCCAACGTCACCACCGACCATTTGACCGGATTTTCCGCGTTCGATCACGCGCAGTACACGCCGCTCGCCATACTGCACGACGAGCATCTGTCGTTTGTCGTGCGGGCCGATTCACCGCTCGCCGACGGCGCCGGCCTGCTCGCGCGGCTGCGCGCGGATGCAGGCTCGCTCAAGGCCGCTGTCGCGACCTCGCGCGGCAATCCGAACCATATTGCGCTCGCCAAGGTGACGATGCTTGCCGGGGGCAATGCGCAAATGCTGCAGGTTCACGCCTTCGACTCCGCACGCAATGCAATTGCCGACGTCATGGCCGGCGGGACCGATCTGGGGGTCATCAGCGCGGCGAGCGCCGTGCCGGAACTCACGGCAGGCACGTTACGAGCGCTAGCGGTCAGCGCCGCCACGCGCTTGCCGGAAGCATACGCGCGTACGCCGACCTGGCTGGAGCAAGGCGTTGACTGCACCGCCAGCGTCTGGCGTGGCGCCGACGGCGCGAGCGGACTCACGGCAGATCATGTCGCTTTCTGGGACCAAGCGCTGGCGGCCGCGACCGCCGGCGCAGCGTGGCACGCCGGCATGCCGAGCAATGGCTGGGCGCCGCTGTATGTCGGTAGTGCAGCGTTGCGCGAACGCCTCGCGCGCGAACGCGCCGAAATGAGCGCGGTACTGGCCGAATTGGGCTTACTCAAGTAGCCGCTGCGCGGTTTCGCCCGCCCCGCGCGCCGTGCTATCCTTGGCGCCCCCGCCCACATAGCGGCTTATTCAAGGGCGACTCGTATGGATCCGGAGCAAAAAATGCGCATGGAAGTTCATGTTCACGGCACCGCATTCCTGTGCAAAGGCGTGCACCTGACGCAGGTCGAGCACGCGCTGCGTCCGTGGCTTGATTACCTTGAAGTCGACTCCATCGAAAAAGTGCAAAGCCTCGAGCGCGAAGAGCCGGGCATACGGTTCGACGTAAAAGAACAGGCGCTCGACATGTGCTGGACCGGCGAAGTCGGCCGCAGCTTTCAGGCGCGCCTGACCGAAGCTTTCCAGGCGCTGGGCCCGCTCACCGAGTACGCGTCCGAAATCACCCTGACGTGCTATCACGACAGCGGCAAGGAAGAGTTCCAGCAGATCTTCATCGGGCCGAGCGCCGAAGCCATCCATGAAATACGCCGCCAGTGCGTCGAGGAAGACCTCGCCGCGCTGCTGTCGCCGCATTTCGACAAGACCCGCGTCGACCAGGTCGCCAGCATGGTCAATCAGATGTTCGACGACGAGTGGAAGCGCCGTCCCGAGGCCACGGAGCCAGCAGTGGCGACCCCCGCTCTGCAGCCGCACCCGCGCAACCGGCATTTGCATTAAGAGGGCGCGAGAGCGTGAGAGCGTGAGGACGTAAGAATTCTCCCGCCTGCGGTCCTCCACGGTTTCTTCCTTTCACGCCCTCACGCCCTCACGCCCTCACGCCAATGGACGACATAGTCAAGCAAGGCATGGCCAAGTGGCCCAACGTGCCGTCCGTCTTTGGATGGCTCGGGCTCGATCGCCGCGGCCATTGGCTGATTAAGGGCGAGCGCATTTCGAACACCCTCGTCGCCGATTTCATCGGCCGCAATTACGAACGCGACGAGCAGGGTCGCTGGTTCTTCCAGAACGGACCGCAGCGCGTTTTCATTTCCCTCGACTACACGCCTTTCATCTACCGGCTCCTGTGGGAGCCTGCTGCAGGTGCCGCGCAGCGCATAGAAACCCACACCGGGCGCGCCGTGACGCAGATAGATGGCGCGTGGATAGATGATGCCGGCATCGTGCTGCTCGAGAGTGAGCACGGTGTGGGGCTCGTCGATGACCGCGATCTCGAGCGTCTGCTGATTTGCTTCAGCGGCACCGGCGATGAAGCACTCGACGAGGAGCACATCGCCGCCGCCATCGAGCAACTGCAGGCCGGCATTGCGGTGGAACTGGGGTTTCGCTACCAGGGACATACCGTGCCGGTGTCGGCGATCGCGGCCGCCGACGTTCCCGCCAGATTCGGTTTCGTGCCGCGCCCGGTGCAGCCGGCCGGCGAGGAAGAATGTTATTGAAGCCCTTGAGGAGTGGGGCGTGAGGGGTGAGGAGCAATTTAATACCGCGACGACTGCGGCGCATCCATGCACCGCGCTCGCTGCGTTCGCCCCGCCTCTCGCCTATCGCCTCTCGTCTTTCGGTGTCCCTCAATGCGTCCGTTGACCGACTTCCCGCTTGCCGCCCGCGCAAAAATACGCGGTATGCTGTGCGATATCGACGACACACTCACCACCGATGGCCGCCTCACCGCCACCGCGTACGCTGCGCTGGAAGCCTTGCAGAACGCGGGCATGCTGGTGGTGGCCGTCACCGGCCGGCCGGCGGGCTGGTGCGACCATATCGCGCGCATGTGGCCTGTCGATGGGGTGGTCGGCGAGAACGGCGCATTCTACTTTTGCTACGACCATGCGAAGCACCAGATGCAGCGGCGCTTTGTCGATGACGACGTGACACGCGCTGCACATCGCCGGAAACTTGCCGCCATCCGCGACCGCATCATTGCCGCGGTGCCGGGTTGCGCTGTCGCCGCCGACCAGCATTACCGCGAAACCGACCTCGCGATCGATTTCTGCGAAGACGTGCCGCGCCTGCCCCAGCCCGCGGTCGAGAAAATCGCCGCTCTCATGCAGGGGGCCGGGCTGACTGCGAAGGTAAGCTCCATCCACGTCAACGGCTGGTTCGGCGTGTACGATAAACTGTCGACGACCCACAACCTGCTGCGCGACTGTTTTGCTACCGATCTGGACGAACGCAAGGGCGATTTCGTTTTCGCCGGTGACTCGCCGAATGATGCGCCAATGTTCGCGTACTTTCCGCATGCGGTCGGCGTCGCCAATATCAAGGCTTTCGCCGGGCAGCTCGCGGCGGAACCAGCTTATGTGACAACAGCAGCAAGCGGCGCGGGGTTCTGCGAGTTAGCGAATTTCCTGCTTGCTGCGCGCTGACTAAACCTTGAACCGCAAAGGACGCAAAGGACGCAAAGGAATTCAAATGCGCGCAAGAATGATTGCCGAATCAACTTGAACGCACAACTTCTTTATGATGAAATCTAGCGAGTTTTTAATACATGTTTAAGCCTTCCTTCGCGTCCTTCGCGGTTAAAGACTGAGAGAAAAATAATGATCGATTTAAGAAGCGACACCATTACCCAGCCCACCGAAGCGATGCTGGCCGCAATGCAGGAAGCGACCTACGGCGACGATTCGCGCGATGGCGACCCGACCGTGCAGAAGCTCGAAGCCCTGGCGGCGGAGAAAACCGGCAAGGCAGCCGGCGCCTACATGCCGAGCGGCACCATGACCAACCTGGTGGCGATGCTGACGCACGCGCAGCGCGGCGGCGAAGTGCTGCTGGAAGAAGGCTCGCACACCCTGAGCTCGGAACTGGGCGGGATGGCTGCGCTCGCCGGGCTTTTTTACCGCACCATACCCGGCACGCGCGGCCGCATGGATCTCAATGTCCTGCGCGAGAAAATCAGGGGCACGCACCGCAACCAGATGGGCACCGGGATCGTCTGGATGGAAAATACGCACAACCTCGCGAGCGGCGCCGTGCTGCCGCTCGCTTACACGGCTGAAGTGCACAAGCTGGCGCGCGACAAGGGTGTGCCGGTACACATCGACGGCGCACGCCTCTTCAACGCCGCCGCCGCGCTCAACACCACCGCCAAGGAAGTCTCGCAGCACTGCGACAGCGTGTGCTTCTGCGTTTCCAAAGGCCTGTCGGCACCGATAGGCTCGGTGCTGTGCGGCAGCGAAGAGTTCATTGAGAAAGCGCGCGCGTTCCGCCGCATGGTCGGCGGCAACATGCGCCAGGCCGGCCCGCTCGCCGCCGCCGGCATCATCGCGCTCGAGAACATGGTGGCGCGTCTTCCGGACGATCACCGCACGGCAAAGCGGCTCGCGGTGGGACTGCACAAAATAGATGCCAGCATCGTCGATCCAGCGCTGATCGAAACCAACCTCGTGCGCGCGAGCGTGCGCGCGTGCAAGCACCCGGCGGCCGAGCTGTCGAAAATGCTTGTGCAAAAAGGCGTGCGCGTAGCTCCGGGCGCGGGGCCGGAACTGCGCTTCGTTACCCACCGGCATATCAGCGAAGCCGATATCGACAAAGCGCTCGCTGCCTTTGCCGAAGCGTGGAAAAGCAAATAAAGGCTAGATGATTTTTTTACGGATCGCCGTCACGGCGATCTCGGCGATGATGACGACCGCGAAGATCGCGACGAGCACCATCGCCACGCGGTCCCACTGAAAGAGGTTCATCGCGGTGTCGAGCGCCATGCCGATGCCGCCGGCGCCAACTAGTCCGAGCACCGCGGATTCACGCACGTTGATGTCCCAGCGGAACAGCACCACCGACCAGAACGCGGGCTGGATCTGCGGCCAGTAGCCCTTGGTCAGGACTGAGAACCACGGCGCGCCTGTCGCCTGCAACGCTTCTATCGTGCCCTTGTTCGCCTCTTCTATCGCTTCACCCACCAGCTTGCCAACAAAGCCGATCGACCGGAACGCAATGGCGAGCGTGCCGGCCAGCGCGCCGGGGCCGAACACCGCGACGAACAGCAGCGCCCACACCAGAGAATTGACCGAACGGCTCGCCACCAGCAACAGGCGCGCGACAAAATTGAGCGGGCGGCTGGGTGTGATGTTGTAGGCGGCCATGATGCCGATCGGGAACGCCATGACCACTGCCAGGATGGTACCGAGTGTTGCGATGTGCAGCGTCTCCACCAGCGCTTCGTGCACGCCTTTGGGGTAATAGCTGAAAGCTACCGGCCACATGCGCTTCAGCAGATCGGCCATCTGCTCAGGCGCGTCGAGCAGGAATTCCGGAATGACTTCCACAGACTGGATAGACATCACGACCGCCGTCACCATCGCGAGATAGACGGCGAAACGCGCGATCCGCTGTACCGGCGTGAACCGCCGCCAGATCCTGGCTTCGAGCGCAGTTGTCGTCACGCCTCTCGCCTCTCGCTTCTCGCCTCTCGTCTCACTCTTCATCCACTTTGCCGCGCTCGAGAAAGACTGCGCGCACCCGGGTCGCCAGCAGCTCGCCGGCGAAAATCAGGAAGATGATAGAGAGCAGCATCGCACATACGAAGTCGTAATCGAAGCGCTGGAAGGCGGCAAACAGCGCGCCGCCTATGCCGCCGGCGCCAACGATGCCGACCATCGTCGAATTGCGCAGATTGGAATCGAGCTGGTAAGTCGCAAAACCGATGAAGCGGCCGAATACCTGCGGCAGCACGCCGTAGGTGATGACGTTCATGAACGGCGCGCCGGTCGCACGTACCGCCTCGACCTGTTTCAGTGAAATCTCCTCGATCGCCTCGGCGAACAATTTGCCGATGAAGCCGATCGATGCGACTGTCAGCGCGGCTATCCCCGACAGCGCGCCGAAACCCAATGCCTTGACGAAAACAATGGCGACGATCACCGGGTGAAACGCGCGGCACAGAGCAATCAGCAGGCGGCAAGGCCATGTCACCCACACCGGCATCAGGTTGCGTGCCGCCAGCAGCCCGATCGGCAGCGACACCAGGATGCCGAGCGTAGACGCCAGCACCGCGATTTCTATGCTTTCGGTAAGCCCCTTGAGCAGAATTTCCCAGCGCGCGAAGTTCGGCGGAAACATGCGCCCGATGAAGCGCGCGCCGTTATCCAGACCGATCATGAAGCGCGCCCAGGTGAAATCCAGCAGCGAGCATGCGTAGACGATGTAGACGACGAGCAGCATCCAGCCGGCGCGTGCCCACCAGTTGGACGGGAATGCTACGCGGACTGCTGCGGCGTTCGCGTTCATGCGCGGAGCCAGTCCTCCCCGCCGTATATCGTTTTCAGATGCACATCCGTGAGTCCCGCCGGTGCACCGTCATACACGACTACCCCGCCCGACATGCCGACGATGCGGTCGGCAAACCGCTTGGCGAGTTCGACGTCATGCATGTTGACGATAATCGGAATGTTTTTCGCCGTGCCAAGATCGTGTATCAACGTCATGATCTCGACCGAGGTCTTGGGATCCAGCGACGAAGTTGGCTCGTCGGCCAGCACCAGTTTCGGGTGTTGCATCACCGCGCGCGCAATGCCCACGCGCTGGCGCTGGCCGCCGGAGAGGCTGTCGGCGCGCTGGTTGGCGAAACCCGCCAGGCCGACCACGTTGAGCAGATCGAAAGCTTCGTCGATGTCAGACTGCGGAAACTTGCGAAACCACGCCTTCAAGGGCGAGACATAGCCCAGTCGGCCCGTCAGCAGGTTTTCCATCACCGTCAGGCGTTCGACCAGGTTGTATTCCTGGAACACCATGCCAATGCCGCGGCGCGCTTCGCGCAGCGCGCGGCCCGACAGCTTGACGAGGTCCTGACCCTGAAACAGGATGGCGCCGGCGGTCGGCTCGACCAGGCGGTTGATGCAGCGGATCAGCGTGCTCTTGCCGGTGCCCGACGGGCCGATCACCGCGGTGAATCCGCGCGCGCCAAAATCGAGGCTGATATCGCGCAGCACCGGCTTGCCGCGCGTGTATTCTTTGCTGAGGCCCTTGATGCTCAGCGCGACGTCAGTCATGCGCGGTTGCTTCCTGGTGGCTGCCTTTTGGCGGCTTTACTTCTTCGCCGCTTTTTCCTCGGCGGCTTTTTTGCGCGCTGCTTCCTCACGCGCCGATTCCTTTTCGTAAGCGGTGCGGTTGAATGCTTCGCCCGAGCCTTCGGCGACCTTGCGCACGACTTCCCAGTCTTTCAGGTACGTAATCGGGACGAAACGGTCGGCGCCGTCGAAAGTCTTTTGCATTTCGGGCGTGAAACGGTATTCGTAGAAGCATTTCAGCATCTGGTCGCGGAACTTCGGCTCGAGGTCGTGCGCGTACGAAAACGACGAAGTGGGGAATTTCTGGCTGCGGTAAATGATCCGGTAGTCGTCTTCCTTGATCTGGCCGCGCGTGCCCATGCGATGGAACACGTCTGAGGCGACGGCCGCTCCATCGTAATCACCGGAGCCGACTCCCATCACCGAAGAATCGTGCTTGCCTGAGAACAATATCTTGTAGTCCTTGTCGGGCGTCAGTCCCTGCGGCGGGAACAGTGCGAGCGGCGCCATATGCCCGGAATTGGACGACGGCGCGGTGTGCGCGAACTTCTTGCCCTTGAGGTCGGCGAGCTTCTGGTACGGACTGTCTTTCTTGACGATCACGATCAGGTTATAGCCCTGAAATTCCTTCTCGTTCCCTTTCACCGCGAACGGCACAGCGCCGGCGATATTCACCGCAAACGCGGTCGGCCCGGTGGAGAAGCCGCCTACATGCAGCCGGCCCGAGCGCATGGCTTCGATCTCGGCAGCGTTCGACTGCACCTGGTAAAACACGACTTTCTTGCTGGTGCACTTGGCCAGATGTTCGGTGAACGGCTTGAACGCCTGCTCATACACCGCAGGGTCTTCTACCGGCGTGTAGGTGAATACGAGCGTGTTCGGGTTTTTGAACCGCTTGGCATCCTTGGGCGTATCGGCAACGAGATCCTTGTTCTCGTCGCAATACTGCGCATCGAGATCGCCGCGGTTCTTGCAGGCATCAGCCTGCGCGAATACAGTGCCGGCGAACAGGGTCAAAATAGCGGCCAGCGCCAGCCGGGCCATGATGGTGATTGAACTCATTGTTTCCTCCGTTGGTGGCGTGGCGGCCGCGGCGGCCGGCTCGTCTTAAATCCATGTTTATGACGCACGTTGTCGGATACTCTACTGAGCGCGCCAGTCAGGGTCAAGCGAATAACGGCGTCTGGCAGGACGCTCTCAGCGCACCCGTTTGGCGCTGAAACTTTCCTCGATTTCATCGCGGAAATAGCTGCCCGGCGACGGCGCGTTCATCAGCCGGCGGTAAATCTCTTCCGGCACCCCCGCATACTGGTTGATGCCGCCGTTGCTGAACTCGATTTCGAGCACGCGGTTGCGCGCGTCGTAGCCCGCCGAGCGCAGGTTGCTGGCATTGAGCCGTTTGCGTTCCATGTCACCTCCTCGCGTCTACAGCAGTTGCGGCG
>CANJHY010000169.1:0-9952 GCA_947474275.1 Betaproteobacteria bacterium
GCTTGCCACTACTTGATGAGTTCAAGATCCGCCATGCGCCGTATATCTTCGTGCGAATGCCGCTACCATTATCAAGAATTTCAAAGTGAGCAAACAGGCGAGTGTCACCTTTAAACATTCTCATGGGGACGATTTCTTGTCTGATGAAATAGGCTTCGTATTCACCATCTGGAAGCAAGGGCCAATTTTGGCTGGAATCGACCTCAATATCTCCGACGTTCGGTGAATCGTCTTCGTTTGCAATTAACCTGAGCGGGGAGTTAGTGGTTCCCAGCGCCTCATGGGCATCGTTATCTATTTTGTAAGCATCCCTACTCATGACATACCCCCCTCAATTTGATAGGGGCGGTAACCCCAAAGCGGACAGGCAAAGCCTGTGCAATGGGTGACATCATCCCGGATGTATCCAACGCACTGTAGACACTGCGCCTTGATGGCTGAGCGGGGTGAGGCAGTGCTGGCGTAGGCTTTCTCCATGATGGTGCGGTAAAGAGGACTAGCCTCTGCCATAGCCTTGGTAATGCGTTCAGCGCGATTCATGAGGCGCTCTGCAGCGATTCAATCAGGCGGCGAATGTCTTCGACTCTCCAAGCCGTGATTCTCCTACCAAGGGTTCGTACGGGTTGCGGGTAGCGTCGTGTACGCACACCCTCCCACCAAGTCGATTTTCCTACGGGGATGATTGCGGGTATCGGTGGATTGGCTTTTGGATTGCCAATGATGTGTGACAACCGAAGATAACCAGTTTCAGGTAGCTTGTGCATACGCGTCCGTCCTTGTGCATTGAAGACGGATACGATTTTATTTATTTACGTAAAACAAAAAAAAGAAAAGGGGTTTCCTCTTAAGGGTGTCACTATGCTCAAACCCTTGCCAGTGCTGGCTTTCAGGGTGTCATGGTTCGCTAGGTTTACGACCTGTGTGCGCCCATTCTGGGCGAATGATTGTTGCTGCTTTGGCTGCAAGAGATCCTGACAACCCTTTTTTTTCTAACGATGCCTGAACATCTGAGTTCTTGGGATGTGTTTCGGGATCCTTGCGGTTGGCATTTGCCCAAAATGTTTGTGCGGCTTTATTTAGTGCAGTTAATTTATCTGAAATATGCTCACCTTTGGTGACCGGCAAGCCAGAATCCTCAGACTTCCCTTGCGCTGCGTCTTGAGGAGTGTCTGTATTTTCTTTCAGGGTAATGGCGGAAGCGGGGATCAGATGGTTTGCTTGCGCCCAACTCAGCCATGGGACATCTATCCCCTTTTGAATAGCCCATTCTATGAAGTGTTGTGGTGGGAAAAATTCGCATTGAATTTGATCGTTGCCGCTCCACCAAATTTCACTGAGGAGTTTTATACGTTTTTTTACAGCTAATCGGTCAAATTCAAGCTGCCCCCCTCCCAGACCCTTGCCTTCATTGTTTGGATTATCCTCGCAGAGAATGGCAAACGCTTGATTGGGACTCCAGTAGTCAAACCGTAACCAATGGGCTAGTTCATTTGCGTAGTCAGGTTCTTTGGTTTCCATATTTTTTTTCTACACTTATCTAAGAAACTGGAGTCTTACCAAATGGATAGCGCCCCCGGCTTGTATCCTTAGGGCTGGGTGCAGTAAGTATTCAAGCAGCGTTGCCGCGTAACGGTATCACTTCGGCACCCGCCCTGAGCTTGTCAAGATGATCAGCCCATTGCTGCATCATTTTGCGGCGTTCCGGAAGGTATTCGGAACGATGGTAGGCGGCGCGTATCTTGTTAGATTCTTTGTGGGACAGTTGTCTTTCAATCACGTCGGCATTAAACCCCATCTCGTTTAAGGCTGTGGAAGCTACCGCCCGGAACCCATGCCCAGTCATACTGCCTTTATAGCCCATCCTATAGAGCGCAAATAGGACGGTATTCTTGCTTATCGGCCTGTTCGGTGTTCTTCCCGGAAATAAGCGCGTAAATTGACCGTTAATACTTTTTAGCCGCTTAATGATTTCCAGTGCCTGATGTGAGAGCGGGACAAAATGTGACGCTCTTGTCTTCATGCGTTCTGCTGGGATGCG
The DNA here is from genome assembly GCA_947474275.1 of Betaproteobacteria bacterium. Taxonomy (GTDB): domain Bacteria; phylum Pseudomonadota; class Gammaproteobacteria; order Burkholderiales; family SG8-41; genus PALSA-1004. The sequence continues at coordinate 2,039 of CANJHY010000169.1, forward strand.
CCATTCGGCTTTATCTAGATCAAATTCCTTCCATATTGCCTCGCGTAGTTCGCTTGTGCGTACAAAGGTAAGTGGTAAAAGCTGTAGCGCATATTGGGTTTGTAAATCGCCACCGTAGTCTTTTGAGTAGCTTTCAATCTTTCTTAGGAATGGTGGCAATTCCTTCTCCGCCAATGCGTTCATGTGTTTTACGGGAGGTTTTGATTTGATTGCGCCCCGAAGGTCGGTTACCGGGTTCCGTTCGCAGCGTCCTGAAGCAATAGCGTAGCGAAACACTTGCCCACAGGCATTCATAACTTTGTGCGTTGTTTCGACGGTTCCACGCGCTTCTATTTTTCGGGCTACTGCAAGCAGTATGGGAGTGCTAACTTCTGTAATCGGGTAACTGCCGATTTCTGGGAAAACGTAGGCTTCGAATCGTCTCAGAGTGTAAACGTGGTGATTTATTGACCATTTTGCCCTGATATGTTCCAGCCATTCACGGGTGATTATTTCAAAACTATTTGCCGCTGCGATCAGCTTTGTCCGTTTGTCATTTTTTTTCGCGGTGCTAGGGTCTAGGCCTTTGCTGTGCAGCTTACGAGCCTCATCGCGCTTTTCCCTTGCATATGCCAACGACACCTCAGGGTACACGCCTAGCGCAAGTAGCTTTTCCTTGGATAGAACGCGGTATTTAAGCCGCCAATACTTCGACCCATTAGGGTGGATGAGAAGGAGTAGCCCTTTTTCATCGTAGAGCTTATAGGGCTTGTTTTTAGCCTTTGCATTACGACAGGCGGAGTCTGTGAGCATGGGGGTATATTCTCAGCGAATCTGATATATACCCCCGTTTATACCCCCATATACCCCCGGATGCAACCGGACGCGACTGGACGGTAGGAAAGCATAATAGGATATTTTTATCAATAAAATCTTGTATTTATGTTCCAAAATGGCGTTTTTTGGACACTGATTGGCGGAAGAGAGTGGGAGTCGAACCCACACAGAACCGAATACGGCCCTCACCGGGTTTGAAGTCCGGCCGCCCCACCGGGAGCGATTCCCTTCCGTTGTAAATCTTGAGATGCACAGCCCGCGGCCCCATAACCGGCGTGCGAACCTGTCAAGTGGTGCAAACGTGCTGCCCACAGCCTGCGGCCCCATAACCGGCGCGTTTACGCGTCCGTGTTGATGCGGGCCCGCGCATCCGCTCACCGAACTCACCTTCAATTATAGGGGAAACGCAAATTACCCGCCGACCTTCGCCGCCTTCGCCGCCGCCGTGCCATCCGCAATCGCATCCGTCAGCATGCCGCCATATCCTGCACGCACGGCTCCTGCCGCAATCAGTCCCGGTATTTTCGTTTGCAGTCCTGCATCGGTGATCAGAAATCCATCGGCGTCGCGCGCGAGTTCCGCCGGCGCGAAATCGCAGGTCGGGTGGAGTCCGATATAGGCAAAAAATCCGGCGCTTGGAATTTCGGTCGTCGCTTTCGTGGCAACGTTGCGCACGCGGACTTTCTCGACCATCTGGCCGCCGAGGATCTCTTCGGCGACGCTGTTCCATACCGCTACGATGTTGGCGTGTTTCGCGACCGCATCGACGAGATGCTGGCGCGCGCGGAACCTGGCGCCGCGATGCACGAGGTGCACCTGTTTTGCGTACTCAGCGAGCACCAGCGCTTCCTGCAGCGCCGAATCGCCGCCGCCGACCACCACGACATCTTCACCCTTGTACATGGGGCCGTCGCAATCGGCGCACTGCGAAACGCCTTTGTATTCGAATTCCATCTCACCCGGAATGCCCAGGCGCTTTAACTTGGCGCCCGACGCGATGATTACGGCGCGCGCGCGATGCGTTCCCGCATCGGTGGTAACGCTCAGAAGCTTGCCGTCGGAGGCAATCGCCGACACGGTTTCGGACAGGTTCTCGACGCCCAGTTCAGATATCTCCATCATCAGGTTGGACGCGTAATCGGTGCCCGAACCAGCCGGCTCGCCATCGAGCTCGTTGATGTTGACGACGAGGCCGCCGAACATCAGCGCTTCGATGTTGGCGGTCTTCAGGCCGCTTTGCACGGCCTCTTTGGCCGCGGTAAGGCCGGTGACGCCGGCGCCGATCACGATCACGTCGAAAATCGAAACTGCCATTTAAAGTCCTCTTAGCGTTTGAATTGATGCGGCGGAGTGCGCCGCGCGGGTTGCGGAATCGGTATGGTTGCAGCAGGTGGTTTTGCGGCAGGCGGCGGCGGTGCGGTCGCGGCGCCGAGTATAGGCACGAAGTCCTTGCGCATTTTTCGCGCGTCGCCGATGCGCTGGGTGATGCCGAGACGGTCCAGGCATTCGAGTATTTCAATAGCGAGCCCGCGGCCGACGCCGGTCGCATCGCGGTACTGCGCGGCGGTGAATTGGCCGCCGGGCACCGTCTGCGTGACCACTTGTGCGACCGCTGCGAGTTGGGCAAGTGTCGCGCGCGGATAAAAGCGCTCGGGTGTCACTCGTATTACTTCGCTGGTGCGCGCCTTGCGGTGCAGAAAATCCTTGAGGATCGCTTCCTTGAGATTGGCGGCCGGTGCCAGTTCGCGCAGCGGCGGCACGTTAAACCCTGCATTGTCGAGCAGGGGTTTCAATGCCTGCCACATTTTCTCGTCGGCGGGATTGTCGGTGGCGACGTGTCTCGGCAGGCGCGCGCTGGAGCCGGCGACCTCGATTCTTTTCTCGTCGCCGAGTTCGCGCAGCAGCGCGGTAAACGTGGCGGCGGGCAGGGCGGGCGCGAGTTGCTTGCGCAGAGTGGAGACTTCGAACCCGGTGGCCTGCGGCGATTCGCGGTGAAAGCGCGTCAGCGCATCGACCGTACTTTGTTTGATGCTGTCGACAATCGTTCGCGGCAGCGCTACGCGTTGTTCTTTGCCGACGATGGCGATTTCGGGTTTGTGCGTGAGCTGCGCCGCGCGGTCGGGGGTGAGGTTCATGGCGCGCTCGAACTGCGTGAGATCGACGCCGGCGGGCGAGCCGGCGAGCAGCGCGGCAAGCGCCGCTGCGGGATCGGCGTTTTCCAGCGCTGCGAGGTGGGCCGCGCGCGCTTGCGCGTTGCGCCGCGTCGAAGCGACGAACGGGTCGATGACGGTGCCGCCGCCAATAGTGCGCATCGCGGACTGATCGCGAATGATGAAGCGGTCGCCGTTGAGCGCGGCAATCGGCTTGTCGGCTATGACCTGCACGATTGCCGAGGCGCCGGGCGCAACCGAAGCGCCGCGCCGGATCGCGATGCGCGCGGTCACGTCCGCGGTGCCGAGATGCAGATGCACCGGCGTCCAGTGTTTGAGTGGCTGTGTTTCGCCGGCGAGTAGTTGCAGGCGCACGTCGAGGCGTTGCGTCGGCGCGTGGATGGCAGGTGCGACGACCCAGTCGCCGCGATGGATCTGCGCGACGTCGGCGCCGGTCACATTGAGCGCGCAGCGTTCGCCCGCACTCGCCTGCTGCGCCGCCTGGCCGTCTTTCTGGATGCCGCGCACGCGTACTTCGATGCCGCTGGGCGTCAGCATCAATTTGTCGCCGATCGCCACCGCGCCGTTGAATACGGTGCCGGTAACGACAGTGCCGCTGCCGGCGATGGTGAACACGCGGTCTATCGCATAGCGCAGATTGCGCCCGGCATGTTCGCGAGTGCCGTGTTCGCGCGCGGCGCTGGCCAGCGCATCGCGCAATTGCTCGACGCCTTCGCCGCTGATCGCCGATACCGGCAGCACGTCGATTCCGGCCAATGCGGTCGGAGCGAGCAACGCTCGCACGCTCGCTGCGACTTCCGCCACGCGCTCGGCGGGGACGCGGTCGGTCTTGGTGATGACGGCAATGCCGCGCCGCACGGTCAAAAGGTCAACGATATGCAGATGCTCGACCGTCTGCGGCATTACGCCGTCGTCGGCCGCCACGATCAGCATCACGTAATCGATGCCGCAGACGCCGGCCAGCATGTTGCGGACGAAGCGCTCGTGGCCGGGCACATCGACAAAACCGATGATGTCGCCGGCGGCGGTCTTGCGGTAGGCGAAGCCGATATCGATCGAAATGCCGCGCTTTTTTTCTTCCGGCAGGCGGTCGGTGTCCACGCCCGTCAGCGCTTTGACCAGCGTGGTCTTGCCATGATCGATATGTCCGGCGGTGGCGACGATCATTTCAGTTTCCGGAAAATCTGCGTCTTGCCGGTGCGCAGCAGGTGCTGCCAGCTTTTTTGGTCGTCCAGCATTTCGTGGAACAACTGCCAGACCCCGGGATGGTGCTCGCTGACGTCGTCCAGAATGATGAGGCCGGCGGCCGTGACATGTGGCGACCACAGGTCGAGATCCTGCCTGACAGCCGGATAGCGGTGATCGCCGTCGATGAACAGCAGCCGGATAGCGCCTTTGGTCCACGCCTGCGCAGCGGCGCCCGATTCAGCGACGACGGGCTCGACGTAATCGAAGAGACCGAGTCCCTCCAGGTTTTCGCTGAAGCGGTGATAGGTCGTGCCTTCTTTGCGGATGAAGTCGTGGTCTTTCAGCACTGGCCCGCCGTCGAAAACGTCGACCGCATGCACGTGCTCGCGCCCTGCGGCCTTGCTGCCCGCGGCAAGCCACGCGGTGGAAAGGCCCATCCAGCTGCCGATTTCCACTATCGCCCCGCTACCTTCGCCGTCGCGCGCCAGCCGGTAGAGCAAATAGCCTTCCACCGGGCTCAACCAGCCGTCGATATGTTTGAAGCGTTCCGTCAGCAGCATGAATTCCGAAATTGTTGCGACGTCTGAAAATACTTTGTCGTTCATTTCGATGATCGCAGTCGTCAGTGTGCGTGCGTTGGTAGCTGGAGCTGCGCCAACTGGGCGATCAAGCCGCTTTCGTCGTCGAGGCAGCGCAGGTCGAGGATGAAGGCGCCGTCCTTGATGTGGCCGATGACGGGCACCGGCAGCGCGCGGAATGCAGTCGACAGCGCGTCCGCCGCTCCGCTTTTGCGCTTGGCGCGCGGGGTGAGCGCTATGCCCGCGCTGGGCAGCGCATCGACCGGCAGAGCACCACTGCCGATCTGGCTTGAGCAGGCAATGATTTTCGCGTCAGCGTGGTTGCCGACGGCAGCGGCGAGCGCCGGCAGCACGCGCCTGGCCTGCGCCTCGATGTCGGTCTGCGGGCGCGTGAGCAGACGCAGCGTCGGCAGTTCGCGCATGAGACGCACCGGGTCCGCGTACAGCCGCAGCACCGCTTCGAGCGCCGCGAGTCTTACCTTGTCGACGCGCAGCGCGCGTTTCATCGGGTTCTTGCGGATATTGGCGATCAGATCCTGGCGGCCGACGATCAGCCCGCACTGCGGCCCGCCCAGTAATTTGTCGCCGCTGAAAGTGACGATGTCGGCGCCGCTGGCGATGGTTTCGCGCGGCGTCGGTTCGTGCGGCAGGCCGTAGGCCTCGAGATCGATCAGCATGCCGCTGCCGAGATCGTTGATAAACGGCAGTTCGTGCTGGTGGGCAATCGCGGCGAGTTCGACTTCGGGCACGCTGGCGGTAAAGCCCTGGATCGCGTAATTGCTGGCGTGTACTTTCATGATGGCGGCGGTGCGCGGGCCTATCGCCTCCTCGAAATCGCGTGCGTGCGTGCGGTTGGTGGTGCCGACTTCCTTCAGCTTGCAGCCGGCGCGCGCCATGATGTCGGGGATGCGGAACGCGCCGCCGATTTCGACCAGCTCGCCGCGCGAGACGATGACTTCTTTTTTCGGCGCGAGCGAATTCAATACCAGGTAGACCGCCGCGGCGTTGTTATTGACGACAACTGCCGCTTCGGCGCCGGTCAGGCGCTGCAGCCAGGCTTCGACGTGGCTGTCGCGCTCGCCGCGCGCGCCGCCGCCCAGATCGAATTCGAGATTGACCGCGCGCGTCATGGCGTCTGTAGCTGCGTCGGCGGCAACTTGCGGGTAAAGCGCGCGCCCGAGGTTGGTGTGCAGTACGGTGCCGGTCAGGTTGAAGACTGCGCGCAGAGAGGGTTGCGCCAGCGCGCGCAGTTGTTTTGCGCATTGTGCAGCGAGCGCGTCGTCGTCGGGCGGTGGAAGCGCCGCGTCTTTTGCCAACAGGCTGCGTTGTTCATCGATCACCGCGCGCAGGGTTTCGACGACGAGCGGGCGGCCGTGCGTTTCGATGAGTGCTGCTACGGCATCGAGCTTGAGCAGGCGATCTATTGACGGGAGCGCGCGACGCGCGGCGGCGGCTGAATTCAACATAGCCGCAGGTACCCGCGAAGAGAGGTGGCGCACGATCCAGGAAGCGTCAACATGAGCAGGACAGGCGCACACGGCGCCGCAATTACGAGGGGGCAGGGAGCGTAGTTTAGCGCAGTTTTCACCGCCTATGCTATTCTCGATTCGGCTCGTCGCGCGAGCGGGCCGTGCCTGCAAATCACAAAAATTCGCCGGAGGAGCAAATATGAAAGCATACGCATATGCGCCGTTGCTGCTGGCAATCGCCGGGGCAGCCGATGCGCAGAATTATCCGTCGCGGCCGATACGTTTTGTCGTGCCGTACACCGCCGGCGGCGCGGGCGATATATTCGCGCGCACCATCGGTCAGAAATTCTTTGAGGCAATGGGGCAGACGGTGGTCGTCGACAACCGTCCGGGCGCCAACGCCATCATCGGCACCGATCTCGTGGCGAAGTCGCCGGCCGACGGCTATACGATAGTGATGGGCAACAGCGCGCCATTCGTGTTGAACCCCAGTCTTTACAGCAAGCTGCCGTATGACCCGGTGCGCGATTTCGCGCCGGTCACGCAGGGCACTTATTACGCCTACGTGCTGGTCGTGCACCCGTCGATACCGGCGAAGAATATCCAGGAGCTAGTTGCCTATGTGAAGACAAAACCGGGGCTTGCTTACGGCTCGACCGGGTTGGGCGGCGCGAATCATCTGGCTGGTGAATTTCTCGCCACGATGACGGGTATTAAGCTCACCCATGTTCCCTATAAGGGTAGTGCCGCTGCTCTCACCGATGTGCTGGCTGGGCAATTGCCCATGATGTTCGACACGCAGATCACGTCGATACCGCAGTTGCGCGCGGGCAAGCTGCGGGCGATCGGGTTTTCCGGCAACCGCCGCTCGCCGCAAATGCCCGATGTGCCGACGATGGACGAGCTGGGCCTGAAAGGATTCGAAGTGAGTTCATGGCAGGGCATACTCGCGCCGGCCGGCACGCCGAAAGCGATCGTCGAACGGCTTTATCAGGAAACGGCGAAAGCGCTCAAGGCGCCTGAAGTGATCGAGCGGCTCGCCACGCAGGGCGGCAATGAGCTGGTTGGCAGCACGCCTGCGCAGTACGCCGAAGTGATCAAGTCTGAAATCGTGAAGTACGGCAAGATTATTAGAGGCGCAGGAATCCGCGTCGAGTAGCTTACGTCGCGGGCTTGCGCGCTGTCCGCATGGTGACGAACTCCTCGGCGACCGTCGGATGGACGCCGATGGTGGTGTCGAACTGCGCCTTGGTCGCCCCGCATTTGATTGCAATTGCGATGCCCTGGATGACTTCGCCCGCGTCGGCGCCGACCATGTGCGCGCCGAGCACGCGGTCGGTTGCGCGTTCGACGACGAGCTTCATGAAAACCTGTTCGCTGCTGCCCGACAGCGTGTGCTTGAGCGGTTTGAAGCGCGCCGCATAAATATCGATTTCGCCGAAGCGCGAGCGCGCTTCTTCCTCGCCGAGACCGACGGTCGCAGCATTCGGGTCGGCGAATACCGCGGTCGGAATATTCGAATAATCGAGCGCGGTCGGCCGCTTGTTGAACAGCGTGTTGGCTATTGCCATGCCTTCCGCGGTGGCGACCGGCGTCAGGTTGACGCGGTCGGTGACGTCGCCGATCGCGTAGACCGACGGCGCCGTGCTTTGCGAATAGCCGTCGACCACGATGGCGCCTTTGGCATTTACC
>CANJHY010000170.1:0-9937 GCA_947474275.1 Betaproteobacteria bacterium
TAATTTTCGGGCATGGCTGCGCGGTCTATCACGTCGATGTCGGTGCCCCAGTGGTGGCGGCTGGCGCCCGGCAGCGCGCTCCAGCACAGGATGCCCTCGATGAGTTCGCCGGCGTCCAGGCTGGCGTTATCGCGCACGTTGCCCGCCGCGTCGTAGAGCGGGCGCTCGCCGCGGTATTTCATGTTCCAGATGCGCAGCTGCGCCGCGAAATCGCGAAAGCCGCTTGCTATCTGCACGTCGATGCCGGCTTCGGCCGCCGCGGCCTTGAGCGCGAGAAACGGCTCCAGCACGCGTTGATGTATCGCGGCGCCGAGATCATCGCGCTGCACGACGTGGGTGGCCGCGCGGCCGGTCAGTTCGAGATCGTTGAACATGTGGGGATTCTAACCTGCCAGTCGCGTACAAGAAAAAAGCCGGCACAAGGCCGGCTTTTTGAATGGTGCCGTTTTTTTATTATGCCGCCTTGGCAGGCGCTTCTTCTTTTTTATCCTCGCTGACCTCAGGGCGGTCGATCAACTCCACTACCGCCATGGGCGCGTTATCCCCCTTGCGAAACCCGAATTTCAGTATGCGCAGATAGCCGCCGTTGCGCTTGGCATAGCGCGGGCCGAGCTCGCCGAACAGTTTGGTCACGATCTCGCGGTCGCGCAGGCGGTCGAATGCGAGCCGGCGGTTGGCGAGCGAAGGCGATTTGCCGAGTGTGAGCAACGGCTCCGCAACACGGCGCAGTTCCTTCGCTTTGGGCAACGTCGTCTTGATGACTTCATGCCGCAAGAGCGACACGGTCATGTTGCGCAGCATGGCCAGACGATGGCTGCTGGTGCGGTTGAGTTTTCTTAAGCCTAAACGGTGACGCATGATAAATCCTTTGTCGCGCCGGTTTCAGGATCTTCCGAAACCAGCCTTGCTTAGAGGAGCGCGAGGAGATGTTTCCCCTCGTTTTGTAAAACTATTGTCAGACCTTTTCGAGGCCGACCGGCGGCCAGTTTTCGAGCCGCATGCCGAGCGTGAGTCCGCGCGACGCGAGCACTTCCTTGATTTCATTCAGCGATTTGCGGCCGAGGTTCGGCGTCTTCAGCAATTCGTTTTCGGAGCGCTGAATCAGGTCGCCGATGTAATAGATGTTTTCCGCCTTGAGGCAGTTGGCCGAACGCACCGTCAGTTCGAGGTCGTCTACAGGGCGCAGCAGGATGGGATCGATCTGCTGGGCTTTCGGCTGCTCGATTTGTACCGGCGTGCCTTTGAGGTCGGCGAACACCACCAGTTGATCGACCAGGATGCGCGCCGCGTAGCGGATCGCTTCTTCCGGCTCAATAGCACCGTTGGTTTCGATGTCGACGATCAGCTTGTCGAGGTCGGTGCGCTGTTCGACGCGCGCCGAATCGACCTGGTAGCTGACGCGGCGCACCGGGCTGTAGGAAGCGTCGAGCACGATGCTGCCGACTGCGCGGCTGACCGCGCCTTCGATCTGTTCGCCGCGGCTGGTCCGCACGGCACCGGGCACGTAGCCGCGGCCGTGTTCTACCTTGATCTGCATGTCGAGCTTGCCGCCGGCCGTCAGATGCGCGATTACGTGATCGGGATTGACGATTTCTACGTCGTGCATCGGCTCGATGTCGCCCGCGGTCACGACGCCTTCGCCCTGCTTCTTGAGCGTCAGTTCGGCTTCTTCGCGGTTGTGCAGTTTCAGCACGATGCCTTTGAGATTCAACAGGATGTCGACCACGTCTTCCTGCACGCCGTCGATGGTCGAATATTCGTGCAGCACGCCGCTCATCTTGACTTCGGTCGCGGCGAAACCCGGCATCGAAGACAGCAGGATGCGGCGCAGCGCGTTGCCGAGCGTGTGGCCGTAGCCGCGCTCGAATGGTTCCATCGTGACCTTGGCGTGGAACGGCGAAATGTTCTGCACGTCGATGATGCGAGGCTTAAGAAAAGTGCTGCTGGGCATGGCTTAATCCTCTGGCAATTATTTGGAGTAAAGCTCGACCACCAGTGATTCATTGATGGTGGAGGGCAGATCGCTGCGTTGCGGCATGGTCTTGAACGTGCCTTTGAACGCGGCAGTGTCGACTTCCAGCCATTCCGGATAACCGCGGCCGGAGGTGGCTTCGAGGGCGGCCTTGATGCGCAGATGTTCCTTGGCTTTGGCTGCGACTTCGACCACGTCGCCCGGGCGCAGCTGGTAGGACGGAATATTCACGCGCTTGCCGTTCACCAGGATGCCGTTGTGCCGCACGATCTGGCGGGCTTCGGAACGTGACGCGCCGAAACCCATTTTGAACGTGATGTTGTCGAGGCGCGATTCCAGCATCTGCAGCAGCGTCTCGCCGGTGATGCCTTTCTTCTGTTCCGCGCGATGGTACGTATTGCGAAACTGGCGCTCAAGCAGGCCGTAAATGCGGCGCAGCTTCTGCTTCTCGCGCAGCTGCACGCCGTAGCCGGACAGGCGGCTGTTCTTCTGGCCGTGCTGGCCCGGCGGGTAGTTGCGGCGCTCGATCGCGCACTTGTCGGTAAAGCACTTGTCGCCCTTGAGGAACAGCTTCTCGCCCTCGCGGCGGCACTGGCGGCATTTTGCGTCTAGATTTCTGGCCACAGCCGGTTCTCCTTAGATGCGACGCCGCTTCGGCGCGCGGCATCCGTTGTGCGGGACGGGCGTGACGTCGGCGATGCTGGTGATCTTGAAGCCAAGTGCATTCAAAGCGCGCATGGCGGATTCGCGTCCCGGGCCCGGGCCCTTGATGCGGACTTCGAGGTTCTTGACGCCGCATTCCTGCGCCAGCTTGCCCGCTTGTTCGCCGGCGATCTGCGCCGCGAACGGCGTCGATTTGCGTGAACCCTTGAAGCCGGCCGAGCCGCTGGTCGCCCATGACAGGGCGTTGCCCTGGCGGTCGGTGATGGTGATGACGGTGTTGTTGAAGGACGCATGAATGTGCGCGATGCCTTCCGCGACATTCTTTTTGACCTTCTTGCGAACCCGTGTATTTGCCTTAGCCATTGAATATGCTTTCCGCTAGTAATCTGTCGATCAGGCCGAGACGGCTTTCTGGAGCTTCACCGCTGCTTTACGCGGCCCCTTGCGCGTACGCGCATTGGTGCGCGTGCGCTGCCCGCGCACCGGCAGGCCGCGGCGATGCCGCAACCCGCGCCAGGTGCCGAGGTCCATCAGGCGCTTGATGTTCATCGAAACTTCGCGCCGCAAATCGCCTTCGATGGCGAATTTTGCAACCTGCTCGCGCAACTTCTCCATGTCGGTATCCGACAGGTCCTTGACCTTGGTCGTGTGCTGAATGCCGGCCGACGAGCAGATCGCGCGCGCGCGGCTGCGACCGACGCCGTAAATCGCCGTCAATGCGATTTCCGCGTGCTGATGATTCGGAATGTTTACCCCACCAATACGGGCCATATGTTTCTACCTTGTATACAAAAAACGTGCGCTGAAACGTTTGCCAAAAATTGAAAGCCGGCGATTATAACCTGTTAATTTGCCTCAGTAAATGCAAAATTCTCCGGTTTTAACCGTGGCGCTGTGCAATTACGCCGGTCATCCCTGCCGCTGTTTATGCCGCGGATCCTTGCAAATGACGCGCACCACCCGCTTCCTGCGGATGATCTTGCAGTTGCGGCATATCTTCTTCACCGAAGCCAGTACTTTCATGTTTCGCTCCTTAAACCTGCTGCCTTACTTGGCGCGGAATGTGATCCGGCACCGTGTCAAATCGTACGGCGAGACTTCCACCGTTACCTTGTCGCCGGGCAGGATGCGGATATAGTGCATGCGCATCTTGCCGGAAATATGGCCAAGAACCGTGTGGCCGTTTTCCAGCTTTACCCGGAATGTTGCGTTGGGCAGGGTCTCCACGATCGAACCCTGCATTTCTATGGTCTCTTCTTTCGCCATTAACGAGTCGGAAACACGCCGCCGCCCTTGAAATTGGCCTTTTTGAGCAGGCTTTCATACTGATGGCTCATCGCGTATGCCTGCACCTGCGACATGAAATCCATCGTCACCACCACAATAATCAGCAAACTGGTGCCGCCGAAATAGAACGGCACTTTTTTCCAGACGATCAGGAATTCAGGCAGCAGGCATACCAGCGTCACATAAACCGAACCCACCAGCGTCAGACGCAGCATGATTTTTTCGATGTAGCGCGCGGTCTGGTCGCCGGGCCGGATGCCGGGCACGAAAGCGCCGCTTTTCTTCAGGTTGTCCGCGGTTTCCTTCGGATTGAACATCAGCGCCGCGTAAAAGAAACAGAAAAACACAATGGCCGCCGAGTACAGAAAAACGTAGACCGGCTCGCCGGGGTGCAGCGTGGAGGCGATATTCGCCAGCCAGCGCATGTTCTCGCCGGTGCCGAACCACTGCGCGAGCGTGGCGGGAAACAGGATGATGCTCGAAGCGAAAATCGGCGGGATCACGCCCGACATGTTGAGCTTCAGAGGCAGATGCGAAGATTGTCCGCCGTAGACCTTGCGCCCGACCTGGCGCTTGGCGTAATTGACGAGGATGCGGCGCTGGCCGCGCTCGACGAAGCACACCAGTGCAGTGACGCCGATCACCAGTGCCGCGATGAAGAATATGGTCAGGATGCTGAAGGCGCCGGTGCGCTGCAGTTCGAGCGTGCCGACCACCGCGGTCGGCAGCCCTGCCGCGATGCCCGCGAATATGATCAGCGAAATACCGTTGCCGATGCCGCGTTCCGTGATCTGTTCGCCCAGCCACATCAGGAACATGGTGCCGGTGACCAGCGTGATCATGGTCGTGAGACGGAAAGCCAGACCCGGATCGAGCACCAGTCCGCGCTGGGATTCGAGCGCTATCGCGATACCCATGCCCTGGAACATCGCGAGCGCAGCAGTGCCATAGCGCGTGTACTGCGTGATCTTGCGGCGGCCCGCTTCGCCTTCTTTCTTGAGCGCTTCGAGCGTCGGCGACACGACCGTCATCAGCTGCATGATGATGGAGGCCGAGATATACGGCATGATGCCGAGCGCCAGGATCGTGAAGCGCGACAGCGCGCCACCCGAGAACATGTTGAACATGTCGAGGATGCCGCCTTTTTGCGACTTGAAGAGCTCTGCCAGCGTCACCGGATCGATGCCCGGTACCGGGATGTGCGCGCCGATGCGGTAAACGATCAGCGCGCCCAGCAAGAACAACAGGCGACGGTTGAGGTCGCCCATCTTGCCCTGCATGCTCAATCTGGAATCCTGATTAGCCAACTTTACTCAGCCTTCTTTTTCTTGGCGGGGGCTTTGTCTTTGCCGCCCTTGGCTTTGGCTTCAGGTGCGGCCTTGGCTTCTGCCTTGGCTTCAGCTTTTTCTTTCGATTCGGCCTTGGCTTTGCTCTTGGCTTCGGCTTTCGCTTCCGCGTTCACCGCTGCCTTGGCGTTCTCTTCGGCGATGGTCGCGGACGTGGTCGCAGCGCGGGTTTCAGCGCGCACGATGGCCGCCGCTTTACGCGCGACTTTCTTGCCTTCTTTGACGGGCTTGCCGCCGGTGCTGTCAGGCATTTCGAATTTGCCGCCGGCAGCTTCTACGGCTGCGCGCGCACCTTTCGATGCCAGCAGACCGTGCAGCGTAACTTTGCGCTTCAACTCGCCGGACACGATGACTTTCGCCGTCAAAGCGTGGATCGGCACAATGCCGGCATCTTTGAGTACCAGGATGTCGATGGTATCGACCTTCAGGCGGTTCAGATCCGACAGACGCACTTCGGCGGTATCGCCGCGCGTGGGCGAATTGAAACCGCGCTTGGGCAGGCGGCGTTGCAGCGGCATCTGGCCGCCCTCAAAACCGACCTTGTGATAACCGCCCGCGCGGGACGATTGTCCTTTGTGTCCGCGACCGGCCGTCTTGCCTAGTCCGCTGCCGATGCCGCGGCCGACGCGTCGTTTCGCATGCTTGGCGCCGGCGGCTGGTTTGATCGTATTGAGCTGCATTGAATTAACCTTCGCTCTTCAGGAGGTAACTGATTTTGTTGATCATGCCGCGATTGGCCGGGGTATCGATCACCTCGGCGGTCGAATTGATGCGGCGCAGACCCAGGCCGCGCGCAGTCGCGCGGTGGGTTTGCATGGTGCCGATCAGGCTTCTGACCAGCGTCACCTTGATGGTTTTGCCCGACTGTTTTGCCTTGGCCATGATTAACCCGCGATCTCTTCGACCGTCTTGCCGCGCTTGGCCGCGATGTCTGACGGGGTGTTCATCGCCTGCAGACCGTTCAGGGTCGCACGCACCACGTTGTAGGGGTTGGTCGAGCCGATGATCTTGGCAAGCACGTTGGTCACGCCCATCACCTCGAAAATTGCACGCATCGGGCCGCCGGCAATGATGCCCGTGCCGTCCGACGCCGGTTGCATGTAAACACGTGCCGAGCCGTGACGGCCGGTCACCGCGTGATGCAGAGTGCCGTTCTTCAGATTGATCTTGACCAGCTTGCGGCGTGCCTCGTCCATCGCTTTTTGCACGGAGACCGGCACTTCGCGCGCCTTGCCTTTGCCCATGCCAACGCGGCCATCGCCGTCACCAACCACCACGAGTGCCGCGAAACCCATGACGCGGCCGCCCTTCACCACCTTGGTGACGCGGTTGATCGCGATCATTTTTTCGCGCAGGCCGTCGCCGCGTTCTTCGCCGCCCGCCATCCTGTTTGCCTGGAGTTTTGCCATGTGCTTTCCTGACTAGAACTTGAGCCCGTGCTCGCGCGCGGCTTCCGCCAGCGCCTTCACACGACCGTGATATTTATAGCCGCCGCGGTCGAACGCAACTGCCTCGATGCCCAGCGCCTTGGCTTTTTCGGCGATCAGCTTGCCGACTGCAGCCGCGGCCTCGACGTTGCCGCCATTCTTGACCGATTTGCGCAATGCCGGCTCGATGGTCGACGCGCTCGCCAGCACTTTGGCGCCGCTTGCATCGATGACCTGCGCGTACATGTGCCCGTTCGAGCGGTGCACCGCCAGCCGCACCACGCGCAATTCCGCGATCTTGCGGCGGGTTTGCTGGGCACGGCGCAGCCGCGCCTGGTTTTTGTCTTCTTTCATCTCTCGCCTCTACTTCTTCTTGGTCTCTTTGAGGATGACCGTCTCGTCGGAATAGCGCACGCCCTTGCCCTTGTACGGCTCGGGACGGCGATAGGCGCGGATATCGGCCGCCACCTGTCCGACGACCTGTTTGTCGATACCCTTGATCAGGATCTCGGTTTGCGTCGGTGTCTCGACCTTGATGCCATTGGGCATCTGGTGCACGACTGGATGCGAAAAACCCAGCGTCAGATTCAGCTTGTCACCCTGCGCCTGCGCGCGGTAGCCGACGCCGACCAGCATAAGCTTGCGCTCGTAGCCTTTGGTGACGCCCTGCACCATGTTCGCAACCAGCGCGCGCATGGTCCCCGAAAGCGCATTGGCAGCGTGCGATTCGTTAGCCACCTTGAACTGCAGGCGGTTCTCTATTTTTTCGAGTGTGACCTGCTCCGACAGCGGTTGCTTCAGCGTGCCGAGCGGTCCCTTCACCGAGATTTCGCTCGGTGAAAACTGCACTTCCACGCCGGTCGGCACTTCGATCGGAAAATTACCTATTCTGGACATCGCTATTCCTCGTTCGCAGCTTTGACTATGCAACGATGCACAAAACCTCGCCGCCGATGCCGAGTCCGCGCGCTTTGCGGTCGGTCATCACACCCTTCGAGGTCGATACGATGGCTACACCGAGACCGTTCATGACTTTCGGCATGTCGTCGCTCGGCTTGTAAACACGCAGGCCGGGACGGCTGACGCGTTCGATTTTTTCGATTACCGGGCGGCCGGCGTAATACTTGAGGCCGACTTCCAGCGTTGGTTTGCCATCCAGCGCGCGCACCGCGAAGTCGTCGATATAGCCTTCGTCCTTGAGGACTTTGGCAATCGCGGCTTTGACTTTGCTCGCCGGCATTGCGACTGAAACTTTTTCCGACATCTGCGCATTGCGTATGCGCGTCAACATGTCGGCGATGGGATCACTCATGCTCATGGTTTTGGTCTCTCCAGCTTCCTGCTACCAGCTCGCCTTGATTACACCGGGAATCTCGCCGCGCATCGCGATATCACGCAATTTGCTGCGGCCGAGGCCAAACTTGCTGTAAACGCCGCGTGGCCGGCCGGTCAGCGCGCAACGATTGCGCAGCCGCACCGGGCTCGCGTCGCGCGGCAGCTTCTGCAACTTCAGGCGCGCTTCGTAACGGTCTTCCGGCGACAACTTCTGGTCGTTAATGAGCGCCATCAGTTGCGCGCGCTTGGCGGCGAATTTCTTCACCATTTTGCGGCGGTTCTGGTCGCGCAGTTTCAATACGAGTTTGGACATGGGCTAGTTCCTGAACGGAAATTTGAATGCCGCCAGCAGCGCGCGGCCTTCGGCGTCGGTTTTGGCGGTGGTCGTGATGGTGATGTTCATGCCGCGCAATGCGTCGATCTTGTCGTATTCGATCTCGGGAAAAATGATCTGTTCCTTGATGCCGAAATTGAAGTTGCCGCGGCCGTCGAACGATTTGCCCGGGATGCCGCGGAAGTCGCGGATGCGCGGAATCGCCACACTCACCAGGCGGTCGAGGAATTCGTACATGCGGGTGCCGCGCAGCGTGACCTTGCAGCCGATCGGGTAGTTGTCGCGGATCTTGAAGGTCGCGATCGATTTCTTCGACTTGGTCACGAGCGGCTTCTGGCCGGCGATCTTGGTCATGTCGCCGACCGCGTTATCCATGATCTTCTTGTCGTTGACCGCTTCACCGACACCCATGTTGAGGGTGATTTTCTCGATGCGCGGAACCTGCATCACCGACTTGTAGCCGAACTGCTTGACGAGCTGTTTGACCACGTCCTGCTGGTAGTGCGTGTGCAGACGGGCGGATGCGGCTGCGCTCTTGTCTTTGCCGGCGGTCTTGGCCTGGGTGCTCATGCGTCTATCACTTCGCCGTTGGATTTAAAGAAACGCACGCGCTTGCCGTCGTCCAGGGTCTTGACGCCGACGCGGTCGGCCTTCTGGGTGGCCGGGTTGAAAATCGCGACGTTGGACACGTGCAGCGGCATTTCCTTTTCGACAATGCCGCCGGTGGTGTTTTTCATCGGGTTCGGCCGCTGATGCTTCTTGACGCGGTTCGCCCCCTCGACCAGCACGTGTTCGAGGTCGAGCACGCGCAGAATGGTGCCGCGCTTGCCCTTGTCCTTGCCGGTGATGACGATCACGTCATCGCCTTTTTTTATCTTGCGCATGCTTAGTCTACCTATGAGCTCTTACAGAACTTCCGGCGCGAGCGAAACGATCTTCATGAACCGCTCGGTTCTCAATTCGCGCGTCACCGGCCCGAAAATTCGCGTGCCGATCGGCTCCAGCTTGGCTGTGAGCAGGACGGCTGCGTTACTGTCGAACTTGATCATCGAACCGTCGGCGCGGCGGATGCCCTTGGCAGTCCGCACCACCACGGCGTTGTAAATCTCGCCCTTCTTGACGCGGCCGCGCGGCGCTGCGTCCTTGATGCTGACCTTGATTACGTCGCCGATGCCCGCATAGCGTCGCTTCGAGCCGCCCAGCACCTTGATGCACATCACTGCGCGCGCACCGGTGTTGTCAGCAACATCCAGAATGGACTGCATCTGTATCATTTTTTACTCTCGCTTTGTGCTTCTGTCTTTTCCAACTTGAACCGCACTGCAGCTGGTTTGCGGTCAGTCTTGGAACCCGTTCGGGGTCAGGCGTCCGCGCCGAAATTCAGGGGCGCGATCCAACGAAGGCGGGATTCTACAGAGAGTTTCCCGCCATTTCAACTATTTTGTCGGTTTTTTTCGACGGCTTTTCCCGCCTACGCTTCGCGTGCCTTTTCAATCAGCTTGCTGACCTTCCACGCCTTCGTTTTGGCGATAGGCCGACATTCCTCGATCAGCACCATATCGCCCGCCTTGAA
>CANJHY010000171.1:0-9925 GCA_947474275.1 Betaproteobacteria bacterium
CCGTGGAAGACCGCCTTGGTGAGCGCTTTGTAGAGATTGATGTCGCGGTGCTTCCATTTGAACGCACTGATCTTGAAGCCCGGCAACTCGCACGTCTCGAACTGGCCGACCGCCACCAGTTTGGCCGCATCGATGTGGCTGCGCCACTTCAGGCAATCGCACAGAGTCTTGTGCCCGACCACCGTCGCCCCGCTGCGCCTGGCCACGAGCGGGATGTCGAGGTAGCGCTCATCATGAGCCATGGGTCCCGCATATGACCTTGGCATGCGTGAAGTCTTCCAGCCCGAACCACTGCGCGCCGCAATACTTGCGGTAGAACGGATCAAAGAACAACGCGCCCTGCGCGGTTTATATCGACAGCGCCGACCAGCCGAAATAACGAATTGTCGGGTTCATGACGAGCTCCGCATTACTTGAGTTCGACCACCGCGTCGACTTCGATCGCAGCACCTGCCGGCAGCGACGCCACACTCACCGCCGCGCGCGCATGGCGGCCCGCATCGCCGAACACCGCGACCATCAGATCGGATGCACCGTTCACGCATTTCGGGGCGTCGGTGAATTCGGGCGTCGAGTTGACGAAGCCGCCCAGCCGCAATACGCGCGCCACACGGTCGAGGTCCCCGCCGCACGCCGCCTGCAGATGTGCGAGTATGTTCAGGCCGCACTGCCGGCCCGCCGCGTAGCCTTCGTCCAGCGACACCCCGGCGCCGAGTTTGCCGACGCACGTGAGCTTGCCGTCCTGGAACGGCAACTGGCCGGAGATGTAAACCGTCTTGCCGCTGATGGTGTAACCCACGTAGTTCGCGACCGGGGCGGCCGCTGCGGGCAGGGTGAGGCCCAATGCGGCCAGTTTCGAAGTTGCCTGGGACATAGTTCGTTACCTCCTGAGTCAGAAATTAGAGCCCGTCGACGGCGGCGTTTTGAACGCCGCCCTCAACGACCGCGAGGCTGGCCGGTGCGCGCTTGTGCGGCTCGTTCGGATGCCACCCCATGACCGCGAGCAGCACGAAAAAACCAATGATATACGCGACAGCGATATACCAGCCGTGCTTCAACCACAGGCCGACTGAGCGCGCTTCCGGGAACAGGTTGGCGAGCGCCACGCCCGCCGAAGAACCGAACCAGATCATGGAGCCGCCAAAACCCACCGCGTAGGCGAGAAAGCCCCAATCGTAGCCGCCCTGCTTCAGCGCCAGCGCGGTCAGCGGAATGTTGTCGAACACCGAAGACACAAAACCCAGTCCCAGCGCGGTCTGCCACGAAGCTGCCGGCAGTTTTTCCACCGGCATCAGCGATGCGATCAGCACCAGCGACAGCAAAAAGATGCTGCCCTTGACCGCTTCGGGCACCACTTTCCAGTCCGGCCGGCGCCACGCGGCAGCGCAGAGAATAACCGCCCATACCGCAACGCCGATGAATGGAAAGCGGTCGGCAACGGCCGCAAACCGCGTGTTGACCACCACGTTGGCGGCGATCGCCGCCGCCAGGATCAGTGCGACTATCACGACCCGGCTCCAATCGATATGCACGCCGCGCGGCGGATCTTTGTTGATCGGCGAGTAGCGGTGCTGCTGGATCGCGGCCGGAATGCCGAAAATGAATATCGCCACGCATGCCGCGACGTACGCCTCAAGCACATCGAGCGGGCTCACGCCAGCTATCCACATCATGGTGGTTGTAGTGTCTCCCACTACGCTGCCGGAACCGCCGGCATTCGACGCGGCGACGATTGCCGCCAGGTAACCGATATGCACCTTGTGATTGAATACGGTCGCCGCTATCGTGCCGCCGATGATAGCCGCGGCGATATTGTCGAGAAAGCTCGACAGCACGAAGATCATCACGAGCAGCAGAAAGCCGCCCTTCCAGTCGTCGGGCAGGAACTTCGGCAGCACGGCCGGCACGTGGCTCTCTTCAAAATGCCGCGACAGGAGCGCGAACCCGACCAGCAGCAGGAAGAGATTGGAGAGGATCACCCACTCATGGCCGAGGTGAGTAACGAAACCGTCAACGCCGGGCCCGGCATTAAAGCCGGTAAATATGAACTTGTAGACGACCACCGCGGCGAGACCGCACAGCGCGACGCGCAGCGTGTGATGGTGAAACAGCGCGACGCCCAGCAGCGTCGCCGCAAACAATATGAAATCGACCGGGATGCCGAACAGCGCGGGACCACTGTGGCCGATACCGTCTGCAGCAATTGCCGGCGCACCGCTTAACGCGCACCACAGCGCAGACATTATGACGACAATGGACCGTCGCACGGCAACCCATTCAGCAGGCATGACCTTCCTCCGATAGCAACCGCGGCGATTCTAGCACCGTCTTATCATTGCCTCGCGATTCGCGCGCCGCAAACGTAGGCGGGGCCCGCAATCAGCGGGCCCCGCGGCTACTGCATCCTGCTTTATGCTCAGCCGAGATCGACCGGCACGTACATCTTGGCGGCGTCGCGTTGCACCAACAATGCAACGCGCTTGCCGGCCTTCGAGATGAGCTGCTTCAGCTGCTCGACATTTTTGACCGGCATGTTGTTGACCGACAGGATCACGTCCCCCGCCTGTATGCCGGCAGTCGCCGCGGCACCCGTTGCATTCTCGACCACCAGTCCGCCGGCGATACCCGACTCTCTCTGTTCGGCGGGAGTAAGCGAACGCACTGCTACGCCGAGGCGGCCGGGTTCGACACCCGCACCATCCGCCGCCGCGACTTTGTCCACCTTCAATTCACCAACCGTCACCTCGATGCGCCTGGCTTCGCCCTTGCGCACCACGTCGAGTTTCGCCGTGACTCCCGGCGCCGTATTGGAAACCAGCAGCGGCAGCTGCGACGACGTACCGACTTCGATGTCGTTGTAGCGGACGATCACATCCCCCGCCGTCAGGCCGGCCTTGGCCGCCGGGCTGCCTTTCTCGACCGAGGTCACCAGTGCGCCCGCCGTTTTCTTCAAGCCGAAGGATTCCGCCAGCGCCTGGTTCACGTCCTGGATGGCCACGCCGAGCCGCCCGCGCGTGACCTTGCCGTTTTTCAGCAACTGCTCCTGCACCTTG
Source organism: Betaproteobacteria bacterium (assembly GCA_947474275.1). Lineage (GTDB taxonomy): Bacteria > Pseudomonadota > Gammaproteobacteria > Burkholderiales > SG8-41 > PALSA-1004. Next base: position 3,054 of record CANJHY010000171.1, read on the forward strand.
AGCGCGACGTCGATCGGCACCGCGAACGACAATCCCTGGTAGCCGCCGGACCGGCTGTAGATCTGCGAATTGATGCCGATCACCTCGCCTTTCATGTTAAAAAGCGGGCCGCCCGAGTTTCCCGGATTGACGGCAACGTCGGTCTGGATGAACGGCACGTAGTTGTCGCCCGGCAGCGAACGCGCTTTGGCGCTCACGATGCCCGAGGTCACGGTATTGTCGAAACCGTACGGCGAGCCGATCGCAAGCACCCACTCGCCGACCTTGACGTCGTCGGCGCGGTCGATTTGCACGACGGGCAGATTCTTCGCTTCGATCTTTATCACCGCGACGTCGCTCGGTTTGTCGATGCCTATGACTTTCGCCTTGAACTCGCGCTTGTCGGTCAGTTTGACGATGACTTCGGTCGCATCCGCCACCACGTGCGCATTGGTGAGAATGACACCATCGGCACTCACGATGAACCCCGAGCCTAGGCCGTGCGTCGGCCCCTGCTCGCGCGGCGGCATCTGCCCGCGGAACTGGCGGAAGAATTCATAGAAGGGATTGTTTGGGTCCATTTCCGGCGTGTCCGCGGCGGCGGTCTTTTCGCCTTTGCCGGTGACGCTGATATTCACGACCGCCGCGCCGTTCTGCTCAACGATGCCGGTGAAGTCAGGCACTGCGACCCGCGCGCCGGGCTGCATGTTCGGCGCAGCAGCAGTGGATGCGCCGGCGGCTACCGCGTTGTGCATGGCTGGAGTACTTTGGGCCATATAACCGCCCAGCCCGGCGGCTGAAATCATGCCGGCCACTACCAGGCTGTGTACCACCGTTTTCTGTTTCATTGAAGTCACTCCTTGGTTAGTCATATGGGCACTGGCGAGACGTTCTCAATGCCTTTACCTGGAATAGGACACAGCTGCCGGAAAAAAGTGCCCGGCCCGCGCAAGAAGAGGCGCGCCAAACTTACGCCAGACTTACGCTTGGAATTCGTTACAAAATGTAACGGGCGTCGACGCCCGCGCTGCCGGTTCAGTCGGCGGGAGGATCGCCGACCAGCACGATGTGGACTCGGTAGGGGCCGTGCGCACCGAGCACGAGAGTCTGCTCGATGTCGGCAGTGCGCGATGGACCGGAAATAAAATTCAGCGCGCGCGGCATGAAATCGGCGCCGTGCTCGTCGCGCAATAATTTCCACGCGTCTTCCATGCCGCGCACTATGCGACTCGCGCGCACAACTGCGATATGCGTTTCCGGCAGCAGGCTGGTGGTTGCCGGTGTGCGCGGCCCTGACAGCGTCATCAGCGTGCCGGTTTCGGCAATCGCGCAAAACGCGCTGGTGATGCCGACGAGATCAGTGCCCTCGGCCGCGCGCGACTCGACTTCGATGCCGGCCGCCTGCCATTCGAGTTCGAACAAGTCGGGCCAGCACACCGCGCTTTTCGGCAGGTTATTTTGTTCGAGGTAGCGCGCCACCACTTGCGGCACGTCCGCGAACGCCGCGACCTGGTCAACCGTCGTCGAGAGCTTCACGGCGCAGCCTGAAAAGCGCGCAATATCGTCCCACGCCGCCTGCGGGCGCGGACCCGGCGGATGCGCGCCGATGTGCGCGGCAACGGCCGCACGCTCCTGCGCGCCAGGCGCGCCGCTCCTGCCCTGCGCGGCACGGATGCGGGAAAGTATGTTGTCGCGTGCAGTCATTTGCGGGAGAGACGCCGGGCGATAGACGAGAGGCGGAACGCATCTGCCAGCCCGGGCGGTTTTCCGTCTCTCGTCTCTCCTCTCTCGTCTTTCCCAGCCAGGCTCAGCCGAGCGTCGGCATGTTGAAGCCCTGCGGCAACGCGTTCGCATCCGGCCAGCGCGTGGTGATGACCTTGTTGCGCGTGTAGAAACGAACACCTTCCATGCCGTGCACGTGCTGATCGCCGAACAGCGAATTGCGCCAGCCGCCGAACGAGTAGAAAGCGATCGGCACCGGGATCGGCACGTTGACGCCGACCATGCCGACTTCGATCTCGCGCTCGAATTTGCGTGCCGCTCCACCCGAACGCGTAAATACCGCAGTGCCGTTCGCATACTGATTGGCATTGATCATCTGGATCGCTTCATCCAGCGTCTTCACGCGCAGCACGATCAGCACCGGCCCGAAAATTTCGTCCTTGTATATGGTCATGTCGGGCGTGACGTTGTCGAACAATGACGCCCCCAGGAAGAAACCCTCGGCGTTGCCCTTATAGGTACGCCCGTCCAGCACCAATGTGGCCCCTTCCGCCACACCCTTATCGACATAGCCCGCGACCTTGTCGCGATGCACACGCGTGACTAGCGGGCCCATGTCCATCTCTTTGCCGTCCGCCTTGCTGTCGCCAGCGCCGATTTTCAGATTCGAGGCCTTCTCTTTCAGTTTCGCGATCAGGGGATCGGCGGAATTGCCCACCGCCACCACCGCCGAGATCGCCATGCAGCGCTCGCCGGCCGAGCCGTAAGCGGCACCGATAAGCGCATCGGCCGCGAATTCGAAATCGGCATCCGGCAGCACGACGGCGTGGTTCTTCGCGCCGCCCAGCGCCTGCACGCGTTTGCCGTTCTTTGCGGCGGTTTCGTAAATATATTTCGCGATCGGCGTCGAACCGACAAACGAAATCGCCTTGATGCCAGGGTGATTGAGCAACGCATCGACCGCGTCCTTGTCGCCATGCACCACGTTGAAGACGCCGTCAGGGAGGCCCGCCTGCTTCAGGAGATCAGCCATCAACATAGAAGCCGACGGCACTTTCTCCGACGGTTTCAGTATGAATGTGTTGCCGCATGCCAGCGCCACCGGGAACATCCACAGCGGCACCATCACCGGAAAATTGAACGGCGTAATGCCCGCGCACACGCCCAGCGGCTGGCGCACCGAGTGGCAATCGACGCCGGTGCCGACCTCTTCGCTGTACTCGCCTTTGACCAGATGCGGTATACCCATCGCGAACTCGACTACTTCAACGCCGCGCTGCACCGAGCCGGCGGCATCCGCCAGCGTCTTGCCATGCTCGGCCGTGATCAGGCGCGCGAGCTCATCCTTGTTGGCGTCGAGCAGCTCGCGAAAGCGCATCAGGATGCGCGCGCGGCGCAATGCCGGCGTATCGCGCCAAGCCGGAAACGCGCGCTGCGCTGCCTGCACCGCCGCATCGATATCGGCCGCGTTGCAGAACGGCACGCGCTTGGTGACCTGCCCGGTCGCCGGGTTGGTGATGTCGCCCGCGCGCGTGCTCGATGCTGGTTTGTGTTTGCCGTCTATCCACAACGGCACCGACTGTAAAGTTTGCATATCAACTGGCTTATTCATATTAACCCCTTAATCTCAACGCCAAGACGCCAAGTCCGCCAAGAAAAGACAAGTAAAAATCTGAGTAAAAAAACTGAAAATAATCCATGATCAAATTAGGTTTTACCTTACGTTCTTTGCATTGCTTTGTTTGTAACTCTTGGCGGGCTTGGCGTCCTGGCGGTTCAACGCTTTTGTTGAGTATACAATTCACGAAACGTTTTGCCTTGCGGCGCGGGCATGTCGCGCCCGTCCGTCCAGCCGCCGCCGAACGGCAGGTAATGTATCAGCTTGGCGGACCCGCCCATCCAGCCGAGGACTGTAACGCCAAATTTCGACAGCAATGCGTACACGCCCGGCCGCTGCGCCGCCCAACTCCACATACGCAGCGCAACCCGCTCATGCCACGGCCGCAGGCCGCGCTCGACTTGCTTCTCGCGCAGCTTGCGCATCAGGTCCGGCAGCGGGATCTTGACCGGGCACACCACGTCGCACTGGTTGCATAGCGTAGACGCATGCGGCAGATCAAGCGCGTTTTCGAGTCCGACGTAAGTCGGCGTCAGTATCGAGCCCATCGGCCCCGGATAGACCCAGCCGTAAGCATGGCCACCGACGTTCTGATAGACCGGACAATGGTTCATGCACGCACCGCAACGTATGCAGCGCAACATCTCCTGCATATCGCTGCCGATCAACTTGGTGCGCCCGGCGTCGAGCAAAATAATATGGAAATGCTCGGCGCCGAACGCATCCTGTGCGTCCTTGATGCCCGTAGTAAATGAAATGTAATTCGAAATCGTCTGCCCGGTCGCCGAGCGCGGCAAGAGACGCAGCAATGTCGTCACGTCTTCCAGTGTCGGCACGACCTTCTCAATTCCCGTAATCGCGACGTGCACGCGCGGCAGCGTGGTCGTCATGCGGCCGTTGCCCTCGTTGGTGACGATCAGCGTGGTGCCGGTCTCGGCGACGATGAAATTCGCGCCCGAGATGCCCATGTCCGCCGTCAGGAAATGCGAGCGCAGCATCTCGCGCGCTTCGTGCGTGAGCTCAGTGATGTCGGTCTTGCGCGGCCGCTGGTGCTTTTCTGCGAAGAGGTCCGAGATTTCGTCGCGCCCCTTGTGGATCACCGGCGCGATGATGTGCGACGGCGGTTCCTTGGCGAGCTGCAGGATGTATTCGCCCAGATCGGTCTCGACGACCTCGACGCCGGCGGCTTCGAGCGCGTCGTTGAGCGCGCACTCCTCGCTCACCATCGACTTCGATTTCACCGCTTTTTTAACGTCGTAGCGCGCGGCAAGCTCGCACACGATGCGGTTCACGTCCGCGGTGGTTTCCGCCCAATGCACGATTGCGCCACGGGCGGTAGCGTTTTTCTCGAACTCTTCGAGGTAGACGTCGAGATTGTTGAGTGCGCGGTCGCGGATTGCCGCCGCGTGCGTGCGCAGTTCCTCGAAGTTATCGAGTTCAGCCACACGGTCGGCGCGCCCCTTGACGAAATTGCCCTGGAGCTTCTTCAGCGCGGCCTGCAGCTTGACATCGGCGAGCTTGGCGCCGACGCGTTCTTTGAAATGCATGGAAGCGACTTGCATGATGGGCCTGAGTCCCTAACCTAATAAAACGCGCGATGCGCTGTCACGATTTTGGCTCAGAACGCGAAGCAAGTCACGACGATTAGTCATTCTAAGCTAGTGGCTTGCGACAATGTTATGGGCCAAAACTCGTGCCAGCCCGAAGGGTTGCAGCCAGAATCGGCGATGGCCGCGTTGCTCGTCTTGCCAATACAGTAAGCGCCTTGCCCTCACCAATTCTGGCTGCAACGCACGCGTGTTTTATTAGGTTAGGGACTCTTAGTATACCGCCGCCCAGAGCCGCGGGAGGGCGCGAGATCGCAAGAGCACCTTAGCCTCTTCACGCCCTCCCGCTCTCACGCCTGCTCTACACTGGCAACCGGGCTGGTAATGTCATGGAGAATTCATGAATCTCATATCGAGCGCTTTCAGAGCGCTGGTGCTTTTGCTCGCATCGATATCCATGCATGTACGCGTCTGAACGCGTATAAGAGAAGAGGGAGCCTTATGAAAAAATCAATGCGCTTGCTTTCTTGCCTGGTGCTGGCCAGTTGGGCCCTTGGCGCCAGCGCCCAGTCAGTCTGGACTTATGAAGTCATCGGCGCCAACAACGAGTACACCATCGGCACCAAGCCCCCGATGGATATTTCCTACCCGCCGGGCAATGCGCGCGCGCCGATATACACCTCCGCTGAGATGCCGCGGGGGGCGGTGCTGACGTCCCAGCAAGCGGCCGAACGGATGAACGCGCCGAAGCTGATCATCATCCTCGGGCCGATGCGCTGATTTATTCAGGTGAATAGGTGAATGAGTGAAGTTCACGCCTTCACCCTTTCACGCCTCAAAAGCTACCCGCGTTGCTTCAACAGCGGCCCGGTCAGCGACGACAGCCGCATGCGCTGCTTGCCAAGCACATCGAAGTTTCCCGGCACGAGCCACGCCTGGTACGCGGCTTTAAGCGCCGGCCACTCCGAATCAATTATCGAATACCAGGCGGTATCGCGATTGCGGCCTTTGACGACCGTCGCCTGGCGGAAGATTCCTTCGTACGAAAATCCAAAGCGCTGCGCGGCGGTGCGTGAAGGTTTGTTGAGCGCATTGCATTTCCACTCATAGCGCCGGTAGCCGAGCGTGAATGCCAGCTCCATCATCAGGTACATCGCCTCGGTCGCCGCCGATTTGTGCTGCAGCAGCGGCGCGAACGCGAGATGGCCGACTTCGATGCAGCCGCCGGCCGGATCAATGCGCAGAAAGCTCGCGACCCCGGCCGCCTTGCCGGTTGCGCGGTCGACGATCGCAAAAAACATCGGGTCCTTGCCGCCGGCAACGCTGTCGACCCACTGGCGATAAATTTCCGGCGATTCGAACGGCCCGTAGGCCATGTACGTCCACATGCCGCCGTCGGTATCGAGAATATTGGCAGCGTGCAGAGTTTCCGCGTGAGCAGCGGCATCGAGCGGTTCAAGTATGCAATAACGCCCTTCTATGGGTGCACGCGCGGGCGGTTGCGGTGGCTTCCAGTCGGGGATAACTACACCCACCGGCTGACCTAATTCATTAGTATCGTGCATCATTCATGACCTTTGCTCTCTCTCCTCACTCCAAGCCGCAATCGTAACAAAAAAAAGGCGCGAAAAGACCGGCAGTGGTGACTTTTGTCTGCAAGCGTACACCGCTGGTCGAAAAGTAAGTGCGAACCTGCTTGCCCTTGAGCGCAGCGATTGCAATCAGGCGGCGACTTGCTGTGTGTACAGGTACTTCTGAAACCCCGCAAAAACCATCGCGATATCGTCTGGCCTTCCCAATTCCGCGACTGCGTCGGCAATCGAATCGTGGTATTTGAGTCTGAGCAACGGTGTTAGCTTGCTTTGATCGAGCTCCTCCACACCTACGATCACATAGTGCGAGAGTACGAAATCTAGAAAAACCTGTTGCTTGGTGTTGAAGTGGGTGCTGATCTCAACCTTCGCTTTGGTGGCCCGGTCCTCGCGGGTGAGTGGAGGTAACGCATA
>CANJHY010000172.1:0-9766 GCA_947474275.1 Betaproteobacteria bacterium
CAGTTGTTCGTACAGCATGGTGTCTTTCATCTCAATCTCCGCAAGTCAGTTTGCAATCCCCGCATTTTGTTACACCGGGAACAACATGAAATAGGCCAATTGAGTAAAAAATCACAGTACATTTAACGAAGAACCAAAAATTTAAACGCTTCTTTTGACTGCCCGCGAATATATCGTCGGCCCGGCAAGCGGTCAATCGCACGGTGTTCGGTGCAAATTCCCCACGCGCGTGATTCTTCGGGCTCTGCGTCAATGCGGACAGCGAACCAGAACCCGTCAGCAAATCGCGCGCCAGGTCCACCGCGCTTTTGCCTCGTATCCCTGTACGCAAAAAAATGGCCAGCCGTTACGCATCCGACAAGGCATCCGCGCCCTTGGCCAGCAGCTTTTCGCGCGGCCGGCGGCGAAATAGGCGATTCGTCGAGGATGTACCGCTACGCAAACTGGCGTGAGAGCGGCTTCCACGCTCGTTTTTGTTTTTCAAAACATATTTACCTGAAACAGGCCCCACCGGCGCCGCCTTGGTAGACTCGGGCATGACCCAGAAAAACGCAGCACCCGCCCTGCTCCGCGCCACCTTGAGCGCTACCCTCAGCGCAACCCTCAGCACCCTCGCGGTCCCGGTGCTGCTGTTCGTCGCGACCCTCGCCCTGCGCTCGGGTTGGCCGCGCAATGCGGTGGAACTCGGATTCGTGCCCACCTCCAGTGTGGCCGAACAAGGCGCGCTGCTGCTCACGGCGCTGTGCTGGGTGGCAGTCGGGTTCCTCTTCAACCGCGTGTGCCTCCTGCTCCTCTGGCGCGGCGTGCTGCCGCGCGCCGGCGTGCAAGTGCCGGGCATGCTGGTCACGCTGGCCGAGGTGCTGGTGTGGCTGGCCACGCTGGGCGTGATCCTCACCAGCGTGTACGGCCAGTCGATGACGGCCCTGCTGGCGACCTCCACGGTGCTGATCGGCGTGGCGGGCTTCGCGCTGCAGAGGATGATCGCGGACTTCTTCGCCGGCATCGCGCTGAGCCTCGAGCACCCCTACGCGATCGGCGACTGGCTGCAACTGGAAACCAACGGGCCGGTGGGCAAGGTGACGGAGTTCGGCTGGCGATCGACCTCGATCGTCACGCCCGAGAACCTCACGATAGTGATCCCGAACGGGCGCCTGGCCGAGCGGCCGTTCACCAACTACTCGCGCCCACAGCGCCATTTCCGCGACAAGATCCGCATCACCCTGCCCTACAGCGTGACCTCGCACCAGGGCCAGCGGATCCTCCTCGGAGCGGTGAACCACATCGACGAGATCACCAGCCTGCCTGGCAAGTCCGCGGTGGCGATCGACGAGTACGACAGCCGCGGCGTGGTGTGGGTGCTGATCTACTTCGTGCCGGACCGCAACCGCCTGGTCCCGCTGCGCTTCATGGTGCACCAGAACATCCTGCGCAACCTCCACTATGCCGGCATCGAGATCCCCGTGCCGGCGCAGGAGATCCGCGTGCGCCGCGGCGCGCCCGCGGTCGACGCGGCCGGCGCCATCGTGCGACTGATCCGCCAGTCGGCCCTGTTCGCCGAGCTCACGGCCGGCGAGACCGAAGAACTCGCGCAGGCCGCCACGCAGCACCTGCGCTACGCGGGCGACCCGATCCTGAAGCAGGGCAACCCGGGAAGCTCGCTCTTCATCCTCAACGAGGGATTGCTGGGTGTGTGGATGAAGGACGCCGCGGGAACCGACCGCCAGGTCGCGCAGATCCAGCCCGGCGAGTTCTTCGGCGAACTGTCGCTGCTCACCGGCGCGCCGCGCGGCGCGACGGTCATCCCGGTCACCGACTGTGTGGTGACCGAGATCGGCAAGGAGGCCATGTCGAAACTCCTCGAGGCGCGACCGGAGTTGGCTGGCAACCTGAGCCATGCCCTCGCTCGCCGCCAGGCCGCCAACCAGCGCTGGATGGCGGACACCGGGCCGGCCGCGGCCGAGGCCGCTGGCCTTGCGAGCCAGTTGCTCGGCCGCATACGGTCTTTCTTCAACCTCGGCGCGGCGCCGGCGAAGAAGTAAACGCGACTCAGGGCCTGCGGTTCGACATCACGATCGTCCCGCTGGCGGCGCAAGAAAAAACGGGGTCGGCCATTAGTCCTTTACGCATATGACGCGATTTTACCGCGGGCAATCTTAGTAGAGAGGGCTAGGCGCGCACTTTGCGCCGAAACCCGCCGTTCGCGTCACGCGATCCACGGATTGAACGTCACCACGCCCGTGCGCTCAAAATCGCGCACATTGCGCGTTACAACCGTCATCCCATGCACCAACGCGGTCGCAGCAATCAACGCATCCCGTTCGGATCGCGGATCGGGCACATGCAGTCGCGCACAACGCTGGGCGACAACGGTATCCACCGGCAGTATGCGTCCATCAAACTGCAATAACACCTGCTCGTCTATCCACGCACGTAAGGCGGCGCCCTGCTTCGCATCTTTTCGTGCAGTCTGCAATGCGCCAAGTTCAAGTTCCAGCACGGTGATAGCCGAAAGGAAAAGACTAGCAACAGCGGTGTTACGAGCCCACACCAAGACGTTTGGATTGGCCTTACCGGGACGCCGCAGTTCGGAAACGACGTTGGTATCGATAATAAACATCAAGAAAGATCAGCCGGCTTGAACAGCCCGCCACGCAAGCGCGGTGGCTTAAAATCAAAATCGCCACCCTTGGTTTGCGCCAGCGCATCCAGCAAGGATTTCTGGCCGCCCGCCAAGCGCTGATAATGCTCAATGCTCAGCAACACATGCGCAGGCCGACCACGATCCGTAATAATTACCGGACCGCGCTTCGCCGCTTTTTTGGCGCCGCTGGTGTCTTGGTTAAACTCGCGGCTTGAGATTGTGGTTACCGACATGACGCACCTCCAATCATAATGTAGTTACGTTACTACATAACGTGCCCCGACGTCAATCAAACCTACTCCAATACATACAGCGCAACACCGCGTATTGCAGACCGGGTTAGGCGCGCACTTTGCGCCGTAACCCGCCCTACCGTGGTGTTCACTTGGATATTCCGTAGCACCGGCGCGAGCAGTTGCGGATGGGCGGCGAAGAGGAGGCGCAGCGGGATCGGAAACGACAGCACCCAGTGGCGTACCGGCGCGCGCGAGATGACCTGATCGACCAGGTACGCGGCGCTTGCACGAAAACGCCACCAGCTTCTCATGCGCGGCCAATCGCACGGTGTTCAGTGAAAATTCACCCTCTCGCTGACCATTCGAACACTTCATCGGCCCGCATCGCCTCACACCAACGCGGTTTGACGGCTTGGCGCGAGCGCAGGCCGCGCCGGGTAGCGGGTCAATTCATCAGCGTCGCTGCGATGTCAGCGGGCATGTCCTTCTCGGCTATGTCGAGTTGCTCGTAGAAGGACTCGAGGTAGGCCTTGAACGAAGTGTCGTGGCGCTGCACTTCGGTCGCGCCGAAATCCTGCTGCGGCGGCGGCTGCAGGTCGAAATGGTGGTAGTCGTCCCGCCCGCGGATGAGCACGGCCGGCATTTTTCGCAAACCGATGTAGCGGGTGCGCGTGGGGATGAAGCTCAAGGCAAGTCCGATCCGGCGTTCGGCCGAGCGATTGGGCGCCGACTGGTGCACCGTGCACGTGTGATGCAGGGAGAACTGGCCCGGCCGCAGAATGGCGCGCTCGATCTGCGACTTGTCGAACCACTCGACGATGATCTGGCCGGCGGTGTTCACGCTGTTCTGGATGAGGCCGCTCTTCTGCATGAGCTGGCCGCGGATGTGGCTGCCCACGGCAAATTCCACCGGACCGGTTTCGGGCGTGACGTTGCACAACGCAACCCATGCCGTGACGTGATCATGCGGGCGCAGCCCGAAGTAGGTCGAATCCTGGTGCCACGCGGCGATGCCCTCGCTCTTGGGCTCCTTGATGAAGAAGCGGCTGGTATAGAGCAGTATATCGGGCCCGAGCAGATCCTCAATTGCGTCGACGATGCGCGGATGGCGCGCGAGCTCGTCGACCCAGCGGCACATGAAGTGCAGGTTGCCGCGATACTTCTTGTCGATTGCCATCAACGACCCGCCAAGGTGCGCCTCGCTTCGGGCCAGACCGTCGCGGTAATTCTGCACCTCGTCAGCGCTCAAGGCATCGATGGGCGCGAGGTAACCGTTGGCGCGGTAGTTTACGATCTGTGCGGGTGTCAGCACCCTGGTCATGTGACGTCTCCTCTTGAAAATCTGAATCCGGCGGGCCGGTCATTCGGCGCGGATATTGGCGTCCTTGATGAGTTTCGCGTACTTGGCCGACTCTTTCGCCATGAACTCGCCGAACTGCTCCGGCGTGCCGGGCCGCGCTTCGACCCCAAGATCGCCGAGCCGCGTCTTCACTTCCGGGTTGGTCAGCGCTTTGACGAGTGCGGCGTTCACTTTGTCGACGATAGGCTGCGGCACGCCGCGCGGAAACAGAATGCCCCACCAGTTCGCCGCGGCGAAGCCCGTTACGCCCTCTTCGGCCAGCGTCGGCAGCTCGGGCGTGAAAGGCCAGCGCTTCTCACTGGTGACGGCCAGCGCGCGCAGCTTGCCGCTCTTCATGTTGAGCATGGCGGGCAGCGCGTCCGAAAACATCATGTTGATCTGCCCGCCCATCACGTCGGTGATCGCCTGCGCGTTGCCCTTGTAATTTACGGTGATGATGGTGACCCCCGCGAGCCGCTTGAACATCTCGCCCGCGAGATGCTGCATGCCGCCCACGCCGCTGGTGGCGTACGTCAGCACGCCGGGTTGCGCGTTGGCTGCGGCGATCAGTTCGCGGGTCGACTTGATCGTCGACGTCACCGGAATGACAAGGATATTTGCACTCTGCGTGATCTGCGACACCGGCACGAAATCCTTCTGCCAGTCGTAGCTCACTTTGGAGATCAGCGGATTGGCCACAACCGGGCCAAAATTGCCGAGCAGGAACGTATACCCGTCAGGCGCCTGACGCGCCGCGAACTCCATGCCGATCGCGCCGTCCCCGCCCGGCTTGGAATCGACGATGACCTGCTGGCCCCAGTATTCGGTCAATTTCTGGCCGACGATGCGCGCCATCACGTCCGAGCTGCCGCCCAGCGGATAGGTGACGACGAATTTTACGAATCTGTTCGGGTAATCTTGCGCTTGCGCTGCGCCGCAAGCGATCATAGCGGCGCCGATAACTGCATACGTGATGCGTGAACTCAACAGGGTTTGCTCCTCTAGGCAGAACGGATTTCAGAGCGGCATTAGCCAATAACACGCGCGACGTTGCCGGTTTTTTTTACGATTATGCGGGGCGGGCTTGCGGCGCGTCAAGGCGAACAGGAAATTTAAACGCTTCCTTTTGACTGCCCGCGACTTTCCGGCAAGCCCGTTTTCACCGGCATGTGGGATGCGCGCGTTGCCGACAACATGGCGCATATTGAATTGTCGCGCGGCGCGCACGCCATCGTGGTCGTGCCCGCAACAACTTGTTGAGCGTTGAATTCACCGCGAGCGTGCTGGTCGTGATGCCGCTGGTATAGCCATGGGGCGGCGACTTTGCGAGCAGATCGAGCCCGATGATCGTGGCAGCGCCCGCGCGATTGTCGATCACGACCTGCTGGCCGAATCCCTCGCTCAGCCGGGGCGCCAGAATCCGCGCAATGACATCCGAACCGCCGCCAGGCGGATACGGCACGATCAATTAAAGCGGGCGATCTGGAAATCGCGGAAGCGGGCTTGATGCCTGCGCGACTAATGCCGCGACCGCTGGTTCGCAAACCAATCCCGCACAAAGCGCAGCGATGACGACCGCCGCGCCCCGCCCTGCGAGCTGCCACGCCGCGATCATTGCTCCGCGCGTATGTTGGCGGCGCTGGCTATCTTGCGGCTGACCACCAGGCTCTCGCGCACGAATGCGGCGAGTTGCTCCGGGGTTTCCATCATGGGTCGCGCACCCTGCTGGGTTAGCCGCGCGCTGACCTCCGCGGTTGCAACCGCCTGCGCGAGACTGTGGTGCAGGCGTGATGCAATTGCGCGTGGTGTGCCAGCGGGCGCAAACACCGCGTACCACTGGCTCCATTCCAAACCAGGCAAGCCGGCTTCTGCCGCAGTCGGAATCTCTGGCTGCAGCGCCGAGCGCGCTTTCCCCGCAATCGCGAGGCCGCGGATGCGCCCCGACCGCACGTGCGGATCCGCGGAAATCATGTTCACGACCATAATCTGCACTTCGTTCGCAAGCAGCCCGGTCACCGCCAGCCCGCCGCCCTTGTACGGCACGTGCACGATATTCACGCCGGCCTGCAAACTGAACAGAGCTCCCGAAAAATGCGTGTCCCCGGCGTGTCCGCCGGAGCCGTAATGATATTTTTCGGGCTGTCTTTTCAGCAACGCGATCAGATCACGCAAGGTTCCCGCTGCCAGCGAGGGATGGCACACGACCACGTTGTCGAGCGTCGCGACGCGCGCGATCGGCGCAAAGTCCTTTTGCATGTCGTACGCCGGATCGGCGCGCACCGCCGTCGAGAGCACCTGGTTGCCGCCGAAGAGCCCGATGGTGTAGCCATCGGCGGCCGCGCGCGCGACCGTCTGCGTGCCGATCACGCCGGTCGCCCCCGCCCGGTTGTCGACGATAACCTGCTGGCCCCAGCTCTCGGCCAGCCGCTGCGCGAGTATGCGGCCGACAGTATCGAACGAACCGCCCGCGACATAGGGCACCACCATGCGCACGGGTTTGTCCGGATAACCGCCTGGCGCGGCAAGACAACCGCCGGCAGCCAGCGTCAGAATGATTAACCAGACCCGCGCCAAAAAACACGATCGCATCGATATTTCCTTCTCTGTCATGCGGCTACCGGAACTTCGCCTTCGACCTGCGCGCGGTAAAGAAACCGGCGATGCTGATTGTCGAATGGTGTTGCGCGATGGAGAGTACAGCGGTTGTCCCAGACCAGCAGATCGCCCGGCTGCCAGCAGTGCGCGTAGATCAGGTCGGGCTGCGTGGCAGCGCGTTCGAGTTGATCCAGCAGTTGCCGACTGTCCTCTTGCGGCATGCCGACAATGGTCGACACGATATCTTTGGCCACGAACAACGCCGGCTGGCCGGTCGCCGGGTGTATGCGCACCACCGGATGCTCGACAGGCGGCACCCCGGCAACCTGCTCCGGAGTCAGCGGTGAACGCTCGGGATACAACAGCGAATAGCGAAAATTCCGGTCGTGCCGCGCGCGCATGCCATGCAGCTTTTTCCGCAACGACGCCGGCAGAGCCGTATACGCCGCACTCATGCTGACGAACTCGGTGTTAGCCCCCGTGGGCGGGCATTCGACCCCGTACAGCAGCGTTGCCAATGCCGGCACCGGCTTATAAGAAAGGTCGGAATGCCAGTGCATGCCGGCGTTGCTGACGCCCACCGCCTGGCCGTTCTTGCGGATATTGGACAGTATCCGCACCTGCGGCAAATCGGTCAGCACATGCTGCGTCATGTGGTGAATCTCAAGCTTGCCAAAGCGCGCCGCGAAGGCCGCCAGTGCGGCCGGGGTCAGGATTTGCCGACGAAAACATAGTACCGCATGATGGTTGAAGAGTTCCAGCACCCGCGCAAAAACCTCCGCACTCATCGCCTGCGCGAGATCGACTCCTCTCACTTCCGCTGCGAACTCCGTCGGCGTGTTCGCGATGGCGCGTACTGCTGCCGGCACGTTCAATGCATCGGCAACAGTCTGAGCCTGCATTCCCATTTAGTTTCTCCTCTTTTTATTTTAGCGTCCATCAGACAGTCCGGCAACGCGCCGCCCGGTCCGAAAACGAATCATTGGGCGAAACAATAGCGAATAGGAAATTCAAACGCTTCTTTTTTGACTGCGCGCGACTATATAGCCGACCCGACAAGCGGTCAATCGCGCGGTGTTGGGTGCAAATTCTCCACTCGCGTGATTCTTCGGACTCTGCATCGACCCGAGAGGGCTGAATTCGACGCAGTGTGACTGCATCACGCGAGCGCGGACCGCGCCGGTGAGCGCGGCGGCGCGCGCGCAGGCAAGACCAGATGCGTGAGGATCTTGACTATCACCGCGGGCTCTTCGATGGCGGCGATGATCTTCAAGTCACCGCCACACTGCGGGCAGTGTTCGAGGTCGATATCGAACACGCGCTTGAGCAGGCGCGGCCAGTCCATGCGCGCCGTGCGCGTGGACTGGCCGCATCGTCGCCGGGTTTCACCGGTGTGCGCGGCACAATCGCCTCGCGCAGCCCGGCATGGGGTGCCAGCACACCGCCGGCCTGGTTCACGGTTGCATCGTGGTCGTAATGCGGACGATGCAGAGTACAGCAAACCGCTGGGATTTCGAACGGTATTATTATTGGTCAACTACTGGGCAATCCACGACAACGGCAGACGCCGCACAACTGCCTTGCCCCTACTCCTACTCCTACTGTCCATTCATTCGCTCTTGATATTGGCAGTCTTGATGACTTTTTTCCAGCGTTCGTGCTCTTCGCGCATGTAGCGTGCGAGCCCTTCCGGGGTACTGCTCTGCGGGTCGGCGCCCTGGACGGCAAGGCGCTGCGCCAACTCGGGCTCAGTGAGCATTCTGACCACTTCCGTATTGAGCTTCGCGATGATCGCCTTGGGGGTTGCCGCCGGCGCGAACAATCCGTACCACGTCACATAGTTGAACCCGGGCACGCCCGACTCCGCGACCGTGGGAGTATCGGGCGCCGCCGGCGAGCGTTTGGCGCTGCCGACTGCAATGCCTTTGAGCTTGCCCGCCTTCACTTGCGGCAACACCGAAGGCATGCTGTTGAACATCAGGGAGATCTGGCCGGCCAACAGGTCGGTGAGCGCGGGTGAGGTGCCCTTGTACGGGATATGCACCATGTCGATACCCGCCATGGATTTCAGCATTTCCATGCCGAGATGGTTCGGGCTGCCTGGCCCGACCGATGCGTAATTGATCGTGCCGGGGCGGGATTTCGCGAGAACGACGAGTTCCTTGACCGAATTAGGCGCAAACGCCGGATGGAACACCAGGATTTGCGGATTGATCACCACCAGACTCACCGGCTCCAGGTCCTTGAACACGTTGTAGGGCAGCTTGGGGTTGAATGCCGGGGCGATCGACATGCTGCCTCCCGTCGCGAAGAGCAGCGTATAGCCATCCGGGTTCGACCGCACTACCGCTTCGACGCCCACGACTCCGCCAGCGCTCGGGCGATTGTCCACGATCACTTGCTGGCCCCAGGTCTCGGTGAACTTCTGCGCGACGGCGCGCCCGACGATATCGGTTGGCCCGCCCGGCGGGAAATGGATGACGAGGCGGATTGGCTTGGTTGGATAGGCCTGCGCGGTCGCGGCGTGGGCCGGCGCCAGCATCCAGACTGCGCACAATGTAGCGATGATCCTCATGGCTCCCCCCGCAGTAATAACTGTCATTTTGCATGCATCGCCGGCGCATAGTATTGGATCGGTGCGATGACGGTCAAGCTGCCGCAGACGCGTTGACCGTGCGTGATGCTATCCGCTAGCTTCGGGTATTCCCACACACGGGCCGGATAGGCAACTGTTGCAGATGAGGCGGACTTCGATCAATTTTTACGCCAGCCGGTTTTCGCCGGCGTCAAGCGCTGCGATTTACCTTGTTGCGAGTTCTTGATCTGTCCGGTTTTGTAGCACGCCAACTGTCCGGTCGTCATATTGCCCCGAAGGGGGTACGAGATGAGCCGGACGAAGCTGCTACAGGAGATACGGAAGATGAGATTTGTAAAGGCGTATGGGGAGTGGAATGC
>CANJHY010000173.1:0-9759 GCA_947474275.1 Betaproteobacteria bacterium
GAAAGCGAATATCGAACGCGCGCCGGAGCAGAGCGGAAGCGCGGCGGCCTTTCCTCAGTCGGGTTTTGCGCCGGTCACTTTGACGACCTGCTTCCATTTTTGAATGTCGTCGCGGATCGCTGCGGCGAATTCAACAGACGTATTGTCCGCTGTTTCCGCACCATCTTTTAGCAGCCGCTCGCGCACGTCCGGCGTGTTCGAGACGCGACGCACATCGGTGCTGATCTTTCCGACCAGCGCCGGTGACATGCCCGCCGGGCCGAGTAATCCGTACCATGAACTCACATCGAAACCGGGCACGCCCGATTCGATCATGGTCGGGTATTCGGGCAGCGAAGATACGCGCTTCGTGCTCGTGACCCCGAGCGCGCGCAGACGCTCCGTGCGCACGTGCGGCAGGACGGACGTGGTGGCGCCGATATAGACCTGCACCCGTCCCGCCATGAGATCCGTAAGGGCCGGCGCCGCCCCCTTGTACGGGATGTGCACCATGTCGATCCCGGCCGTGACTTTCAGCAATTCACCCGCCATGTGTGACGAACTGCCGCTACCGACCGATCCGAAGGAAAGCTTGCCCGGATTTGCTTTCGCGTACGCGATCAATTCTTTGACGGTGTTGGCCGGCGTAGACGGATGCACGACCAGCAGGTTGGGCACGAAGCAGATCATCACGATCGGTGTGAAATCCTTGACCGAATCGTACGGCAGCTTATATAGCCCCGGATTGATTGCATGCGGGATCGCAGCCATGACCATCGTGTAACCGTCGGGCGGGGACTTCGCGGCGAGGTTGGTGCCGACGATCATGTTCGCACCCGGCCGGTTGTCGACCACCACCTGTTGTCCCCATGATTCGGTGAGCTTCTGTCCCACGAGCCGCGACAAAATGTCGTTGAAGCCGCCCGGCGGAAACGGCGATATCAATCTGACCGGGCGCATGGGAAAACTTTGTGCGCCGGCGTAACCGGATGCGGCGGCGAGTATGACGGCGATCGATGCGATGACGTGTTTCATGATTGCGTTGCCTGCGCGTGATGTTCGGCGTCGAGCGCAACGGCGCATTCAGCGAGGATTTCCCGCGTGTGTTCTCCCAGCGCCGGCGGATTGCGCACCGCGCCCGATGCGGCGACGTCGCGCCACGGCATGCCGGGAATTTTCACGCGCTGACCCGAGCCGGGCGGGTACTCGATTTCCATCAGGGAGCCGCGCTGTTGCACGTGCGGATGCTGTGCGATTTCAGCGATGGTGTTGACCGGTGCGGCCGGCAGTTCGAGCCGGAAGAAGTGACCGAGCCAGTAGTCGGCGGACTGAGTCTGCAATATGGTTTCCATTTCCGCGCACAGCGTGATGCGCACGGCATTGCGCGAGGCCTGCGTCGCCAGTTCCGGACGTCCGCGGAAGTGTGCGAATTCCGGCATCGTGCACATGCGTTCCCAGCGCTTTTGCGTGGTGATTGCGCAGACGATTTCCTTGGTGCTGGTGCGAAAACTCTGGTAAGGCGCCATGAGCGGATGCGCGTTGCCGGCACGTGCGGGATCGTTGCCATCGATACCCCATGCGGAGACGGACTGGCCGAGTATCGTGAACGCGCAGTCGAGCATGCTGATGTCGATCTCGCGTCCCTCGCCGGTGCGGTCGCGTTCGCGCAGTGCGGCCATGATGGCAATCGCTGCGGAAAAGCCGCCGAACAAGTCCGTGACGGGCGCGGCGGCCTTGTGCGGGCGTCCCGCGGCTTCACCGGTCAACGCCATGATACCGCTCACTGCCTGGATCATGAGATCCATGGCCGGCCAGTTGGCGAGCGGTCCTTCCTTGCCGTAGCCGCTGATCGCACAATAGATGAGTCCGGGGCGGAGCGCCTTCAGCGTTTGGTAACCCACACCGAATTTTGTCATCGTGCCCGGGCGAAAATTTTCGACCACGACATCGGCGCTCGCCGCGAGTGCTCGCACCGTGGCCTGGCCCTCCGCTTTGTGCAGATCGAGCTCTATGCTGCGCTTGTTGCGATTGAATCCCAGGTAGTTCGGCCCCGCACCGCCTGCGAACGGCGGCCCCCAATGGCGCGCTTCATCGCCGCGTCCCGGGATTTCGACTTTGATGACGTCCGCACCCAGATCGCCGAGGATCATGGTGCAGAAGGGACCGGTCAGTGCGCGTGTGATGTCGATGACGCGGATGCCCGCGAGTGCGCCCGCGCTCATTTCGCAGCGCTGCCGCGCACGACGAATACCGGCAGCCGGTAGCCGTTCTCCAGCGTCCTGAACTCCAGATCCGCGGGCGCATCAACGGCGATCGACGCACCGTTTTCGGCAAAGATCCGACAGAAGAAATGCACGTCGTCCGGGGTCTCGACGAGGCCGACCGTGTAGGGCGCTCCTTTTGCAAACTCCGCCGTCGGCGCCCGATGCACCTCGCTGAACGAATAGACCTTGCCTTTGCCCGACGCGGGTTTCCAGGACAGGGCCGTGCTTGAGCACTGCGGACAAATCATGCGTCGCGGATGGTAGGCTCGCGCACAAGCGTCACACCACTTGAACAGCAGTTCCTGCCGTGCAACGCCTTCCCAAAAGCCGGTGGTTTCAGGCGACGGTTGGTACAGCCCCAGAAAGAGGTCGCCGGCCATCACTTTCTTCCCGCCCGACCAGTCGGGTACTGCCACTTTCGATGTTTCGCTCATATTCGCCTCACTCAGCAAGTCGGTTCTTTGGAAACAATCATGACCGAATGGCAGGCAAGCGGTCCGCCGTGCCCGTGCACCAGTCCTGCCTTCACGCCGGGCACGGGGTAGCCCTCTGCGTGTCCCCACATCTGGTCGACGATTTCTTTGAGCAGATACAGGCCCTGTCCCGATTGTCCGAAGGACAGGTATCCGCCCGTGGTATTGAACGGCAGGCCGCCGTCGAAGTCGATGCCGCCTGCTTCAACGAAGCGACCGCCTTCGCCTTCGGCGCAAAAGCCGAGCTCCTCCAGCATGAGCAGGTTCGCGTAGGTGAAGGGCACCGAGGTTTCCGCGATGTTGATGTCTTTCGAGGTGATTCCGGCCATGGCGTAGGCCTGCTTCGCCGCGACACCCGCGCCGGTGTGCACCATGCTCGGGCCCCTGGAGAACGGTTCGACACCCCGCGTGCCCATGCGTTCTCCGACCCACTCGTGCGTGTTCCATTGGCCGAATCCCGCTATGTAGGCAGGTTCGGCGCAGGTGTTGCGTGCGATATCCGCGCGCGTAATGAGCGCGGCACTGGCTATGCCGCCCGGAAACCACGGCGCGCAATCGAGTAGCCGCAATGGAGAGGCGATCATCGGCGATTTCAGCACATCCTCGACGGTGATCGGCCCCTTGTGCCGCATCGCCGCGTAGGGGTGATGCAACGCCCACTTCCTGTTTTCGACCGCAACGCGTGCCATCTGCTCGGGCGTGATCCCGTATTCATGCATGTAGCGGCAGGCCGATTGCGCATAGAGCGACGGCGTCGTCGGACCGTACGGCGCCTCGAACTGCAGATCCGCCTCCCAGTTCGCGCTGCCGCCGATCATGTCTATCCAGATGGGGCTTGCCTCGCCGGTCACACATAATGCGTAGTTGATGAGTCCCGCTTCGAGTGCGAGTACCGACAGTTCGAGCGTGCCGAGCGCGCCGCCGCCATGCGACGTGACCTCGGTGCTGAACATCGGTGCGATCTTGAGTTCGTTGACGAGGCTCTGGCTATACTGAAGGGTCATGTAGGAGCGCGGCATGCGGCCGGTGAACAGCGCGCCGATCCTGGTGCGGTCGATCCCGGTTTCGCGCATGAGTTGTGCGCATGCCTCGACCACGAGCTGCAGCGGCGTTTTCTTCTCTTTGTCGCCCTTCAGTCCGATGGCGCGCGTGATGCCGACAATCGCGCAAGTGTTTGCAAGTTTTGACACATATCCTCCCGGGAAGCGCTGCAATGGCACTCATAATAGCCGGATGCCGGTATCGCAAAAGCATTTTTTATTGTATTGTTTGATTCGATATTC
Source organism: Betaproteobacteria bacterium (assembly GCA_947474275.1). Classification (GTDB taxonomy): domain Bacteria; phylum Pseudomonadota; class Gammaproteobacteria; order Burkholderiales; family SG8-41; genus PALSA-1004. The sequence continues at coordinate 4,000 of CANJHY010000173.1, forward strand.
AAATCACTGTCATGCTCGATCTGCGCCTGGTACAGCTGCGCCATTTTCTTCTCGTCGTCGAAACGAAGAACTTTCGTACGGCCGCACGGCACGCATTCAAATCGCAACCCGCACTGTCGCAATCGATACGCAAGCTCGAGCGCAGTCTGGGGCAGCCGCTGTTCGAAAAGTCGTCGCGGACCACGCTCACACCGTTCGGCAACATCTGCCTGCCGCTGATACGCGAGATGGCCGCCCACATCGAGCGCGCTACGGGGAGCATGTTGCACGTCGCACAGATCACCGGAGGCAGCGTCACGCTTGCGATCCTTCCCTCGATCGCCACGTGGTGGCTGCCCTCGATCTTGAGAACCTTCGTCGGGCGGCATCCCGGGGTGGAGGTCAAGGTGCTCGCGGAAGATTCGTCCACGGTCCACCGCCTTGTTGCCGAGGGCGAAGTGGATTTCGGTGTCTCCAGCCTTACCGAGCCCGATCCCGGCATCGATTTTCAGCCATTGATTCAGGATCGTTTCGGTTTGCTGTGCCGCTCCGATCATCCGCTCGCAAGGTCGGGACGCTCGCTGGCCTGGGAGTCGTTGCGCGATCAGTCCGTTTTGGGCAATGTCATGCATCGCCTGCTGGCCGATACACCGGTGTCGCAGTGGGTCGCGCGTCCGCGCATTCACGTGACGAATCTGCCGACGCTGCTCGCACTGGTGGAGGCGGGGCTTGGGGTCACGCCGATTCCCGCGCTTGCCTGTCCGCCGCAGAATCCTGGGCTTGCCTTCATCCCGCTGGTAAGACCCGTCAGGACGAGGACGATCGGCATTATGAGCCTTGCGGGGCGCTCGCTGTTGCCCGCCGCGCAGGCACTCGCGGAATTGTTGCGCGCGCATTCCGAAAGAACGGACTCGCGGGATTTTCGCATCAGTGGTGCCTCACGCGCCAAGTGAGGTTGGCGGCACTTGCAGGGCATCGCGATGCCGTCTGCCGCAAATTCGCAGCGCGGGTTCAATAGGGCTCACTGCGATGTTTCGATCATGCAACGGATACGGGTTACGATGTCGTCCACGGTTCGCGGGATGACGGACTGCGATAGCAAGTTGTGATCACTTTCAGCCGTTGTCTCGCGCATGCGGTGTTTTGCGGGATGCATAAATCGAAGCGGGGAAGTAGAGAATAGGAAAATCAAACCCCTCTTTTCACCATCCGCGACTATATCGCCGGCCCCGCAAGCGGTCACACCGCCGGCTCTTCGATGGCGGCGATGATCTTCAACTCGCCGCCGCAGAATTCCTGACGCACAGCGCAGTACGCTACGATGCGACCAGTGCTCACGCGAGCGCCAACCTCCAACACTGACGGAGAAAACATGAAAGTACTCGCTGTCGCAGTGGCGCGGCTGATCGCTGTGGCCGGGTTGATAGTGCTGGCCGGCGCCGCCGCGGCCCAGCAAGCCTATCCCGACAAACCACTCCGGCTGCTGGTTCCTTACGCGCCGGGCGGCAGCACTGATCTCCTGGCGCGGCTCATCGGCCCCAAGCTGACCGAGGCCTGGAACCAGCCGGTGATCGTCGACAACCGGCCCGGCGGCAATACGATCATCGGCACCCAGGCGCTAACCAAAGCGACTCCCGATGGCTACACCATTCTCCTGATGGCGATCGCGCACACGATCATTCCCAACCTGCTCCCGGTGCCCTATGACCCGCTCACCGACTTTGCGCCGGTCGCCACCGTGGGCCGTGGCGAACTCGTGCTGGTCATTCACCCGTCGGTGCCTGCGAACACACTGGCGGAGTTGATTGCGTTCGCCAAAGCCAGGCCGGGCCAACTCAACTATGCGTCGGCGAGCGCCGGCGGACCGCTGCATCTGGCCGGCGAGCTCTTCAACATGCTCGCCGCGGTCAAGACGCAGCACATCCCCTACAAGGGTGGCGGCCCGGCGATGCTGGATCTGTTGGGCGGTCATGTGCAGATGATGTTCAGCCCGCCACCCGAGGCGACCCCCAATATCCGGACCGGCAGACTGAAGGCGCTCGCCATTTCCGGCGCCACCCGTTCGCCGGTACTCCCGCAGGTCCCGACTTTTGCCGAGGGCGGCATGCCGGGCTTCACCGCCAAAAACTGGTTCGGAATTCTGGCGCCGGCGGGCACGCCGCAGCCGGTCATCAGAAAAATCTCTGCCGAGATCGCGCGGATACTGGCGTTGCCTGACATCCGGGAGAAACTCCTGAGCCAGGGTATGGATCCATTCATCTCAACACCCGAAGAGTTCGGCGCGCTGTTGAAGGCAGACCTCGCGCTTTACGCAAAAATTATCAAGACTGCGAACATCAAACTTGAAAACTGAATCTTTGCCCTGATGACCGCGAGTTCCCTTCGTGAGTGGCTGCCGACGCCGCCGCTCCGATACGCTGCGGTGTTCCGGTTGCAGACTACTCAGGTTTCACGCCCGCGCGCTGAATCAATGTCCGGTTTTGCTCGAACTCACAGTGCGATGCGATAGATGCACGAGGCCGCTTGCAATGACGCCAACTGATTATCCGCATCAATGTCGGCTATGTAGCTCACGCCCTGCTGCGTGTTGTACGACGATCCCGCGATGGCGCAGGATACCAAGCGGATCGCCGGCTACCTGTGCGCGAAACGCTCGTGGTTTATCGTCGCCCGGAATGGCGTCGTGATCTACGCGCGGGTCACTGACCCGCGCGGCCTCGTGCCCAACGACGAGATGCTACCTGTCTGACGGTTACCAATTCAGTCGGCGCGCGCGCCAGACGCCTTGACGACCTTCGCCCACGTGGCGATTTCGGACTTGATGTGTGCGGAAAATTCGGCGGGACCGACTGCGATCAGTTCGAAGTGCTGCGCCGCCAGCCGCTCGCGTACGTCGGTACTGTGCAGGATATTGAGCAGTTCCCTTGCGAGCTTTTCGACGATGGGTCGCGGCGTTGCGGCGGGAGCGGCGACGCCTTGCCACACGGCCGTTTCGAAACTGGCGAGGGTCTCGGCGATGGCAGGCAGATCGGGCATTTGTGGATGGCGCTTGGCGCTGGAGATGCCGAGCCCGCGCAGTTTGCCAGCCTGCATCTGCGGAAATGCCGCCGGGGTGGATGCGAACATGAGCTGTATCTGGCCGGCCAGCAGGTCCGTCATCGCCGGCGCCGTGCCCTTGTAAGGTACGTGAGTGAGGTCGATCCCGGCCATGAGTTTGAATAATTCCACGGCCAGGTGATTGCCGGAACCGGACCCGTTGGAGCCGTAGTTGAGGGCTCCTGGTCTTGTCTTCGACAGCTTGATGAACTCGGCGACCGATTTCGTCGCCACCGAGGGGTTCACCACCAGCACATGCGACGCCTGCGTCGTCAGCACGACCGGTGCAAAGTCGCGCAGCGGATCGTAGGGCAGCGTGCGAAAAAGGCTTACGTTGATCGCCATCGGGCCGGACGTGGCAATCAGTAGCGTGTGGCCGTCGGGTGGCGCCTTGGCGACGATCTCGGTGCCGATGTTGCCGCCGCCGCCGGGACGGTTGTCGACGACGAACTGCTGCCCCAACGCCTCGCTCAACTTCTGGCCAAGCAGGCGCCCGATGATGTCGGTGGGGCCGCCTGCCGCCAGCGTTACCACCAGACGTACCGGACGCGATGGGTAGTGCGGCTGTGCAGACGCTGGCATGGCGAGGAATAGCGCGGCTGCGGCAGTGAGGTGGAATCGTAGGTTCATGAGCCGCCGAACGCGTATGTCGATAATTTTCATTCTCACTGCTCGATTCCTTTGACAGGGCGTGCCGCACCCCAATGCTGGTCGGTCAATGCGCGATGGCGGCAAATATGTCGCAATGAAAGTGTAGCCCAGGATGCAGAATATTTTGGCGGATAGATGCACACCACAGGAAATTTAAAATCACAGCAACGCGGCGCGCGCGCTCACCGCAACCCGCTCTGCACGAAAGGAAGTTTGAAATCACACTTTTCCCGTCGACGACTATATCGTCGGCCCGACAAGCGGTCAATCGCGTGGTGTTTGCTGAAACTTTCCACGATCAACAACCATTCGAACCCTGCACCAGCCCGAATCGCCTTACGCCGACGCAGTTTGACCGCTCCCGGAGAGGGGCGGGGCGAGAACGGGAATTCGCGGGCCATGGCCCGTGCCGTTTTGGAGGCACCTGCTTGAATGCAGGTGCGCGCCCTGCACGGGAGGGATTGGGCGTTCCGACTGTCATCCTTGGTGAAACGCTAACAGGCGTTGCATGAATTCCAGCGGCGACATCTTGATGTGCGCGGTGCCGTGCGCGTCATTGCACAGGGCTGCGGTGTTTTTCTTGTCCCGACCAGCCGCGGTGCGCACGCTCAGAAACTTGATGGGGAAGGCCCAAAATTCGACCATACGGGTATTCGGGGCCTGCAGCCGAACCCGATTCCGCAACAGCCAGAGTCAGCCGCCGTGATATACAATTATCCAAGTCCCGAGAGGTTTGGGCCAAGGATTCCTTGTTGGAGACGCCAATCATGACCGTTGTGTTTCAAAAGCTGCACCCTTACATCGGCGCCGAGGTCAGCACCATCGATCTGCGCCAGGTTCACGATCGCGCCACACTTGACGCACTCGTTGGCGGGATGGATGAACACGGCGTGCTTGTATTCCGTGACCAGCCCCTCACCGATACCGAGCAAATCGCGTTCGCCGAGCGTTTCGGCGGCCCCCTGCACGTCAAGCCCGGGGTTGCCGCGCTCGGCAAAAACCGGTTCGACAACGACGCAATCGGCGACATCTCGAATGTCGACGCCGCGGGCCGCATCCGCCAAGCCGACGACCGGCGCCGCGCGTATTCGTTCGCCAACCGGCTGTGGCATACCGATGCCTCCTTTCAGGATCCGGCGGGCCGCTATTCAACGCTTTCGGCGCGCGTCATTCCGCCGGCGGGGGCGGACACCGAGTTTGCCGACATGCAGGCAGCCTACGATGCGCTTGATCGCGAGACCCAAGAACGGATCGCAGGCCTGCACGTGCACCATTCGATCGCTTATTCGCGGCAACTGCTGGGGTTCGATTTCTCGGCAGAAGAACTGGAGCGGCTCAAGGGCGCGGTTCATCCGCTGGTGCGGGTCAATCCACGCACAGGGCGCTGCTCGCTTTACCTTGCATCGCATGCCACGCGCGTGATCGAAATGCCGGTTCCTGAAGGCCGGCTGCTGCTGCGGGACTTGACGGAGCACGCAACCCAGCGGCAATTTGTATATCGCCACGTGTGGCGCGACCGCGACCTAGTGATCTGGGACAACCTCGCAACCATGCACCGTTCAACGCCGTTTGACGATGTCAACCACCGCCGGGAACTGCGCCGTATCACCACGATCGACGTCGCCGCCCCCGCATCCGCATCCGCATAGTTCGCGATCAGGGAACAGGAATTTGAAACCCCCCGTTTTTCCCTTGCGCGGAGTCTAAGGGGTCAGTGCTTGACTTGACACCTATCGTGGTTGTTGATTGTCATCATGGCCCGACCGCTCCGCTTGGAATTCGCCGGCGCACTCTACCATCTCACCGCGCGCGGCAATGCGCGGGCCAATATTTTTTCTGACGATGAGGATCGGCGGCGCTTCCTTGAACTCTTGAGTAAGGAAGTTGCTCAGCAAGGTTGGCAGCTATATGCCTACTGCTTTAGCCAAAAGCGGGCGAGCGCCTACGAACGCTTTGTGCAGCAAGGCATGAAGCAGGAATCGCCGTGAGCCAATCTCAAAGGGCAAATCTGCTTGGGCGATGAGGCGTTCCTCA
>CANJHY010000174.1:0-9595 GCA_947474275.1 Betaproteobacteria bacterium
ACGCCGAGGCGAAACAGCGAATCATCCATCGGCTCTTTGCCGACGCGGCCGCGTTCGTAACCGTTGATGAGGCGCGCCATTGCCAGCGTCACTTCCAGCACATGCTGGGTGTCGTGGTACGCGGTGTCGCAGGAGTGATAACCGGGGAATTCGCCGCGATACAGCTGCGTCATGTCGCTGAATGCCTGGTCGAGCTTTTCCGTGGATGCGCCTTGATACAGATCGCTGTAGATGCGATTGATCTCGGCGGCGACGGTGGCGGGATCAGTCGTTTTGACCTCCCGGCTGACGTCATATTCGTTACCACGGAAATTCATGGTTGCCCTCTCTGTGCTCGACAACCAAAGTTGTGCAAGTTTTGTGCCCATGGCTGCCGACAAGATAAGGCAGAAATACCCACCGCAGGCGTGAAATATTTCACGAATCCGGCGATAAAAAGATGGAACTAACGGAAACCACTGCTGAAAACCGCATCAGCGGCCTGACGGTAACACGACAGCCGCGGTCATCACGCGGCCGCCGCTGCGCGGCGTTGGAACTCTTCCACGGTCTGGTCCACGCGCTGGAACACCGCCCCTTGCTCCTTCAATTTCCGGATCAATTGCTCGAGCATCTTGATGCGATGCCCGCGGCCGCTGATGTAGGGGTGGCAGGTGAAGGTCAGCACGCCCCACTCGACCGCTTTTTTCATATACCTAAAATCGGCCACCCAGTTTTCGAGCACGAGGCCCGCGTTCATCAGGCCCGGGCGTATCGCGTTGCCGTTGCGCATGTATTCGAAATGCGGCGCGTCGTCGGTGCTCCAGCTGATCGGCATTTCCACAAGCTGCGACACGGGCCCGAACCGCGCCGGCTTTTCGAGCCCGATGACGTCGCCCTGCCGCGCGTAATACGGCACGTAGTCGTCGCCCATCATGCTCGAGTCATAAGTGAAGCCGTGCTTGAGGAACAATTCGACCGAATGCGGGCTCAGGTCCCAGCCCGGCGAACGGTAACCGCGCGCGTATTCACCGGAGATGCGCTTGATCGCTTCGTTGCCGCGCACGAGTTCCGCCTCCTCTTCAGCGCGCGGTAAAGCCACCGGCGAAATATGCCGCCAGCCGTGGTGCCCGATTTCGTGGCCGGCATCGACCACCGCCTGCACCGCGCCGGGAAAAGTTTCGATGGTATGTCCCGGCACGTACCAGCTCGATTTGATGCGGTATTTTTTCATCAGTGCAAGCAGCCGCGGCGCGGCGACGCGCGGACCGAATTCGCCGCGCGAAATGGGCGTCGGTGTAACCGCGCCGCGCGCGACAAAACCCGAGATGGCGTCGAAATCGAACGTCAGGCAGACGATGTGCTTGGCCACGGCGCGCTGGAAGGTGACAGTAAAAAGAAGCGCCCGATTATAGCAGCGCGTACCAACCGCTCATGGTGAGGTATCGAACCATGAGCCGCGTTCACCCTTCGATACCTCAGGGCGAACGACAATGCCGTCATGGGTTTCAAGCGCGCCACGCGCCAATTCGCTATCATTGAGCTCCGAATCCCACGTAGCGACTCCCGCGAAAAATTATGTCCGAACATCTGGTCCAGAACTGGCAGGTCCGTAAACCATTGGCGCGCTCGCGCAATGGCATCGTCGCCACCCAAAACAAGATCGCCGGCGCGGCCGGCGTAAAAATACTCAACGCGGGCGGTAACGCCGTCGATGCGGCAGTCGCAACGGGCCTCGCGCTCGCGGCGGTCGAGCCGTGGAACAGCGGGCTGGGCGGCGTCGGCTTCATGCTCGTCTACCTCGCGAAAGAGAAAAAAGTCCACGTCGTCGATTTCGGCCCGATCTCGTCACGCAACGTGAACCCGGCCGATTTCCCGCTGACCGGCGGCTTCACCACGGACCTTTTCACGTGGCCGACTGTGAAAGACGACCGCAACGTGCATGGACCGAACTCGATTGCCGTGCCGGGCCACGTTGATGGCATGGCCACTGCCCTCGCAAAATTCGGCACCAAGTCCTTCGCCGACGTGATCGCTCCTGCGATCGAATTGGCCGACCAAGGCATGGCGGTCGACTGGTACCTGACTCTCAAGATCGCGACCACGGCGAAAGAACTCGCGCGCTACCCGAGCACGCGGGACGTGTGGATGAAAGACGGTTATCCTGCGACCACGCCACCGGGCGCGCCGCTGCTGCGGCTGAAGCTCACCGGGCTTGCCGACACCATGCGCAAATTGCAGAAGAACGGCCCGCGCGATTACTACGAAGGCGAAGTCGCGAGCCTTATCGTAAAGGACCTGAAGGCGCTCGGCGGCATCGTCGACGCGCAGGACCTCAAAAACTATCATGCGCGCATCGTCGCGCCGCTCGAAATCGACTATCACGGCGCGCGCCTCGCGTTCGCCGGCGGGCTCACCGCAGGGCCGACCATGGCGCGCGTGCTGGGTGCGCTCGACAAGCGCAAGACCGCCAAGGGCAAGCCCGACGCGGACTGGTTTGTTGCCTACGCACAGGCGCTGCGCGAAGCCTACGCCGACCGCCTCGAGACCATGGGCGAAACCGATGACAGCAAGAACCCCGGCTGCACAACGCACCTCAACGTGATCGACCGCGAAGGCAACATGGTTGCGCACACGCAGACGCTGCTGTCAGTGTTCGGCAGCCGGCTGGTGCTGCCCTCCACCGGCATCCTGATGAACAACGGCATGATGTGGTTCGATCCGCGGCCCGAGTCGCCGAATTACTTCGCGCCCGGCAAACGCCCGCTCACCAACATATGCCCGGTCATCGCGCGGAGCGGCGACCAGGGCTGGTTCGCGGTCGGCGCCTCCGGCGGGCGCAAGATCATGCCGGCGGTCATGCAGCTCTCGTCCTTCCTGATCGACCACGGCATGACGCTCGAAGATGCGTTCCACCAGCCGCGCATCGACGCCAGCGGCGGCGACACGGTAGGTGTCGATCCGCGCCAGCCGCCGGAAGTGCAAAAAGCGCTGGCGGCGAAGTTCCCGCTCAACCAGACAGAACTCGTCGTCTACCCGACCAACTTCGCGTGTCCCAGCGCGGTGCTGAACGATCCCGCGACGGGCGAGCACCAAGGTATCTCCGACGTTATGTCGCCGTGGTCCGGCGCGGTTGCGCAGGCATAAACTTGCGCCACTGCTTCATGCTCGGAAGCTTGCTCGCAGGCTGCATTGGCGTGCACGCCGCTGAAACAGCGTATCCGGGCAAACCCATTCATTACATCGTGCCGTTCGCCGCCGGTGGCCCGACGGACATTATGTCGCGCGCAATCGCCGAAAAAGTCGGCGTGGCGTGGGGCCAGCAGGTCGTTGTCGACAACCGAGCCGGCGCCGGCGGCAATATCGGCACCGAGACCGTCGCCAAATCGGCGCCCGACGGCTACACGGTGATGATAGGTCACGTCGGCACACATGCTATCAACGTGAGCCTTTATTCGCAGGTGAACTTCGATCCGGTCAAAGACTTCACGCCGATCACGCTCATCGCCACCTATCCACTGGCGCTGGTCATCAATCCCGGCGTCGCGGCGAAATCGGCGACTGAGCTCATCGCGCTGGCAAAAGCGAAACCCGGCACGCTGAATCTCGCTTCGGCCGGCAGCGGCGGGCCGACGCACCTCGCGGGCGAAGTTCTGAAGAGCCTCGCGCACATCGACATCGTGCACGTGCCGTACAAAGGCAACGCAGCAGCGCTGACTGCGCTAGTGGGCGGCGAAGCGCAAATGATGTTCAGCAATCTTCTCACTTCCATGCCGCACGTACGCAGCGGCCGGTTGCGCGTGCTGGCGGTATCGACGGCCAAGCGCTCACCGCAAATGCCCGACCTGCCGACCATCGCCGAATCAGGAGTGCCCGGCTACGACGTCACGCCGTGGTACGGAATACTCGGCCCTGCGCGCCTGCCGCCGGCCATCGTCGCCAAATGGAACAAGGAAGTCGCGCGCATCGTCGTGCTGCCCGAAATGAAAGAGCGTTTCGTCACACAGGGCATCGATCTCACATCAAGCACGCCCGAAGCTTTCGCCGCCCTCATCAAGGCCGACGTGCCGCGATGGCGCAAGATCGTCAAGGATTCCGGCGCGAAAGCCGACTAGCAGCTATCAGAAGCGGTCGGGACGGAACGGCGTGATATCGATGTTCGGCTGCCGGCCGGCGACGAGGTCGGCGATGATGCGGCCGGTCGGCGCGCTGCCGACGAGGCCGAGGTGGCCGTGGCCGAAAGCGTAATAGGTGTTTGCGAATTTCGTCGCGCGGCCGATCACCGGCATTGAATCCGGCATCGACGGGCGCCGCCCCATCCAGCGTGTCGAATCGACCTCGCGTATGTTCGGAAACATGCGCTTCATGTGTTTCACCAGCACGTCGGCGCGGCTGTAGTCGGGCTCGGCTTCGATGCCGGCGAATTCGGTCTGCCCGGCGATGCGCGTGCCCATTTCCATCGGTGTGATGAAAAACTTGTTCTGCGCCGAAGCCACCGGCATCGGCAGTTCCAGCGAAGGATCGGAGAACGTGACGTGATAGCCGCGCTCGGCTTCGAGCGGCACACTGTCGCCCAGCTTCGAGCTGAACTCATTGGAGTGCACGCCCGCGCACAGCACAAGGTTTTCGACTTCGAGCCGTCCCGCATCGGTGTTGATCGCACGCGGGCCCTGCGGGCCGATTTCGATATCGAGCACTTTGCGCTGCAAGATCGTGCCGCCGTCCTGCTGGAACTGGCGCGCGTAGGTCTTGGTCAGGCGCTCCGGATTGATGACGTAGCCCTGCTCGGGCAGATGTACGCCGCGCTCGTAGTTGCGGCCCAGCGCCGGCACCAGCCGCTCTATGCCTGCCGCATCGATTTCGTTGCAGATCACGCCGCGGTCGCGCCGCAGCTTCCACGCCAGCGCATCGTTGCGATAAGCCTGGTCGGTGTCATAGACGACGATATAGCCGCTCTTGCGGATGATGTCGCTGCAGTTGGCGTTCTGCGCCAGCGGCGCGTGCGCGTCAAAGGTCTGGTTCAACATGCTGATCAGCGCGTCGGCGATGTATTCGACCTTGGACCGCGACGTGCTGCCGACGAAGCGCATCAGCCACGGCAGCACCTGCGGGAAATACGACAAGCGTATCTTGAGCGGGCCCATCGGGTCGGCCAGATAGCCGGGCACTTTTTTCAGGATGCCGGGCATCGCGATCGGCACGCAGGAGCCGGGCGAGAGTATGCCCGCGTTGCCGAACGACGTGTATTCTCCGGGCGGGCGCATGTCAACGATGGTGACGTCGTGGCCTTCGCGGCGCAGGTAAGCCGCGGTGGCGACGCCGACGATGCCGGCGCCGATGATGGTGATTTTTTTCATGGGGATTCCAGGTTTGCGGGGAACTACGCGTGCCTCAATTATGGCAAAATTCACGGCAACATGTTTCACAGAATCTCCCCACGCATTTCCTCCCCCTTCGCATGTCCAGCTACGACAGCATAGTCATAGGTGGCGGGCTGGTCGGCTCGTCGGTCGCTTACGGACTCGCGCGGCGCGGCCTTAAAGTCGCGCTGCTCGACGAAGGAGACGTTGCTTTCCGCGCGTCGCGCGGCAACTTCGGACTCGTATGGGTGCAAAGCAAGGGCCTGGGCGTGCCCGAGTACCAGAATTGGTCGCGCCAGTCGTCGGTGCTGTGGGACGACTTCGCGCAGGAACTCAGGCAGGAAACCGGCGTCGACACTCAACACGAGCACAAGGGCGGCATCCACGTCTGCATTACCGAGAAGGATTTCGCCGAGCGCAAGAAATACATGGAGCAGATGCATCTCGAGGCCGGCGAAACCCGCTTCGAATACGAGATGCTCGACCAGAAAGCGCTGAAGAGCGCGGTGCCGGAGATCGGCCCCGAAGTCGCCGGCGCGAGCTTCACGCCCTACGACGGCGCCGCCAACCCACTTTACCTGCTGCGCAGCCTGCACGCGGCGTTCCTCAAGCGCGGCGGTAAATATTTCCCGCAGAGCAAAGTCGCCACCATCAAGGCCATGCCGCACGACTTCACCGTCACCGCCGGCGGCGCGACCTTCAACGCGCCCAAACTCGTCCTCGCAGCAGGCCTCGGCAACAAGGCGCTGGGCCCGCTGGTCGGCCTCAACGTGCCAGTCGATCCGGTGCGCGGGCAGATCTTCGTTACCGAGCGCGTCAAGCCGGTGCTGAGCATGCTGACGATCTGGGTGCGCCAGATGGCCGAGGGCAGCATCATGATCGGCGAATCGCGCGAGGACGCCGGCTACAACGACGTCACCACGCCCGAAGTGCAGCAGGAAGTCGCCGCGCGGGCCGTCACCATGTTCCCCTTCCTCAAGGATGTGCGCATCGTGCGCCACTGGGCCGCGCTGCGCGTGATGTCGCCCGACGGTCTGCCGATCTACGAGCAGTCCGCCACCTGTCCCGGCGCTTTCGTCGCCACCTGCCACAGCGGCGTCACGCTGGCCGCGGCGCATGCGTTGCGCTACGCCGGTTTCGTCGCCGACGGCGTGCTGCCCGCGGAAGTCGCGCGCTTCACCAACAAGAGATTTGATGTTCAAAACGCTGCTTGAATCCGGCGTCACCGTCGCTGTCACCATCAATGGCACGCCTTTCGCGGCGCCCGCGGGCTGCACTGCTGCGGCGGCGATGTTGCTGGTGAATGCGTTGCCGACGCGCACGACGCCGGTGACGGGCGCCCCGCGCGCACCGTACTGCATGATGGGTGTGTGCTTCGATTGCCTCGCTGAAATCGACGGCGTGCCCAATCAGCAGGCCTGCCTCATCACGGTCGCAGACGGCATGCGCATCGACCACCAGTCTGGCAAACCGACAATCAAAATATGAGCGCGGCTTTCGACTATCTGATCGTCGGCGCGGGACCCGCCGGCCTGGCGGCCGCCGCGACCGCGTCCGCGCTTGGTATCAGGACTGCGGTCGTCGACGAGCAACCCGCGCCCGGCGGACAGATTTATCGCGGCATCGAAAGCGTCGCCGCAAAACGCCCCGCCCATCTCGTCGTCCTTGGCCCCGACTACGCGGCGGGTCTCGATCTCGTCAAGCAATTCCGCGCTGGCAAAGCCGAGTATTTGCCCGACACCAGCGTGTGGCAGATCGACGGCGAGCGCAACGTGTTCATTCGCGCGAACGGACGAACTGCGCGCATTGCAGCCAAACAGATACTCATAGCCGCCGGCGCGATGGAACGACCGGTACCGGTGCCGGGCTGGACGCTGCCCGGCGTGATGACCTGCGGCGCGGCACAGACTTTACTCAAGTCGACGGGCGCCGTGCCGGACGGACGTTTCCTGCTTGCGGGTTCCGGACCGCTATTGCTGCTGCTTGCGGCGCAACTCGTGCGCGTGGGCATCAAACCTGCGGCAATCCTGGAAACGCGCCCCAATTATTTTCCGGCGCTGCGCCATTTGCCCGGCTTTCTGAAATCACCCAGTTACCTGCAAAAAGGCATCAGCCTGCTGGCCGAATTACGCAACGCCGGCGTGGCCATCAAAAGCGCCGCGAACCTGCGCATAGGCGGCGACGATCGCGTACGCGAAATTCAATACAACTGGCACGGCAAAACGCAGCGCGAGGCCGTGGATCTGGTCTTGCTGCATCAGGGCATAGTGCCCAACGCCAATCTCGCGTGGTCGCTGCGCTGCGAGAACCAGTGGGACGACCTGCAGCGCTGCTTCCGTCCGCGCCTCGACGAATGGGGCAACAGCTCCGTCAGCGGCGTGCAGATCGCCGGCGACAACGGCGGCATCGTCGGTGCTCAGGCATCGGCTTACAGCGGCCAGCTCGCCGCGCTCGGCGCCGCATGCGCTTTAGGAAAAATTTCTGCCGCAGAACGTGATCGCTTAGCCACTCCTTTACGCGAACGCCTCAACGCCCATCTGCGCGCCCGGCCTTTTCTTGACGCGCTGTACCGCCCCGCGCAAGAAACCGTCGCGCCGCGCGAGTCAGAAACGATCGTGTGTCGCTGCGAAGAAATCAGCGCCGGCGAAATCCGCCGCATCGTGACCGAACAGCAATGTCCCGGCCCCAACCAGATGAAGTCGTTCACGCGCTGCGGCATGGGTCCCTGCCAGGGACGGCTATGCGGACTCACGGTGGTGGAATTGATTGCCGAATCCCGCGGTGTGCCGGTGTCGGAAGTTGGTTATTACAGGATACGGTCGCCGATAAGGCCGGTGACTGTTGGCGAGTTGGCCGGACTTCAACCCTAAAGTTAGCGCGCTTTAAGCTTCAGCGCCTCGCGCACCCACTCCGCACCGTAATCGCGCTCGGCCGCTTTGTGTGACACCTTCCCGCTACGTAGTTCCCCAGCAATCGCATCCAACGTACGCTCCGCCGGCAAACCATAACCGCCGGCACCCGGCGTTTCGATACGCATGGCGTCGCCAACTTTCATTTCGACGCGCGCGACTTTTGAAAACAGTTCTTCCTGGTCGGGCCGGCCGTAGTTGCGGATCAGCTTGGCGCGACGGCCGTCTTTGCCGCCGAACACACCGCTGGGCACGCCTACGGTGTGGCTGTCCGAACGCACAGAGAAGATGGTGCCGGGTACCAATGCACGGATCTGGCGGGCGATGCCGAGGCCGCCGCGGTATTTACCGGCGCCGCCTGAATCTTCGACCAGCGCGTATTCATCAACCATCAGCGGGTACTCGTTTTCGAGCGCTTCAGCCGGCAGGTTGGAGGTGTTGGTCATGTGCACATGCACGGCGTCCATACCGTCGGCGTCGAAGCGCGCGCCGCTGCCGCCGCCCAGGGTTTCGAGATACACGTATTGCCCCTGACGCCGCGTCAGCGCGCCTGAATACACGATGGCCGGCACGACGTCGTTGCCCGAAGCCATCACGCGCCCGGGCGGCAACAGGCCGCGGAATGCGCCGAATATCGCGCCTGCGACTTTCTGACAGGTGATGGAGCGCGCACCGCATGGCGCCGGCGGGTTCGGGTTGACGATAGTGCCAGGAGGCGCACTGATCTTCACCGCATCGAACAGGCCAGCATTAGGCAGGAGCTCAGGGTCGAGCAATGCCTTGATCGAATAGTAGACGCAGGCGTGCAACGCGTTGGTCGGCACATTCATGGCGCCGCGCGCTTCCTTGCCCGAGCCCGCGAAATCGAGCGACAAGCCGTCGTCGGCCACGCGCACGGTGACGGCGATAGGCACTGGGTCACCGCCCATGCCGTCGTCGTCGAGGTAGTTGGTGAAACTGTATTCGCCCTTCTTCAGTTCCGCGATGCGGTTGCGAATGCGGCGGCGGGTGTAGGCGATGATGTCGTCTATCGACTGCCGCACCGCCTCCATGCCCATCTGCGCAACCAGCTCGCGCGCCGCCACGGCGCCCCGCGCATTGGTGGCAACCTGCACGCGCAAGTCGAGCGCGCGCTCTTCAGGATCGCGCGTGTTCTGCGAGATCAGGTTCAGCGTCTCGAGATCGAGCACGCCCGCGCGCACGATGCGCACGACCGGCAGGCGTATGCCCTCCTCGAATATCGAGCGCGAGCCGCCGGCGATGGAGCCCGGCACGGCACCGCCGACGTCGGAATGATGGCCTACGTTGGCGGCGAAGAACTCCACTTTGCCGTCGATGAATACCGGC
>CANJHY010000175.1:0-9556 GCA_947474275.1 Betaproteobacteria bacterium
CATTTGAATAAGCCAGAAACTCGCTGGTCGTGAGCGCATTGCGCTGGTTGAGACGCGGGTCGGGCTCAGCGTTGAGTTGCGCGGCGGGCGCGAACGCATGACTATTGCCACCGGACGCAACAAACGGATTGAAACTGTCTGCGCGCGGTGCCGGGGAATTTACATTTGCAAGCGACTTGCCCGGCAAATCATTTAGCACCGCCGTGTTGATCTGCTGATTCGGATAAATGCGATTGCGGTCAGTCATCCCGTTATATTCCACCAGGCACTCCACCGTTCGCATGATTGCCGCCGGCGTCACCTCGAGGCCGCGGGTCTCCAGAGCCTTGCGGGATATTCCGTACAAGGTTTCTCCCGGCCTGACCGTATGCACGTCGACCGCCGGCAACGAATTATGCGAACGGAACCCTGCCACAGCAGGCGCCCGCTCTGTATCGCGCTCGATCGCATTGCTCAGCGCGCCAGCATTCATGTCCGCCGGCACCCCGGCCCCCGGTTCACGCCCGTAAGCAAGCGATGCAGGCAACCGCGCCGCAGTTTCAGTCTTCGCCAATACCGCCCGAAAATCAGACTGCCCGGATTCACTGCGCGCAACTTCCCCGATGACCGGCGACTGGCCTGGCGAAGTAACCGCATTGTTGGTGATAATTTCCATATGAATCCGCTCAAAAAATCTGTCGCGCTCCCGGTGTCAGGCAAAAATCTGCCGTGTCATGCGGATAAAAAGGCAAATTTCTGCCGCCGCCGTTAGAAAATCTCTTGGCTAAGGCTCTAATTACCCGCATTTAGAGCACCCCACGGCCCACGTCAAAACAAAGCAATAGTTATGCCCGTCGCGGCAATTCATTTCGCAATGGCGACCTCCCGCACAGCGCCAAATCAGCCCTGATTATTTGCGCAGTAGCTTGGCAATTTCAACGCGCGCCCGGCTCAACGCCGCAACGTTTCGGACAGCTGTTGCGCCGCCAGAATTTCCGGCGCCGTCATTTTTACGGCGACAATGTCCCGGTTGGTAAAGGCGGCAGCCCTTAAGTCGTCAGCCCATTTGGGATACCCGGCAGCCGCCCGGCTCGACCAGGCATAGGAAAGCACGAAATCCGGCGGCACGCCGCGGCCATAGGCATACAGCACGGCCAGATTGCCTTGCGCGTAGGGGTTGCCGGCATCTGCCGCTTTCCGGTACCAGACTGCGGCCTTCTCCAGATCGGCAGGCACCCCCTCGCCCAATTGATACATGCGACCCAGATAGAATTGCGCGGTCGAATCATTGCGGCCGGCGAGCCTGCGCCAGATCGATGCGGCCTCGCTGTAGTTGCCCTGCTTATACTCATACAGTCCTTGCTCGGCGTCTTCAGCGAACGTGCAACCTTGCACGATCAGCGTCAATACGAGCAGCGCGCCCGCGCCTATCCGGGTCGGCCATCCGGACGCCGATTCAATGGCAATTTCTGTTCGTAGCGTCACAAATCACATCCCGGGCTGAATTTAAACGCACTCCACCAGGCCTCGCATAACGCCAGGCCCTTGCACTTTTCTCAATTCCAATGATCGCACAGCCAGCCCCCCCCCCAGTGCGCCGGCTCAATGAACACCAGAAATGACCGCCAGTTCCGCGGATTGTTCCCGTCAAAACAAGACCGCTCCGCCCGACGCTCTCGCCGGACCATAGACCGCTGGATTGATCAAGATCAAGTATCGGGCGCCGCATAGCCTCAACCATACGCCCTGACGCGGCTTTGGTTTGGCGGCCGAGCAAACCACCCGCCCCGCCCTCTACTTCACTGCGCCGAAGGAGCTTAAGATTTTCACAATTCATTTGAAAAAACGGAACATAAACACAACCCGGCTGGACGTGCGGAGAATTGCCGAATTGAGCGAAGGCTTCTCGGGTTCGGAAATCGAGCCGGTCATTGTCGCCGCGTTATTCAGCGCATACGCCGTGAACCGCCCCATCTCAACCCAGCAGACTCTTGACGAATTAAAAATTGCCAAACCGCTCTCCGTGATCATGCGGGAGAAGGTCAGCGCGCTGCGCAGTTGGGCCAGCGGCAGAACCGTGGCGGCGAATTAGGCCGGCGTTTTTTAGTTCTGGCGTGCAGATAAAACCGGCTGCGCCGCCTCAGGCGTAGACGTTGATCTGCCGCCCCCCCGCGCTCATCCAGCACCGCCTGCACCCGGCTGAACGTATCCCGCAATAGCGAACGGTTCACAGCGTCGTTGGCCGGTGCGTCGTCGCGCTGTCCGCTGTTTTCTGCATGCACTGCAGCGGTATACCCGTGATCAAACCGGACATTTTCAGCGGCCGGTTCGGCACGCCGGGTGGCGTCATAGCGCGCGCGCCCTGGGTTCGCCAAGGACCGCGTAGGCTGCGTTGATTGCCTGCATCCTGAGCGAAGCTTCGCCGGCAGCGCCCTGCCATTTGTCCGGATGATAGCGTTGCGCCATGGCCCGGTAGGCGGCGCGGATGACGATGTCCTCCGCTGCCGGGGCAACCCCGAGAACCGCGTAATAGTCGGTCCACATCCTGATGTTCCGTGATGGGCGTTTACTGGTTGGCGCGTTTGACTAAAAAATGCTCAGCGGGACTCGTTCACGACGACGAGCGCTTCGCACATGGCCGGCCCGCGCTGTTCCTGCGGCACCTCACCGGCGCAGACCATCTGCCGGCCGTTGCGCGAGAGGACTCGCTCGACCCGGTCGACGTCGGCAATCAAACCTTGCTTGCGCAGTGGAGAAGCGGCGTTTTTTACCGCAACCACGTCACAGATATTGAGGGTGCCGAGGGTTTCGTACGCACGAAACAGATTGCGCGCGGCAACCGCCTTGCCGCCGAACAGTTCAACCTCCACCCAGAGCTCACCGGTCTGGTGTTTTATCGCCAATGCTTTTTCAATGAAGAAATTATTCGACAGGCGCAGGTAATGGCCTGATACAAGGCCCGACTCCGCAGAGTGATCGGCCGCCAGCGCTGATGCAAAGCAGCCGGTAGTTAAAACAACCATTACCAGGTATCTGAACATTTTCACCGCAACCTCCATTGATCGGAAACAGACGCCCGGCGAGGGCGCCGAGGCGGCTTTGGCGCTTAACGTTCGCGACGACTATTGCCTGCTGCCGACCACTGGCACCATCCGACCTCAGGGCTAATTTACCATTTTTAATACTTAAGCTGTTTTAATATTTTTAAATCTTTGTAACGTTTTGTGGTGAATAGGCGTGCCGAAACCGGTCGACGCTATAAAACCATGAAAATAAAGAATAATATTCCGCGGAGCGGCGCGGATAGCCACGCCAGGCGTTTTGCCACGGACATCCGGCGCGTCGCGCGCCGGCCTGCAGACTAGGCGGCTACTACAGGTTCGCCCGCGCTGTCCGCCGATGCCAACTGCACGAGGAGGGGAATCTCAAAATAGAATGTCGAACCAACACCGACAGCCGTTTCGAACCAGATCAAGCCGCCCATCATTTCGATCAGCGTCTTGCACAGACTCAGGCCGAC
Source organism: Betaproteobacteria bacterium (assembly GCA_947474275.1). Lineage (GTDB taxonomy): Bacteria > Pseudomonadota > Gammaproteobacteria > Burkholderiales > SG8-41 > PALSA-1004. The sequence continues at coordinate 3,500 of CANJHY010000175.1, forward strand.
GCCGGTGCCGCCATGGACACGACTGAGCAGCGGGTCGCCCTGCTGGAAGCGCCCGAAAATTCCGCCCTGATAGGCAGGCGCAATCCCCGGCCCCGTGTCCTTCACGCTCACGCGCAAAAATCCGTCCGCGCAGGAAACCGTCACATCAACACTGCCGTGCGCGGTGAACTTGACGGCATTGCTGAGCAAATTATGCAGCACCTGGGAAAGCCGCATGTCATCGACAAAGATGAATTCAGGAATATCCCCGACGAACACGAGATTGATAAAAATACCTTTTTTTCCCGCAGTCGTCTTGTGGATCTTCACACAAAGCTCGAGCGTTGAGCGCAATTCAATCCGCCCGGGATGCAACACCATTTTGCCGGCGACCGCTTTTTCGACATCCAGCAACTGGGTGAGCAGGCGTTCGAGATGCAGCCCCGCCCGCTGTATGGTGTTGGCGTAATCCTTGATCGTGCCGGCGTCGAGCGGCAGCGTGCCTATAAGTTCAGCAAAGCCGTTGATATTCGTCAGCGGGCCGCGCACCTCGTGCGAAATTGCATTGATAAAGTCGCTCTTGAAAGCATCCGATTGTTCCGCCATTTTGCGGGCCTCGCGCATCAACTGCAGCGCCCGCCGCGATTCGATCAGCGACCAGCTGGCCTGCATGGCCATGCAGAGTAAAAGCATAACAATGAAAATGAGCGCGTAACGGAGATTGTCATTCGCCGCTTGGGCAACGCTCAGCGCGCCATCCCTGTTGGTTACCACGGTCGCCACCAGAGGATAGACGTTGGACTGATGCCAGCCGTAGATCGCCCCCTCATTCGTGAGCGCCGTCATACCTTCGAAATGTCCTGCAGGCCGTTCCATTGCCGATTTATATATGGCGGCTTTGGAAAAGTCGCCGCCAGCCTGCAACACCAACGACGCCGGTTTTGGCTCGCCAACATAATTCACCACGCTGCGCGTCAGAATCAGCCCGGTTAATCTATTCGCAATGGTGATGCGCGTCCCCCGGCTAAGGGGCATGGCCGCGTATACGGCAGAGAAGTAATCCGGATCAAAAGAAACAAAGACTATGCCCTGAAACCGCCCCTGCCGGTCGGCGAGACGGCGCGATAGCCGTAACGTTTTTCGGCTTGAAATATTGTCGGCAACCGGTGCGCTGATGTACAAAACGTCGGCACGACTGGCGACATGGGCCAGAAAATAGGCGCTGTCCGCCACTGAAACGCCGGCCGCCTTGTCCAAGGTGGACCAAATTATTTGGCCGTTCTTGTCGGCAATTGAAACGTGCTGAGCCCCCGCAATTACATTCGTTAAGGCGGCAACCACCTTGGGCAGCACGCTGACATTGATCCGTCCATCGGCTACGGCAATATGTTCTTTGACAAACCTGCCCAGTGCGTCCGCATGTGCGACGACGCCCTCGGTGTGATCCATGAGCGCGTACGCGAGCGCTTCGTTGTGCCTGCCCTCGGATTCGGCCGCCTCCCGCAGACTCGCACGACTCGTCAGGACGTAAACAACGGCCAGCGCGATAACAATGAATAAACTTACCGCCCAGAGAACAAGCAGTGGCCTCCGTGAATCACCGAGAGGCACTCAAGGCCCTGCGCGACATTGCCGCCTGCACATAACCGCGTAACTGCGGCCACGGCACGGGCTTCGGAAATTCGGTGACCCCGGGCGCCAGTCCGCCGCGTTTGGCGATCTCGGCACTATCCATGCCGCTGACCACGACGATATCCATCGCGTCATATTCCGGGTGGCCGCGGATTATTTTCAGCAACTGGAAGCCGTCCATCCGTGGCATTTTCAGATCGAGAGTCAGCAGATCCGGCCGGATGCGCTCGATCAAGAACGTGACCTCAAGACCGTTGGGCACGATGGTCAGGCTGATCGGCATTTTCCAGATGTTGATCGTTTTTTCGTAAAGCTTGCACAGCGTCGGGTCGTCTTCGGCGATCACGACCGCATACTGCCGCCCGCTGCTGCTGCTGCGCGCACCGCCTCCCTGCTGGCGCTGGCGCAAAGCCTTCTCGACCGCCTCGACGCTGATGCGCCGATGCCCGCCCGAGGTTTTCCATGCCTGTAGCTCGCCCTTTTCGACCATAATCTGGGCGGTGGTCAAGGAAACGCCGAGCAATTTTGCCGCCTCGCGCGTGCTGTAATACTGCTTCGGTATTTCTTTGATAGCCATAATATATTTGACATTTTGGTTGAAATTGCCATTAGTCTACCATTTTGCCCACAACAAGCATTATCGACTTTGCCGTTAGCGTCACCCGCCGCCGCCGGCCAGGCAAACTCCCAGCCCCAGCCGCGCCAAAATGCCGGCATCCGGCATCAAATCCCCGATCAGGGCCTGGTCACGCGCAAGGTCGGCGGCCAAACGCAGCCCGGGCGAACGGGAGTCAAGGCACCAGCGGCGGGAGTCATCCACCTGCAGCGGACGCGCACTGACCGTCAGGCGCCGCGACCCGCCGTTGCGAACGGCGGCCACGGCGTAACTGTTTGCCGCGGGCGCCTGGCACAGCATGTCGGCCAGGACATCACGCAGATGTGCCCCACCACCTTGCTCGACGCGCTGACATGCACGCCCGGACACCGTTCGCTGATGCCCAGATCGCTGCCGGCCGCTTCTGTCATTCGTCCACGGCCGGACAATTTTCAAGACAGCCTGCCGCTCATGTTGCTCATCATTTAGCTTTTCCGGCCATCACCTAAACCACAGGGTGACGGCGCAACCCTCGCCGAACCTGCTTTCGATCGTCATGCTGCCGCCATGACAGGCGGCGATCACCTTGACCAGCGCCAGACCCAGCCCGTTGCCCGGCCGCGCATCCACGGTCTTGCCGCGATAAAATTTTTCGCCGATGTGCGCCAGGTCCTCGTCTTCGATGCCGACGCCGTCATCTTCGACCCGGATGCCGGCGCGCCGGCGCGCCCCTTTGCCGTCCACCACGGTCGCAATCCTGACGCCACCGCCCCAGGCGGAAAATTTCACCGCGTTTTCCAGCAAATTGGTGACCATCCGTTCGACCCAGAGCCGGTCGCATTCGACGGCCGGCAGATCGGCGTGCCAATCTTCGGCGATTACGGCACCCGCATTGCCATTTTGAAACACCTCGACCGCGGCATGCGCAATGGCATCCAGATTGCCCGCCGCCATTTTCATCATGGCCACGCCGTTGGTTTCGAGCGTCGCCAGATCGACCAGATCGTTGATAAGGCGGTTAAGCCGCCCCGCCTGCAACTGAATCGACTCCAGAAAGTCGCGCCGCGTTGGCTCATCGAACTCAAAATTCAGCAGCAGCTCCGAAAAACCGAGCAGGCTCGCCAGTGGTGAGCGCAGTTCGTGCGCTGCCAGCGCCAGATACTCGACATGCGTCTGCTCGCCGCGGGGCGCAACAGTGCGCCGCTCGATGGCTTTTTTCGGCCTCGCGGCGCGGCGACGCGCAGACACGGTCTTGGTGCGCGCCGTCTTCCGCCGCTGCGGAATTTTTTTTGCCACTTTACTTTTCGCTGTCATGACCAGACTTTCTAGTTGCGCCGCACGCGGACTAATTCAGGTTGCCGCCACCCGGCTGGATGATTACGCCGAGTTTGGTGATGATTTCCCACAACAGGTTCAGGCTGACGGGTTTGACAAGATACTGGTCGGCGCCATGCTCGCGGCCGCTCTCGATGTCACTGTGCTCGCCAAGACCGGTCAGCATGATGACGTAGCACCCGCTTGTTGCCGGATTGGTTTTTATATTCCAGCAAAGATCGAAGCCCTCGGCCTTGCCGCGCATCATGATGTCGGCGATGACCAGATTGGGGACACAGGTCTGTATGGCAGCCAACGCTTCGTCGGTATTGGCTGCCTCCAGCACACGCATGCCATGAACCTTCAACAGCTCCACGAGCGGCCGGCGGACATGCGGATCGTCCTCGACAACCAGCGCAACCGACGCCGCTACGGACTGCAGCCGCGCGACCACCGGTGGCGTTCCAGCCAGGCTGCCGATCAAATGAGTAACCAGTCGACTGTTTCAAGCAGCTTGAGCGGACTGAAAGGCTTCACGACATAGGCGTCGGCCTTGGCGGCGCGGCCGGTGGCGAGATCGGCGATTTGGCCCTTGGCGGAGACAAAGGCAATTTTGACGGAAGCACCGGCTAGCGCGCGGATTTCCCGGCACAAACCGACGCCATCCAGGCGGCCCGGCATCATGACGTCGAGCAGGATGAGATCAGGCATGTAAGTCTGGAACTGTTCGAGTGCCGTATCGGAATTATCGACCGCCACGACCTCGAAATCCCTGAGCTTGAGCGTCGCCAAAATCAGCTTGCGCGTATCTTCGCTATCTTCAACCACCAAGATCTTGCGCCGGCGCACCGGTGTCACAGCCGTCGCAGTCATACCGCTCCGTAATTTGAAAACCTGCATAACTCAATGCATAAAACCTATTTACATCAATCTAATTATTTCCAACATCAGCTATACTAACTTAATATTGTGCAAGTGAACTCGCAGCATTATCCAGCGGGCGTTGACCGCCACTTAAAATCGAGCCAGTTTTGGGGGTGGTTTTCACCGAAATTTGAGCCTCGCATAGACACTACCCTACTCTAAAACAGAGCAGGGGTTGCAGGAGCATCACCGCCAGACTTGTCGGTCGATGTGAAACGTAAGCCGCCCGTCGGTGTCATTTCGCCCCCCTTCGGGGCACTATGACAACCGGACAGATGTCGTGCTACGGAGCCGGACAGATCATGAACTCGCAACACGGTCAGAATTACGAGATTGGCAACAGTGCCCTTCCGCGCTAGACTTGTACAATTTAAAGGACAAGTAGATATGCGCATAATCTCGTTCTCCGAAGCTAGAAACAATTTGAAGCAAGTCATCGACCAGGTCGTCGACGACGCCGACGTTGCAGTGATTTCCCGCCGTGATTCCCCGGACGCCGTGGTGATGTCCCTTGAAACCTTCAATAGCTGGATGGAAACGGTACATCTACTGAAGACACCGGCGAACGCCGCGCATCTTGACAAGTCGATCCAGCAATTGCGGAAGGGAAAAACACGTATGCGGGCACTCGTTGAAGCCTGAGCGACTGGTTTGGACCCCGGCGGCGTGGGCTGACTACCTCTACTGGCAGGGACAAGACCGGAAGACGCTGAAGCGCATCAATGCTTTGATCCAAGATGCGTTGCGGCAACCCTTCGACGGCATCGGCAAGCCAGAACCCCTTCGGGAAAACCTTTCCGGTTTCTGGTCACGACGCATCGACGACGTGAACCGGCTAGTCTATGCCGTCGATGGCCACGATTTGGCTATCGTGTCCTGTCGATATCACTATTAGTAGCGGAACCGGTGCTAGGCGCTAGCCGCGACGAATCTAAAATACGACCGTATCAATCGATAGACGTCGATTGATCCCAAAAGGCTTCAACAGCCCCCCCTACTCCCACTCAATCATCAACGGCGCTTCTAAACCGTTGTCATGTATAGAACTATTTTCAGTGAGTAGCATTTCTACTGTCAGATCTACCGTCATTTGCATCTGATACCCGAAATTAGCATTCAGCATCTATCGGCACTTATCGCAGACTATCGACAGCCTGATGCATGTAACCCTTCAGGATCGGTCGGGATCTATCGGTAGCTATCGCTGGCAACGTTTTTCTTGTCCTGTGATCGTTCAGTATCTATTGCTACCTATCGGTGGCGATTCCATTTCCACCGCAAATGTTCGCAGGTGAGCCATCCTCCAAATGCATTGTCGCCTACGCACCCGTATCTGAAATCAGTAGCGGCCATGATCACGCGCCCGCAACTGATCCCGTGACGCCAGAAGCCCCGGAAATCTTTTTTCACGCAATTCTTCGAGCACCGATTCCGCGAGCTTCCACCCCTCCCCGCCCATCCTCGCGATCAGCTCGATCCAGACCCGCTCGAAGGCATGGATCGCATCCAGTTCTCCAAATTGAATCCCCACTGGCAGCAACGGAGTGATGTCTTCGGTCAGGCTCCGTGTGAGCTTTTCAAGCATGCGCTGCTCGGCCATCGCGCGCGTGATC
>CANJHY010000176.1:0-9400 GCA_947474275.1 Betaproteobacteria bacterium
CGCGTGGGATCGTCAGCCCCGCTACAAAGGGCCGTTCTTGTCTTGAATATCAAGCCGCCTGAAAGAGATCCAGCGGCAGCGCCGGCGAGCGTGCAGGCAAACCCAGATGCGTGAGGATCCTGACAATCACCGCCGGCCATTCGATCGCAGCGATGATCTTAAACTCGCCGCCACACTGCGGGCAGTGTTCCAGGTCGATTCCGAAAACGCGCTTGAGCAGGCGCGCCCAACTCATACGTGCCGGTGCTTCATGCGCGTCGTGAGCTGCATCATCGCCGGGTTTCTCCGACGGACCCGGCACGATCGCGGCGCGCAGCCCGGCATTGGGCGCAAGCACGGCGCATACCCGATCTGCTCGCCTCTGTGCCCTTCTATGGCGCGCAACCGGCGGCAGCAGACGTTGCAAAAATAAAATCGCCGCTGCAGATCCACTATGCCGGCCTCGACGAACGCATCAGCGCCGGCTGGCCGGCGCTCGAAGCGGCGTTGAAAGCCAACAACAAATCATAGGAAGCCTACATCTATGCGAACGTGAACCACGGCTTCAATAACGACACCACGCCGCGTTACGACAAGGCCGCGGCCGATCTGGCATGGAGCCGCACGCTGGCGTTTTTTGCCAAACACGTGCGGTGATAACCAGACTCCGCGGATTTTGGAATAATGGTCGGACGGTGCTCGGGCTTCGGCCCGCGCACCATTTTATGATTGCGATTTGAATGCGCTGGCGGCATCAGAAAATACAGTCGTTCATTCGCCGCGTATGCCGGCATCCTTGATGATCTTGCCGGTGCGCAGCAAATCGGACTTTACCGCAGCAAATAGCTGCTCCGGCGTGCCGCTCGACGTCTCCATACCTGCGTTGAAGAAACGCTCGCGTACTGCAGGGAGGCGCAGAAAGCGCACGATTTCCGTGTTGAGACGATTGATGACACTGCGCGGCGTTCCGGCCGGTACGAATATTCCGTAAATCGACATCGATTCGTAACCGGGCAGGCTGGCGGCCATCGTCGGCAACCCAGCAAACAACAGTGTCGGCTCTGCGCTCGTAACCGCCAGCGCTTTAACGCGCCCGGCCTTCACGTGCGGTACTGCCGCGCCCGCGGTCGGAAACATCAACTGCAATTCGCCCGTCAACAATGCGGTCAGCGCCGGACCCGCGCCTTTGTAATTGATGCGCACGATCTCGACGTGCGCCATATTTTTGAACAATTCCGCCGCCAGATGATTGGACGCGCCGGTGCCAGCCGAACCGTAATTGAGCGCACCCGGTTTCGCCGCAGCCAGCGCAACCAGATCTGCAACGGATTTCACCGGCAACGCCGGATTGACCACCAGCACATTGGGCACTTTTGTCACGACAGTCACTGGCGCAAAATCGCGCAATGCGTCGTATGGTGTTTTCTGGATCAGCGAGGCGAGCCAGAACGTGTTGTTGTAAAAAAGCAGTGTATAGCCATCCGCCGGCGCCTTCGACACGATCTCCCCGGGCACTACGCCGCTCGGCCGGTTTTCCACCACCACCTGCTGGCCCAACGCCGCAGTCAGCCCCTGCGCGACTAGACGTGCCTGCACGTCATTACCGCCACCGACCTCGGAGGTGACGATGCGCAAGGGCTTGCCGGGAAACGCCTGCGCGCAGGCCGTGCCGCCATCCGCCAGCGCGAGTGCCGCCGCCAAACCACCGACAGCAAAACAATGCAACGATACGCTTGCGCGCCGCTTACTCATGCCGTTCCCAGACACCTCAATACCTCGGCGGCAACATCACGCGCCTTGTCGGCGACCTGCTGCGTTGACTCGAATGCCGGCGAATCCTGCTTGTAAACGACGATCAGAGGATCACGCGCGCCAAGCGTTTCGGCCTGCACTTTCGCAATCGTCGCAAATGGCTCGTGTACCAGAACAACGGCGGGTATTCCGAGTTTCCAGGCTGCAATCGCGTCGCGCACGGCGGCACCGGTGCAGGACCCTCAGGCACCGACACCGACGACCAGATAATCGACCTGCGCGGTGAGTTCGATAAACCGGTCTTTCTCCAGCGGCATCCAGGTGTTCTTTTTATAGACACGCTGCACTTCCGGCGGCTTGCCTAAAAGCGTGATGGCATTTTCAAACTGTTCCCAGAAGTCTTTAGTCGTCGGATACTGGTTCCAGATAAAACCTGCCTTGCGGCTGATTGCACTACCGAGGTGTTTTTTTTTGGCATGCGGCTCGCTGCGCGCTTCGCCCAGCGGACTGACGACAGTAAATGCATTCATGTTCTGTTCTCCGTCATTGCGGAAATTTCACCGCTTTGGTCAAAAACGGCCGGCCGGCCGAACTGCGACTCGAAATTGCGACACATTGCCCCATGCGCGGCGCGACGCCGCCGCCGACGCACACCAGCACCTCGTCCGGCAACACCGGCGCCATCATGGTCTGCCGCTCGCTGGGCGTCTGCGGATACGGATCGGCCACCGGCACCGCATTACCCTGCTTGCTGTCGTTCTGCCAGTCATAGCTGTATTTGAACGCGCGTTCCGCCAGTACGCCGCGAAGCTTCTCGCGCGAGTATCCGGCGTCGGCAAAAGCCTGCGCCAGTGACGGGTTGATGACAAATAAGAAAGCGCGCTTGCCACCGCTGGATGTCACCCCCGGCCGGCCGATGCCACGCGCGAGGATGTTGATGCATTCATTCAGACCAACGGTATTGAGCGGCGCGGCGATCTGCGAATGTTCGCCCGCCTTCAGCACCGTCACGGCGCTCTCGGCGTCGCCGATGCCGAAATCCGTGTGCATCGGGGTCCACGGCGACAATTCCTGTTCCTCACCGATGCAGTAACTCCACGACGCCGGATGCCCCATCGTACCCTTGGTCAGCTTGCCCGGATGAGCACGCCCGATATTCCACAGAATCAGCCGGATCGCGCGTCCGATCGTTGCATTGGCGCGTCCGCCGTTGGGTCCGAAAATCCATTCGCGTGTGCGAAAACCAAGTGTGCCGACCACCGGGCCCGTCACGATCGTGCACAGCGCACCGGCACCGGTCGATTGCGTGGTCGTCAGCGGCAGATCGGGATCGACGATGGATTCGATTGCCGCCAGCACCACAGGCAGGTATTCCGGCAGGCACCCCGCCATTACGCAGTTGGCGGCGACGTTTTCAATCGTCGCTTCGCCGTCGCCGGGATAAATGCTGCCAAGCACCTCGCCGCGCTCGCGACCGATGTAATCAACCATGCGCTGAATTGCTTCACGCGTTGGCGGGAATACCGGCAAGCCGTCGGTCCAGCCCTGTTCGTAGACGAACTCGGTGAAATGATCGAGCGACTGGATCTCGAATTGTTGCGCGCTTTTTGTCATCCGTTCCGTTCGCTATCCGGTTATTGCCGCGCACTGCGTTTGCGCAGGCCCGATTTTTCGATCATGTCGCTCCAGCGGTCGTGTTCCCTCTGCAAACGCCGCGCAAACTCCTGCGGCGAGCCGCTGCCGGGCTCGGAACCGTCGTTTGCCAGCAGCGTTTTCATGCCTGCATCTTCCATCACGCCGGCGAATGCCTTGTTCAATTTATTGACGATACCGACAGGCGTCTTTAGTGGCGCCATTACACCGTACCATTGCGTCACAGTGTATGACGGCAGGCCGGACTCTGCCATGGTCGGCAGCGCCGGCGCAAATGCAGCGCGCCTCGCCCCGGTCACCGCCAGTGCGCGCAGACGGTTAGCGCTGAGATGAGGTTGTGCCGACGCCATCACCACGAATGCCGCCTGCACGCGCCCGGCGACCAGATCCGGATAGCCGGCGCCCATCCCCTTGTAAGGTACATGCACGACGTCGATCTGCGCCTGTTCGGCAAACAATTCCGCAGCCAGATGCGTTAGGCTGCCGGTGCCTGCCGACGCAATACTAAGTTTGCCTGCATTGGCCTTCGCATAGCCGATCAATTCGGGCACCGACTTCACCGGCAAGGCCGCGGTGACTACCAGCAGACAGGGCTGCACGACAAGTTCGGCGACCGCTGCGAAATCACGCCGCACGTCGTACGTAACGTTGCCAAGCATCGGCAACAGCACATTACTCAGGCTGATCATCAGCAGCGTATGACCGTCGGGCGTGGCCTGACGAGCCAGATCGACGCCGATCGCACCGCCCGCACCCGGCCGGTTGTCGATGATGATGGTTTCGCCGAGCACCTTGTACAACCGCGGCGCCATCAGGCGCGCGGTAGCATCCTGCCCGCCGCCCGGCGCCACGCCAAGAATCAGCCGGATCGGCCGCTCGGGAAAATTCTGTGCGCACGCCGCCACGGCAAACATGCCGGTCAGCGTCATCACGAAAATTTTCGCTGGTGCTGACAAGTCTGTCTCAGGCCTTGCGTCTGATCAGCTTGGTCGTCGGCAGCGTATGGCCGCCTTCGAGCACCATGATGCGATTACGATGCGGGTCGCCGCAGACCACGATGTGCAGCAGGTCCGGGCTCGACAGTACCCGCACGATGTCGTCCGGCTTGCCGAGAAACTCTTTTGGAAACACGCCCTCCTCGACACGCTCCTTAAGCGACATGCGCATCACCGTCGTGTATTTGAATACCCATTCAAAATCGCCCAGCCGCATGGTGCAATTCTCAAAAACCAGCCGCCGCACGTCGGCTTTCGCGTATCCGGCATCGGCGAGCGACTTTGCCACCGCCGGCGAGATCAGCAGCGTGATCATCACTTCTTCGGAATGGGGACCGCTGCCGGGGTAATTGAACAAGCGTGTTTTCTTGGTAATTTCCTTCGCCAGCAGTTCGATCGCGGTCTGTGCGCCGGCTTTGTCGGCAGTGTCATATGGCGCCGGCGAAGGCCCGTAGTTGTTGGTCACGCCGATCGTCACCGTGCTGGCATTGCGGTCGAACCCCTGGCCGACATGGAACGGTTCCCACGGGCTGAGCGCTTCGTTCTCGGCCAGCGCGAACGCCAGCGGATAGCCGAAGGAGCCCATATAGGTCGCGCCAGGCCGGAAGCCGCCGATGTTGCGCACGATCAGGCCGACCGCGCGACCAATCGCCGGATTCGGGCCGCGCGAAACAAGTTGCGCGTCGGTGGCGATGCCGAGGTCTTTGACGATAGGCCCATTGATCAGTACGTACGGGAAACTCCCCGACGAAGTGCCGATGCTGGCGAGCTTGCAGTGTTCGTCGGCGAGTGCCTCGGCCGCCGCGATCAAAATCGGCATGTGTGCCGGTTCGCAGCCCGCCATTACACCGTTGACGGCAATCGTCCACGGTGTGGCGCGCAGATTAGCGCCCGGCATCACGGCGATTTCGTGATCCGCGGCAAAATCAGTGCATTGCAGAAAACGTTCGACCCGTTCGACCGTCGGCGGCACCACTGGCAGGCCATCGCTCCATTCTTTATCGATGAAATGCCTGTTGATCTCTTCGTGGCTGCCAGCGAACACCGTCGCACGCGGATCGCGTGCTTCCGCCTGCACTGCCAGCGCGCTAGTAGTCGCGCCGGTAAGCCCGTCGATGATGCGCCCGATCAAGGTCGATTCGACATTGCTTTCGATCTGCGCGGCGTCGTGAATGCCGAGCGGGCCCGGATATTCGGCTATGCGCAGATCTTCGATGCCGCCCGCCTTGCCAGTGAGCCGCGCCTGCAATGAAAAGCCGGTGGACGTGACGACCACGCAGGCGATGCCCGCCTTTTCCGCTTCGGTTGCCGGCCGCGCCGCGGCCGGAGCGCAGTTGCCTCAGGCGCCGTTGCCGGAAATCAGCGCGTGTGCGCCTTTCTCCTGCGCCAGTTTCGCCACCAACTGCGCGCGTGCGCGCTGCTCGCGAGGATTGTCGCCGCCGGGCATATGGGGAAACTCGGTAAACGGAATGATGTTGATCGACGGAAAGCGCTGCTGCAACAACTGGCGGATAACCGGAAAAGTCTGGTTGCCCTTAAATACACCGTTCCATACTTCGCAGACGGTTTTGCCATTGAGATCCGACAGGCGCGGGGACGCGCCCCTGCGCTTGACGATTTCGATGCCTGCCGGACTGACTACCTCTATGTTTTCCATGACCTCACTCCAGGATTCGCAGCAGCATTATTCCATGTTCAGGTTCAGCTCGCGCGTGAGTCTGCTCCACTTGTCCATGTCGGTGCGGATAAATTGCGCGAACTCCACCGGCGTATCGCCGACCGGATCGAGGCCGAGGGTCAGACATTGCTCGATCACCTTCGGCTGCTTGAGCAATTTCACCACCTCGGCATTGAGACGGTTGATTGCTTCCACCGGCGTACCGGCCGGCGCCACCAGACCGGCAAGACCGCTCGCCGAAAATCCCGGATAGCCCTGCTCCGCAATCGTCGCCACGTCAGGCACGCTGATCGAGCGTTGCAGGCTGGACACGCCGATTGCGCGCAGGCGCCCCGCTTTGACATACGAAAGCGCAGACGGAATCGTGTTGAACGACACTGCCACCTCGCCGGCCAGCAGCGCAGTCGCCGAGACGCCGCCGCTTTTGTATGGCACATGCACGAGGTCGATCTTCGCGGTCCGCTTGAACAGTTCCATCGCCAGATGCGAACTCGCGCCGTGGCCACCGGAACCATAATTGATCGCGCCCGGTCGCGCACGCGCCAGCCGCACGAACTCCGGCAGCCTCCTCACCGGTAGCGACGGGTGGATCACCAGCAAATTTGAAATCGTCATCACCAGACTGACCGGCGCGAAATCGCGGATGGTGTCGTACGGCAGTTTTTTGTACATGCCCGGATTCACCGTGTGCCCCGAATTAACCATCAATATGGTGTAACCGTCGGACGGCGCTTTAGCAGTGATCTCGGTGCCGACCACGCCGTTGGCGCCGGGCCGGTTGTCGATCATGACGCGCTGTCCGAGGCCCTCGGACAACGCCTGCACGATTACGCGCGCCGTGACATCGGTGCCGCCACCGGGTGAAAAACCAACGATCATGCGCACCGGCTTGAGCGGAAAATTTTGCGCCAGTGCGCCACCGCACACCGCAAGCAACAGACACAGCACCGCGCGCCAGCCAATCATATCGAACTCCGTTCAGTTTTCTGCCAGCGCCCATCTTAAACCGTCGCGACTGCAGCCGCGCGCGACGCATCGCGCTCATGCCATAATGAGGCGATGATCAAATGGCGAATAAGAAATTTAAACGCCTCTTTTGACTGTCCGCGACTAGATCGCCGGCCCGACAAGCGCTCAATCGGACGGTAATTGCAAAACATTCCCCGATAATTCGCCGCTCGCGATGCCTATTTGAGCCCTACACCGTCCCAAATCGCCTCACTCCGACCGCTTAACACGAGCGCAGGCCGCGAGGGATCGGCAGCCACGCAACACAGGGCCGTTCTTGTCGTGAGGATCAGGCCGCCTGAAAGAGATCCAGCGGCCGCGGCAGCGAGCGTGCAGGCAAACCCAGATGCGTGAGGATCCTGACAATCACCGCCGGTTCCTCGATGGCGGCGATGCTCCTGAGCTCGCCGCCGCTCGTAGAAACAGGTTGCCGGCATGCCGGTCGGCCGCCCCGCTCACAACAACCCCCGCTCCGCAAACGACAACACCGCGCTGCCTGCCACAATAAAGTGATCGAGCACGCGGATATCGACCAGCGCCAGCGCCTGCCGCAATGCCTACGTCAGCGTTTCATCAGCGTGGCTCGGTTCGGCCACGCCCGACGGATGGTTGTGCGCGAGGATCACCGCACCCGCGTTGTGATGCAGCGCGCGCTTGACCACCTCGCGTGGATAGGCGCTGGTTTGCGTCAGTGTGCCGCGAAACAATTCCTCGATCGTAATCACGCGGTTTTGTGCAGCTGACTTTACATTGGCATACCGATGGTTTAATTTCGTTCGCTGGCGCGCACGAATCGTTGCGGCCGAATATTTTGATTACGGAGGAAACAAATGATCATCGAAGAACGGATGTACACGCTGCATACCCACCGCGTGCCAGATTTTCTGAAGATTTACGAGCGCGAGGGGCTACCCGTGATCACCCGACATCTCGGCAACATGATCGGCTTTTATGTCAGCGAAGTCGGCATGCAGAACATGATTGTTCACATCTGGGCGTACGAAGACTGGCAGGACCGCGAACGCCGCCGCAAGGGGCTGTTTACCGACCCGAAGTGGCTCGCCTACCGTATCAAGAACGAGGAAAAGATACTGCTGCAGGAAACGCGCATTATGAAGCCGACTGGCTTTTTCGAGCCGGTGCTGCGCGCCATGATCAATGGCGGCAAATCGGTCGATCTCACGAAGCGCGCTCCTACGAAGGCGAAGAAGAAGCGCTGAGCCGCGCGCCGGCTACTGGTCGGCCTTGATGTTTGCTTCCTTGATCAGCTTGGCCCACATCGCGGTCTCCCGCCCGATGTGGGCTTTGAACTCACCCGAATTCTTGTAGGCGGCTTCAAGGCCCTGACGGGCGAGGTTGTCGATTACCTCCTGCGCGTTGATCGCGCGCGCGGCCTCGCGGCCGATCACATCGACAATGCGCGCCGGCGTTCTCGCCGGCACGAACAAGCCGTACCACGAAGCCATCTCAAAATCCGGATAACCCTGCTCGGCAATCGTCGGGATGTCCGGTGCGATCGCCGCACGTTTGAGTCCGGCGACGCCGAGCGCGCGTAGCCGCCCGGCGCGCGCCTGCGGCGCTGCCAATAACAAATTAGCGAACATGATTTGCACTTCGCCGGCGATCACTGCATTGGTAGCTGGCGCGCCGCCCTTGTAGGGCACGTGCACGATGTCGATACCGGCGCGCGATTTAAAGAGTTCTGCAGCGAGGTGCGAGGGCGCGCCGGTGCCGCCGCCCGACGAGAAGTTGAGCGTACCCGGGCGAGCGCGGGCGAGCCCGACAAAGTCCTTCAACGTTTCCGCTTTCACCGTAGGGTGCAGCACCAGCACGTACTGGCCGGCGGTAACCATAGCGATCGGCGCAAAGTCGCGCTGAGGGTTGTAGGGCAGTTTATAGAGCAGCGGGTTGGCCGTTATGCTGGTGCTCAAGCCGAGCAGCACGGTTTGTCCGTCCGGATTTGACTGCGCGACGAGTTCGGCGGCGATGTTGCCCGCTGCGCCCGGGCGGTTGTCGAGCACCCACGGCTGCCCCAGTGCTTCTAGGAACTTCGGCGTGAAGGCACGCGCGGCGGCGTCGGCGGCGCCGCCCGGCGCCTGCGGAATCAGCAACCGCACCGGGCGGTCGGGGCGCCAGCCGCCGTCGGCGGCCACTGCGTTGACGGCGAATGCAAGGGCGAACAGAGCAATCGCCTTCATTCGTCAACCCCGAATTTTTCAATAGCGGTGACGAGTTCATCGTCGTACTGGCCGTCGATCAGCACGTACATCAAACGCACTTTCTTTCCCGAGCGGTTGCTCCATGCATGATGCGTGCCGCGCTGGATGACGACGTC
>CANJHY010000177.1:0-9275 GCA_947474275.1 Betaproteobacteria bacterium
AGCGGCAGGATCAGCGTATAGCCGTCGGGCGCGGCTTTCGCCACGATTTCGAGCGCGATGTTGCCGCCGCCGCCCGCCCGGTTGTCGACGATCACCTGCTGGCCCAGCGCTTCGCCGAGCTTGGGCGCGAAAATACGCGCCAGCGTGTCGGCGCCGCCGCCCGCGGGGAAAGGCACCAGCAGACGGATCGGCCGGCTGGGATAGCTTTGCGCGGACGCCGCGCCCGCAATGAAAAAAAGTACCGCCAGCGCGCAGGCGCGCAGCATCGAATGTCGCATTAAACTCCTCTCCAGCGAATGGGGACGCACGCAGGAATGCCGCAGTGGCATTGCGCACTGGAATTTTAACAGCACGAAGCCGCGCCGGCGGGAAGGCCTTACGCGCACATATACCGCGTGGGTGCATGCCGCTCTCTTCTGGTGGTGTGACTGCTCCCGCCGCAAACTCTCCAGAGTCAATGCTCTTATGTTCGTCTTCCTGTTGAAAAACATTTTCTCCGCAAGCGGCAGACATAACGCCGGCACGCCGGCGATCCGCCTGCACATCGGCGGGCAGATCGCGCATCCTGACTGGAAAAATCCTCAACGTGCTGCCAGGCCCGCACGTGGACTACCTCGGACATTGCGCGGACCTGTCGCGCTTCGCCGACGACAGCATCCTGGAAATTTACGCATCGCACGTCATCGAGCACCTGCGGTTCCAAAAGGAGCTGCCGGCCGCGTTGCGTGAATTCAATCGCGTGCTGACGGCGGGCGGGGTGCTACGCGTCAGTGTCCCCGACCCGGACACCCTGTGCCGGCTGTTCCTGGACCCGGAGATGAGCCTGAAACAGCGCATGCAAATCATGGGAATCATGTTCGGCAGCCCGATGGACGAGGCGGACTTTCACCGTGTCGGCCTGAATGAAGATATCCTGACCGCTTACCTGCACGATGCCAGCTTTACCGACATCGTCCGCGTCGAAAACTTCGGCCTCTTAGACGACACCAGCAATATGGTTTACAAGCTGCCGATCAGCCTCAACGTGACCGCACGCAAACCACTGCCAGCCCGACGAATAACTGCGCGCGATTTCAGCCGCGCGTTTCGAGCCAGTCCGCCAGCTCGTGCGCGGCCTTCACGCCTTTGACCGCTTCGCCCGCTTCAAAATCGCCGGCCTTGTGCTGCGGATAGACGTAGATTTTCAAATCCGGCATACCGAGCGCTTTCGCCTGCGCGCGCGCCGCCTTCTCGAAAAAGTCGTGCACGAACACCACTGTCGGGTGACCCGCCTTCGTCAGATATATCCCGTCGCGCACGGCGCCGGAGGTGCAGGAGCCTCAGGCCCCGACGCCGACCAGCGCGTAATCTGTTTCCGCCAGCAGTTTGTTCGCATCGACGCGCGGCGCCGGCGCCCACGTGTTGGTTTTGTAGACGCGCATCACGCTCGCCGGGTTCAGCGTCCTGCCGATCTCTTCTTCCATCGCTTTCCAGAACGGGATCGCCGACACGTGCTGGTTGAAGATGCAGCCCACGCGCTTGCCTGCCAGCGTCTCCAATATGCGCTGCGGCTTCTGGGTGATCGCCTCGACTTCGCCTACCGGGTCGAATAATTCAATGGTCATGCGCGCCTCCTGAATTCAAACTCTAAAGCTATTTTCAGCCGCAGATGACCACGGATGAACGCAGATAAAACAAAAATAACAAATTCATATAACAATGAGAATCTCGTGTTGAACCCATTAACCGTCAATTACAAAACATCAGCGTTTATCTGCGGCCAAATGCTTTTCTGTATTTCTAATTGCCCGGAAACTCCACCTTCCTGCTCTGCGTATACCCGCCCAGCGTGCCCCAACCCGAACACAGCGCGCAAAATCCCGCACCCGAACCCCAGCCGCCGCTGGTAACAAGCACCAGGTTTTCCGGCGAGCGTATCCACGGCACGCGCGCGTTCGGATCGTTCTCGTCTACAACGTGGCTCCAGTGCATCGGATGCGTCGCGGAAATGGAGCGGCGGCGCTTCGCTTCGTGCACCGGGCGCGTGGCGAATTTCATGATGCCTTCCTTGACCTGCGCCTTGGTGAGCCCCGCTTCATGCAGCGCCTTCACGGCCATCGGCCCCAGCACGTAAACCATGTCGCCGCCGGTGATGTTGTTGCTGCCGAGTGTTGCGATTGAATCGCCGAGCAAACAAAGGACGTCTTCGATCGGGCTGTAGCCGGCGCCGGTCGCTACGGACATCGGTGCCGTCACCGCCGTGACTGTAACGACAGTATCGTCCGCCTTGAAGCCGCGCTCGACGTGCAGCGGCTCCCACGGATTCGCCTCCTGGTCTTCGGCGAGGCAAAAGGTGAAATAGCCGGGATGCCCGAGTGTCGTCTTGCAAGGGTCGCCGGGAAAGCCGCCGCCGATGTTCCACAGGATCAGGCGCAATGCGCGGCCTATCGTCGCCGAAGGGCGGCAGCCGTGACCGAGCGCGCCTTCGCGTGTATTGAAGCCCAGCGTCTTCACCGCGGGACCGCTGACTATGACGAGCGGCGCGCAGGCATGCGTAGTTGTCTGCACGCCGTTGAGATTAAATTTTTCCTCGAGCACTGCTTCGAGCGCGGCAATTACGATAGGCACGTATTCGGGCTTGCAGCCCGCCATTACGCAGTTGATGGCGATTTTCTCTATGGTCGCCACCCCGCTGCGCGGCGGCACCACGCCGACGACTTCAGCGGGATCGCGTTTGAGATAAGCGAGGATGCGCTCTATCGCCCCGCGTGTCGGCGGCACCACTGGCAGGCCGTCCGTCCATTTTTTTTCAAAACAGACTTCCACCGCTGCTTCGAGGTCGGCGGCTTCGACTATGCGTGAGGCCAGATTCATTGTTATATGTTTTGTTCTGTGCGATTGCATAAGGGATGTGAAAGTCTAGCAGGATTCTCTCTAGCTTGAATTCCCGGGGGCGGCCCCGGGGCTGGTTACTTCTTTCCAACATCTTTCATTCCCGCTGCGCGTGAATTCAGAGCCGCCGGGGGCAGCCCGGAAAGCTGGTTGCGCCAGCGCGGCCAAAAGAAGAGTAGCCAAAGAAAAGGCCGCCCCAGTGAACCGTCACTACACGTGGTGGCCCTGTGCTGCTCCACTGCAGAAGCATTATCGTCAAGCGTCACATGAACGTGCGACTCGTTCCGCTAATAATCAGGTAGTGGTTTGGGGTATGTTCGGGAAACCTCGCCGCCCCTAAATATTCACCACCTTAGCAACATTCGCCCACTTCGCCATCTCGGCCGGCAGCATCTTGCGCATTTCTTCAGGCGCGCGGGGATCGGCCTCGACGCCTTCCACTTCGTAGCGCTTGGTCGTTTCCGGCAGTTTCGAATAGCGCGATTTCCCTGTTGAGTTTGTGCATGCCGCAAGCGGCGCGCCGCACTTCATCCCAAAGCTTGAAGTTACACTCCATTGTCCGCTGACGCAGTTCCCGGAAAATCAGGGCCGCGCATTTTGTTTGCGCAAGCCTTATCCCCGTTGCCGTTGCCCGCCCCTGCCGTTTAATCTAGACTATCAATGTCGCACATCCGCAGCTTTCCCCTTCGCAACTTTTGAAACATCCCGCCATGCCGAAACATCTCGCACTGACATTGTTATTTGCATTCGCCGCGCTGCCGCACGCCGGCGCCCAGAGTTATCCCGACAAGCCGGTTCGGATGGTCGTCCCGTTCGCCGCCGGCGGCACGTCCGACATCCTTGCGCGCTTCGTGGCGCCGCCGCTGACCGCAGCGCTGGGCCAGACGGTCATCGTCGACAACCGGCCGGGCGCGGGCAGCAACCTCGGCAGCGAAATCGTCGCCAAGGCGCCCCCCGACGGCTATACGCTGATCATGGCGACGCCGGCGCTGGCGAGCAATCAGGCGCTGTATGGGAAGCTCAATTACGACCCGGTCAACGGTTTCGCGCCGGTCACGCTGGTCGCCGAAATCCCCATCGCGCTCGTCGTGCATCCGAGCATGCCGACCAAAACGGTCAAGGAACTCATCGCGCTCGCGAAGGCCAACCCGGGCAAGCTCAACTTCGGCTCGTCCGGCAACGGCGGCATCGGCCACCTCGTCGGCGAGATGTTCAAGAGCGCGACCGGCATCAACATGGTCCACGTGCCGTACAAGGGCAACGGCCCTGCGCTGATCGACCTCATGAGCGGGGTCTTGAACCTGACGTTCACCGACATCGCTGGCGGCATGCCGTACATCAAGGCAGGCAAGATGCGTCCGCTAGCGATCGCCAGTGCCAAGCGCAGCTCGCAGCTGCCCGCCGTGCCGGCGATGATAGAGGCCGGCGTTCCCGGATTCGTCGCCACGACGTGGTTCGCCGTGTTCGCGACCGGCGGCACACCGCAGCCCATCGTCAACCGGCTCAACAGCGAGATCGTCAAATCCCTGCAGCAGCCAGAGATGCGCGAAAAACTCACCGGCCTCGGCTGCGAAGTCGTCGGCAACAAGCCTGAAGAGCTCGCTGCATTCCTCAGGGCTGAAACCACCAAGTGGGCGAAGGTCATCAAGGAATCCGGCGCCAAAGTCGACTGATCCCGGTTGCGCGGCAACACCGTGTTTCCCTCCCACCCCCGCTACGACTATTCGATGATCGATCGCCGGCCGGTCTACGACTGGCCGGGCGGCAAGCGGCTCGCGTTCTACATCGGCACCAACGTCGAGTATTTTGCGTTCGGCGCGGGTGCCGGCTCCGATCCGGCATTCGGTGCCGGCGGCCGCCAGACGCAGCGCAATTACGCGTGGCGCGACTACGGTCACCGCGTCGGCATCTGGCGGCTCTTCGATCTGCTCGACGAACTGAAGCTGCCCGCCGCCCACAATCTCAGCAGCCTGATGTGCGACCACCGTCCCGACATCGTCGAACGCATGAAGGCGCGTGGCGACGAGATCATCGGCCACGGCCGCACGCAGTCGGAGCGCCAGATGACGATGTGGGAAGGTGACGAGGCGCGCATGGTCGCGGACTCCACGTCCACCATCGAGAAGTTCTACGGCCGCCGCCCCTACGGCTGGATGGGCCCGGGCATGTCGCACACGCCCGTCACCATCGACGTGCTGCAGGAGGCCGGCTACAAGTTCGTGATGGACTGGTGCGCCGACGACCAGCCGTTCTGGATGAAGGCGCGCCAGGGACGCATACTGTCCGTGCCCTATCCGCTCGAAGTGAACGATTCCGTCGCGCTGCTGTTCCGCCATCAGACCGCGGGCGAATTCGCCGACATGATCGTCGACCAGTTCGACGAAATGATCGAGCAATGCGTTGACTACCCGCTGGTGTGCACCATCGCACTGCACCCGATGACGATGGGCCAGCCGTTCCGGCTCGGCCTGCTCGCCGCTGCGCTGCGCCACGTCGTCAACCACCCCAAGCGCGAGCGCGTCTGGTTCACCCTGCCGGGCCAGATCGCCGACCACTGCGCGGCACTGCCGCACGGCATGCTCCCGGAAAGCTGAGATGACGACGCCGATGCAATTGCCGGATCATCACCGCTATCCGTACTCGGCGATCGGCAGGCGCGCCGATTACAGCTGGCCCGGCGGCAAGCGGCTCGCGTTCTATGTCGCTGTCAGCGTCGAGCATTTCGCGTTCGGCGCCGGCCTCGGCGAAGACATCTCGACTCTCGGCGCGCCGCAGACGCAGCGCAACTTCGGCTGGCGCGACTACGGCCAGCGCGTCGGCCTCTGGAACCTCGTCAAGATGTTCGGCGAGCTGAAGCTGCCGCTCGCTTTCGCCGTCAACGGCATGCTCTATCGCGACCGGCCGGAACTGGTCGATCGTTTGCATGGAAGCGGCGCCGAAATCATCGGCCACGGCCGTACCAGTTCCGAAATGCAGAACGATATGTGGGAGCAGGACGAAGCGCATCTCATCCGCGAAGCGACGGACGCAATCGCCGCGAAGTCCGGCAAACCGCCCGGCGGCTGGCTGGGCCCGGGTTTCGGCGAAACGCGCGTCACGCTCGATCTGCTGAAAGAAGCCGGCTACAGCTATGTGCTTGACTGGCCCGCCGACGACCAGCCTTTCTGGATGACGACACGCGCGGGACCACTGCTGTCCGTGCCCTATCCCGTGGAACTCAACGACGTCACCGCTTTGCTGCACCGCCGCCATGCCGGACGCGAATTCGCCGACATGATAGTCAACCAGTTCGAGACCATGCTGGCACAGTCCGAAAAACAGCCGCTGGTCTTCGCACTTGGACTGCATGCATACGTGGCCGGCCAGCCGTTCCGCCTGCACGCGATCCGCAAGGCGCTGCAGCACTGTTTAGCGCATCGTGATGCGGAAAGAGTGTGGCCTGCGCATCCCGGCGCAATCGCCCGCCATTGCATGCAGCTTCCCGCCGGCATTGTCCCGCGGGCCTGAATCGAACTTACGGAGGAACTCCCATTGACTACCGATACCCTGCCCCGCGTCGTCGTGCTCTCGACGGGCGGCACCATCGCCGGTCGCGGCAACTCCACGATGAGCATGGCGGAATACAAGGCCGGCGAACTGGGTGGCGACGAACTCGTCGCGGCGGTGCCGGAACTGAAACAATACGCGCGCGTCAGCGTCGAGCAGGTCAGCAATATCGGCAGCTCCAATATGACGTTCGCGATCTGGTGTGCGCTGGCCGAACGCATCAATACACTCTTCACTGCGGACGCCGATGTGGCGGGCGTCGTCATCACGCATGGCACCAGCACCATCGAAGAGACCGCTTACTTTCTGAACCTGACGGTAAAGCATGACCGCCCGGTGGTGCTGGTCGGCTCGCAACGCCCGGCGACGGCGCTGAGCGCGGACGGGCCACTGAATCTCGTCAATGCGGTGCGCACTGCGGCTTGCCCCGACTCGCGCGGCCACGGCGTGCTCGTCGTTCTCAATGATGAAATCAATGCTGCGCGCGACGTGACCAAGAGCAACACCTTTCGCGCGGAGACTTTCCGCTCGGGCGAACTTGGCTTCCTCGGCTACGTGGACCAGGACAAGGTTGCCTACTACCGCTCTTCAACGAAACGGCATACGACCGTGTCCGAATTCGACCTCAAGGCGATCAAAGACCTGCCGCGCGTCGAGATCGTCTACTCGTCGGTAGAAAGCGATGCGCCGCTGATCGTCGCTGCATTGAGCGCAGCAGGCGTACGCGGCATCGTGTTCGCCGCGACCGGCGCAGGCTCGCTGTCGGAACTCGAAGTGGCAGCAATCAAGAAGGCCGGCAAGACCGTGTTCGTGCGCTCGAGCCGCGTTGGCAACGGCCGCGTGATCGGCCGCGCCGAATTCGACCAGCTGGGCGTCATCGCCGCGGACAACTTGAGCCCGCAAAAAGCCCGCGTCCTGTTGATGCTCGGGCTTGCCGTCACCAGCGATGTGGCGACGCTAAGAAGGATGTTCGCGGAGTACTAACAGGTTCGGTGAAATGCACTTCGTCGTTTCCGCGCAGGCGGGAACCCAGTAAATTCAACTGCGTCTGGATACCCGCCTGCGCGGGTATGACTAAATCACTCCGGCTTCAGCCCCGCCGCCTTGATCACGCGCGCCCACTTCGTCAGCTCGTCGTTGATGGTCACCGCGAACTCCGCCGGTGTGCTGCCAACCGGGTCCAGCCCCTGCGGCACCAGGCGCTCGCGCACATCGTTCATTTTCACGATCTGCGCGATTTCGGAACTCAGCCGCGTGACGATGGCGCGCGGCGTGTTGGCCGGCGCAAGCAGGCCGTACCACGAACTCGCTTCGTAATCGGGAACGCCGGCTTCTGTCATGGTGGGGACATCGGGGGCGGAGCTCGTGCGCGCCCGGCTCGTCACCGCCAACGCGCGCAGCTTGCCTGCCTTGACCAGCGCGAGCACGGATGCGGTCGATGGAATCATCGCGACGATATGGCCGCCGAGCAGATCGGGAATCGCGGCCCCGGCGCCCTTGTAAGGGGCATGCACGATATCCATGCGCTCCATGCTTTTCAATAATTCCATCGATAGATGCACGGGGGTCGCGGTGCCGGCGGAACCGTACGTGAGCTGGCCTGGCTTCGAGCGCACCCACTCCACGAACTCCTTGACCGTGCGCGCCGGCACGCTGTTGTTGACGACCAGCATGCCGGGCGACAGCACGACCAGTGAAACAGGCGCAAAGTCTTTGACCGAGTCGTAGGGCAGTTTCTTGTGCAGGCTCGGATTGATGGCATGGCTACTGCTGACCAGCACCAGCGTGTAACCATCCGGCGCCGCCCTGGCGACGATCTCGGTACCGATGATGCCGCCAGCGCCCGTGCGGTTGTCCACCACCACGCCGACGCCCAGCCTCTCCGCGAGTTTCTGCCCGACGATGCGCGCCGAAATGTCCGTGCCGCCGCCCGCGGTGAAGGGAACGATCAACCGTATCGGCTTGGTCGGATACTGCTGAGCGCCAACGGCAACCGGGAGAACCAACGCCAGCGCAAAGAACAGCCGCCGCGCCGTTTTATTCCGGCTCATTTGAGGTTTTTTGCCCATTCCGCCACCACCGCTTCAAAAAAGACGCCACGATATATCATCACACACGTTGCGGTAAACTAACCCGCAGAATGGCAAAAAGACCCGGGGGGCAAGTCATGCATTGCATATCACGATGGATACTGGCGGTTGCCGCATGTGCCATCTGCGCTATGGTCGCCGCACCGGCGCTCGCGCAGGACAGCGTCACCTTGAAGCGCATCAAGGACAAAAAGGCCATCGTGCTCGGCGTGCGCGAGGCGTCGGTGCCGTTTTCCGACCTTGATGACAAAAAACAGTATGTCGGCTATTCGGTCGACCTCTGCATGAAAATCGTCGACGCGGTCAAGGCCGAGCTCAAAATGCCCGATCTCAAGGTGAGCATGGTGACGATGGTGCCGTCGGCGCGCGTGCAGATGGTGATGAACGGCGACGTCGACCTCGAATGCGGCTCGACGACCAACAGCGTCGAGCGGCAGAAAATGGTTTCGTTCGTGGTGACAACGTTTTTCACCGGCACGCGCATGCTGGTGAAGACCGCATCGAAAATCAAGGACTACAAGGACCTGAAAGGCAAGCCGGTGGTCGTCACCAGCGGCACGACCAACGAACGCGCGATCAAGAATTACAACCTGGACGAGTCGCTGAATATGCGCTTCGTGCAGGTCAAGGACCACAACGAAGCGCTGGCAGCGCTCGACAATGGCAGCGCGGCGGCTTTCCCGATGGACGACGTGCTGCTCTACAGCATGCGCGCGACCGCCAAAAACCCCGCTGACTACACCGTGGTGGGCGATTTTCTGACGCACG
>CANJHY010000178.1:0-9124 GCA_947474275.1 Betaproteobacteria bacterium
CGATACGACCGGCGACGCCCGGGTCAATCAGTTAACAGTTGGCGCAGTACTAAAGTTCTAACTAAAAAGCTGCGCCAAAATTCTATAGCCGGGTAGCTCCCGGCTATTTTTTTTCCAGATCCAGACTGCTCCACAGCGCGTCGACTCTGAGCCTGGTTGCAGCATCCATGGCAATGGGTTCCCCCCAGCTGCGTGCCGTTTCCGCCGGCCATTTGTTGGTGGCGTCTATCCCCATCTTGGAACCCAACCCTGAGACCGGGCTGGCAAAGTCGAGGTAGTCGATCGGCGTGTTGTCCGCTATCAGCGTATCGCGCTGAGGATCGACGCGCGTCGTCAGCGCCCAGATGACTTCCTTCCAGTCGCGCACGTTCACGTCATCGTCGGTGACGATGATGAACTTGGTGTACATGAACTGGCGCAGGAACGACCAGATGCCGAACATCACGCGCTTGGCGTGGCCCGCATACTGTTTTTTCATGCTCACCACCGCCAGCCGGTACGAGCAGCCTTCGGGCGGCAGATAGAAATCGACGATTTCCGGAAACTGTTTCTGCAATAGCGGCACGAACACTTCGTTTAGCGCCATGCCGAGCACCGCCGGTTCGTCGGGCGGCTTGCCGGTGTAGGTGCTGTGATAAATGGGGTCGCGCCGCGCGGTGATGCGCTCGACGGTAAACACCGGGAAATACTCGCGCTCGTTGTAATAACCGGTGTGGTCGCCGAACGGCCCTTCGAGCGCCGTCTCGCCCGGGTAAATGTATCCTTCGAGCACGATCTCGGCGCTGGCCGGCACCTGCAGATCGTGGGTGAGGCACTTCACGATTTCAGTCTTGCCGCCGCGCAGCAGCCCTGCGAATTGATACTCGGACAGGCTGTCCGGCACCGGCGTCACCGCGCCCAGCATGGTCGCGGGATCGGCACCGAGCGCAACGGCGACGGGAAACGGTTCGCGCGGATGCGCCAGGCAGTGATCGCGATAATCGAGGGCGCCACCGCGCGTGTTCAGCCACCGCATGATGACTTTGTTCGGCGCGATCACCTGCTGGCGGTAGATGCCGAGGTTCTGGCGTGCCTTCTGCGGACCGCGCGTGACGACGAGGCCCCATGTGATCAGCGGCGCGGCATCGCCCGGCCAGCAGGTCTGCACCGGCAGGCGGCCGAGGTCCACGTCTGACTTTTCCCATATTTGTTCCTGGCACGGCGCGCCCGATATCTCTCTGGGCGCCATGCTCAGCACTTGCTTCAACAACGGCAGCTTGTCCCATACATCGCGCCATCCGCCAGGCGGCTCGGGCTCCTTCAACGCCGCCAGCACGCGCCCGATTTCGCGCAGCGCGCCGACGCTCTCTTCACCCATGCCGAGAGCAACGCGCAGCGGCGTACCGAACAGGTTGCCAAGCACCGGCATGCCGAATCCCGCGGGCTTTTCGAACAACAGCGCCGGTCCACCGGCCTTCAGCACGCGATCACAGATCTCGGTCATTTCGAGCCGCGGATTGATTTCCACCGCGATGCGTTTGAGTTCCCCGCGCTGCTCGAGCTGGGCGATGAAATCCCTGAGGTCGCGGTATTTCACGGCCGCTCAGCGCGCAAGAGGCGCGCCCGCGAACAGCGGAATACGCAACAGGAATTCGGCAACGATACCGGCGAAGATTACGGCACCGACGAGATTGTTGAGCTGGAACGCCCTGAAACAATTCTCGCGGCGGCGGTCGCGTATCAGCAAGTACTGGTAGGCCGCCACGCCGGCCGCCGCGACCAGCCCGCAGAAATAACCTACCCCGCAGCCCGACCGATAACCAACGTAGCCCATGGCGAACAAGAACAGCGCGTGGCATACCATGATGGCCGCGACGTCGTAGCGTCCGAACAGTATCGCCGAGGATTTCAAACCCAGCTTCACGTCATCATCGCGATCGACCATTGCGTACTCGGTATCGTAAGCAATCGCCCAGAAGGTATTGGCCAGCACCAGAACCCACGCGAGCGGCACCACCTGTTGCTGGTGCGCGGCGAACGCCATCGGGATGCCGAAGCCGAATGCCACACCGAGCCACGCCTGCGGCAGCCAGAACACGCGCTTCAGAAACGGATAAATCACCGCGAGCGCCAATGCGATCATTGACAGTTTGATGACCAGCCAGTTCAGCTGCAGCACCAGCAGAAAAGCCAGCAGGACGAGGACGCCGGCCACCAGCAACGCCTCCTGCGGGGAAATCAACCGCGCGGCAAGCGGCCGGTCTTTGGTGCGCTCGACGTGGCGATCGAAATCGCGGTCGGCAAAATCGTTGATGACGCAGCCGGCCGAGCGCATCAGCACCACGCCCAGCACGAAAATGACCGCAACCACGGGGTTGGGCGAGCCGAGCGACGACAGCCACAGTCCCCACAGCGTCGGCCACAGCAGCAGCAATATGCCGATCGGCTTGTCGAGCCGCATCAGCTTTTCGTAGATGTCGAGTCGCTCTTTGAGTTTCATGGCGCTAGCGCAAGGATAGCGGGAAGAAACACTTCAGTCACGAGCAATGGCGAACCGGCTAAAACGAATAACGAGCGCCGCGCCCACAACGATACGGGCGGCTCGTCAACGAGGCTTTGCGCCCGCTGGTACAGCGCGTGGCTACGGTTGAGCTGGCGAAAGCGCAGCGGAAAACGCCTGATTCGCGGGTCGGTAAATAACGCCGCACCGAGCGGCCGCGTGCCTAACCCCGACAGCATGCGCCACGCTCCTTTCAAAGCGCGCGGCGCGACCACCGAATGCGCGAATACCAGCGGTTGGCGTCCGCAATTGAGGCTGATTTCCCGCACCATGCAGTCCGCGTCCGCGCGCACTCCGATGACGGCGCGTTCGTCGCGCCGCGCCCCAGCCAGACGCTGCGACAACACGTCGAGCCGGAAATTTTCACAGCGCAATTGGATGCGGCACGTCAGCGAGCCGCGATCCAACAGCCATCGCCGCAAACGGACATCCCCGCAGGCGGGCAACGGGTGCCACAAAGTATCGGTTATTTTCATGCAATATCGGTTTCCCGCCGTCATTATCGCCTACGCAACGCGTTTGTCCGTCACGGACATCTAAACGCGCAGATATTGCTGTTTGCCACCCAGCCAGCGCTGCAGATGCCGCTCGGCGACGGCCGGCTGATCGCGCAGCAAATCAAGTGAGGTACGGCGCGCGGCATCGAGCAAATCCACATCGGCATCGAGATCGGCAAAGCGCAGCATCGGCACGCCGCTCTGGCGCGCTCCCAGCAATTCTCCCGGACCGCGCACGCGCAGATCGTGCTGCGCAATTTCAAAACCGTCGTTGCTTTCGAAAATGATTTTCAGCCGCTCACGCGCGAGTTGCGATAGCGGTTGCTGAAAAAGCAGGATGCAGGTGCTGGCACCCGCGCCGCGGCCCACCCGGCCGCGCAACTGGTGTAATTGCGCGAGCCCCATGCGCTCGGCATTTTCTATCACCATCAGGGTTGCGTTCGGCACGTCGACGCCGACTTCGATGACCGTGGTTGCGACCAACAGCTGCAACTGGCCGTTCTTGAACGCCTGCATCACCGCCTGCTTTTCCGCCGCGGCGAGCCGGCCGTAGACCAGGCCTACTTTCAGCTCGGGAAAGGTCGCCTCCAGCCGCGCATGCGTATCGAGCGCCGTTTGCAACTGCAGCACCTCCGACTCTTCGACCAGCGGGCACACCCAGTACGCCTGGCTGCCGGCGACGCACGCATCGCGTATGCGCTGGATCACCTCGTCGCGCCGCGTATCGGCGACCAGGCGCGTTGCGATCGCGGTGCGGCCAGGCGGCATTTCATCGATGACCGAGACGTCGAGATCGGCGTAATAACTCATGGCGAGCGTGCGCGGTATAGGGGTGGCGCTCATCATCAACTGATGTGGCTGCGCCGTGGTGCCTTCGCGGGCGCCTTTCAAGCGCAGCGCCAGACGCTGGCGCACGCCGAAACGATGCTGCTCGTCGACGATCGCAAGACCCAGCTTGCTGAACTCGACATCGTCCTGAAAGAGCGCGTGGGTTCCGATCGCGATCTGCGCTTCGCCTGATACGATCTCGCCCAACACTACGCGTTTCTGCTTCGCCTTCAGATTGCCGCTAAGCCACACGACCTTGATACCGAGGTCGCTCAACCAGCCGGTGAATTTGTTGTAGTGCTGCTCGCCGAGGATTTCGGTCGGCGCCATGATCGCCACCTGATAGCCGTTTTCCAATGCCTGCAGCGCGGCAAGTGCCGCTACCACCGTTTTCCCGCTGCCGACGTCGCCCTGCAACAGGCGCTGCATCGGATGCGGCCGCGCGAGATCGCGGCGGATTTCGTCTGCCACCTTCAACTGCGCGCGCGTCAGCTTGAAGGGCAATTGCTCAAGCAGGACGGTGGTGAGTTTTTGTTGCGCCGGCAGCGCGGGCGCGCTGACGGTTTTACGGTGGTCGTAATGTATGCGCATCGACAACTGCTGCGCGAGCAATTCATCGAACTTGACGCGGCGCCACGCCGGGTGCGTGCGGTTCTGCAACGCGCCCTGCGCCGTGGCAGGCGGCGGATGATGCAGAAAGCTGACGCTTTCGCGGAATCCGGGCAACCTCAATTCTTCGAGCAGCGCCGCTGGCAAGGTGTCGGAAAGGTCACTGGCGGCGAGCGCGTCGCGCGCCAGGCGCTGCAGGTTGGCCTGGCTCAGGCCCGCCGTGGTCGGATACACCGGCGTCAGGGTTTGCGCGATCGGCGTATCTGCGTTCACCACGCGATACTTCGGGTGCACCATCTCTGCGCCGAAAAATCCCTGGCGAATTTCCCCGAACAGGCGCACGCGCGTGCCGGGTGCCAGCTGCTTCACCTGGCTGCCGTAAAAATTGAGAAAACGCATGGCCAGCACGCCCGACTCGTCTTCGACCGTACACACCAGCTGGCGCTTGGGCCGGTACTTGATCGCATTGTCGGTGACGACTCCCTCGACCAGTGCGGGCGCGCCCTCGGGCGCTGCGCTGATGCGATGAAGCTTCGTTTCATCGTCGTAGCGCATGGGCAGGTGCAGCACGAGATCGAACTCGCATTGTATGCCCAGCTTGGCGAAAGCGGCGAGGATGACTTTGCCATACTTCGCGAGCGACGCGTGCGTGACAGGCGCGGGATCGCGGCGCTTCGGTTTGGCCTTTTGCACCGCCTTGCGCTTCACGCCGCCGGCCTCATGCCAGATTCATATGGGCATCGACAAATCGCGCGGCCAGCGTATCGCGTCCGTCCGGATTGAACAGGCCCATGCCGCTGCCCCAGCGTATCGCCGGCGAACAAGTGCCTGTCGCCTGCAGCGCTTGCGCAATGTGAATCGCCTGTTTCATCGTTTTTCCAATTGGTTAGGGACGTGGAACTGCGCTATGATGAAGCCTGCACGGTCGGAATTCAATCGCCGCCGCCGCACACTTTCCCCATCCCCGCGCGTGAATCCCGCTGCCCTCACCCATTTCGAACGCCTGCTCGCGGCGAACCGCGACGGTGCCGTACTGCATTTAACCAAACACTGCGCTGGACAACGCAGGCAGACGGTTCAGCGCCTCCCGCATGGCTGAAACCAGAACCCTGCGCCGCCTGATTACCGGCGCGCCGCTGGATCCCCTCGATTCCGCCACCCGCAAGAACGTCGCGCTGGTTGCTTTTTTTGCGTGGGTCGGACTTGGCGCCGACGGTCTCTCATCTTCCTGCTACGGTCCCGAGGAAGCTTACCTCGCGCTCGGCAGCCACACGCATTTCGGGCTTTATCTCGCGGCGGCGATCGCCATCACCGTCTTCATCATTTCGCTGGCTTACAACCAGGTCATTGAACTGTTTCCAAACGGCGGCGGCGGTTACAAGGTGGCGACCAATCTGCTCGGCCCGCATGCGGGACTCGTCTCCGGTGCCGCGCTCATCGTCGACTACGTGCTCACTATCGCGATTTCCATTGCCAGCGGCACCGACGCGCTGTTCAGCCTGCTGCCCTTGGGCTGGCATGGCTACAAGATCGGGATCGGGATTGGCGCCATTATCGCGCTGGTCGCCCTCAATCTGCGCGGCATGAAGGAAGCGATCAAATTTTTGCTGCCGATATTTGTCGGCTTCGTGATCGTGCACGTGTTTCTGATCACTTACGGCATCTACGCGCACGCCGACCGTCTGCCGGCGCTCATTCCCGACACGCTCAACGAGACGGCGGGCCTCGCGCGTGATACCAGCTGGATTTTCGTGGTTTCGATAATCCTGCTTGCGTACTCACAGGGCGGCGGCACTTACACCGGCCTCGAAGCCGTTTCGAACAACGTCAATACGCTCGCCGAGCCGCGGGTTGCGACCGGCAAATGGACCATGTTCTACATGGCGACCTCGCTCGCCTTCACCGCCGGCGGCATCATGTTGCTCTACCTGTTGTGGGACGCCACGCACAGCCCGGGACAAACGCTCAACGCCGTGGTATTCAAATCCATCATCGATCACCTCGATTTCGGCGGCCCGGCAATCAATGGCGCCGCTCTGATCGGTGTACTCGTGCTCGAGGCCGGACTGCTTTTCGTCGCCGCCAATACAGGATTTCTCGGCGGTCCCGCGGTACTTTCGAACATGGCGGCCGATTCGTGGGTGCCGCGCCAGTTTCGCCAGTTGTCCAACCGGCTGGTCACGCAGAACGGAATCGTGTTGATGGGCGCGGCCGCGCTGGCAGTTCTGGTATGGAGCGGCGGCAGCGTCACCCTGCTGGTGGTGCTCTACAGCATCAACGTGTTTCTCACGTTTTCGATTTCATTGTTCGGCCTGTGCGTCTACTGGGTGAAAAACCGGCGCGTGGCGAAAAAATGGCTGTGGCGCTTCCTGCTGTCGGCAGCGGGCCTCGTGGTGACCAGCGGCATTCTGACAATACTCGTTTTCGAAAAATTCGGCACCGGCGGCTGGGTCACGATTCTTATCACCGGCGGCGTCGTCGCCGTCTGCCTGGCGATCCGCTGGCATTACAGCGCGACGCGCGAGCAACTGCGCGAGATCGACAAGCTCTTTTCGGGACAGCCGATGCAGCAGGATGCGGCCAATCCGCCGGCGCTCGACCCGCAACTGCCGACCGCGGTGTTTTTCGTCGGCAAGAACCGCGGCGTCAGCATGCACGCGCTGTTGTGGGTGCAGCGGCTGTTTCACGGGCATTTCAAAAATTTTATTTTCCTCAGCGTAGGCGAAGTCGACGCCCAGAGCTACGACGGGCAGGGCGCGCTGCGCACGCTGCGCTATGAAATCGAAAACTCGCTGCGCTACTACGTCAATTTCTGCCACAGCCACGGGCTCGCCGCCAAGTCCTGTCTCGCGTTCGGCACCGACCCGGTGGAAGAGTTGATCAAGCTGTCCGACCAGGCAAGCCGGGAATTTCCCAACAGCGTGTGTTTCGCCAGCAAGCTGATTTTTGCGAGCGAATCTTTTTTCACGCGCTGGCTGCATAACCAGACTGCCCTCGCCATCCAGCAACGGCTGCACATCATGGGACAGCAGATGGTGATACTGCCGATGAAAGTCGCGTAAACCTCGACTGCACGGCGGCTGGTTTACGTGCGCGAGTACGAGCGGACAACGCTGCGCTGTTGCCGCTCAACTCGCGCGGGTGGCAGGTCTCAGGACGGGAGTTTTAAGACGTACTTGGCGAGGATGTTGCGCTGAACTTCACTGGAGCCGCCGTAGATCGTGCCCGGCCGCGCATAGTAAAACGGGCTCAGCAAATCGACTTTGGCGCCATCCACCGTATGCTCGCCCGGCATGGCGCCGTATTCCTGCCCGGTTTCCAGCAACAAGTCGGTCAGTCGCTGCCACGATTCCATCGCCCAGATCTTGAGCATGGACACTTCCTGCCCGAGTTCCTCGCCGCGCTTCACGATCTCGACATAACGCGCATACAAGGACCCGAGGTCGTCGAGGTCCAGCTTGAGCGCGGTGAATTTGTCGGCGAAGCCCGGATCATCGAACAGGCCTTTGGCGCGCGCCAGTTGCTCAAGCCGTTTCAACGCGTACTGCGGCCGGCGCGGGCTGCCGATGTTGATACGCTCGAACGACAACAGCGCTTTGGCGACCGTCCAGCCTTTGTTGAGCCCGCCGACCAGGTTGGCTTGCGGCACGCGCACGTTTTCGAAAAAGACTTCGCAGAATTCTTCGTGGCCGGCGATATTGCGGATCGGCCGTATGGTGATGCCCGGCGCTTTCGCGTCGATCAGTAAAAAGCTGATGCCCTCCTGCTTCTTGCCTTCCTTGCTGGTGCGCACCAGCGTATAGAGGTGCGTCGAGTCGTGCGCTAGCGTGGTCCAGATCTTCTGGCCATTGACGATGAAATCAGTGCCATCGGGCACCGCGGAAGTCGCAAGACTCGCCAGGTCGGAACCGGCGTTGGGCTCCGAATAGCCCTGCCCCCAGATGTGTTCGCCCGACAGGATTTTCGGCAGATAATATTTTTTCTGCTCGGTGCTGCCGTATTTCATGATGATGGGGCCGACCTGCACGATGCCGTGGTCGGGCACGCGGGTGACCCCGTACTGCTCCTGCTCTTCGAGCAGTATGAGCATCTTGCCGGTGTCCAGCCCCATGCCGCCGTATTCGCGCGGCCAGCTGGGCGCGACCCAGCCATGGGTATACAGAATCGAGTACCACTCCATCATCTCCGCGAGCCGCGCGCGCCGCAGGATGAACCGCAGGTGCGACGGGTAGTGTTGAGCAAAGAATTCGCGCGCCTTGGCGCGAAACTCGTCGTCGCTGAGCGAACTGAAATCAGGTGGCGTCATGGCGCTTGGCGGCTATTCGCCGGCGGCCGCGGCGAGTTCGGCATATCGCCGGCGGTGCAGCGCCGCATTGCCCAGCCATGCCGACAGCGTCATGGCGCGTTTGAGGTAGAGCCCGGCATCGTATTCGTCGGTGAAGCCGATCGCGCCGTGGATCTGGATCGCTTCGCGCGTGATGCGCAATCCCGCTTCCGAGCAGCGCGCCTTGACGCGGCTCGCCATCGCGCCGCGGCGCGCGCCGGAAGCGCCCGCATCGAACATCGCAACGGCATCGCTCAACACCGCGGACGACAGTTCGCGCTGGATATGCAGATCGACCGCGCGGTGCGCGAGCGCCTGGAAACTGCC